>PARQ01000003.1 GCA_002711555.1 Rhodospirillaceae bacterium | reverse complement strand
TTCCTATGTGGGCTGACAGGGTCATCTGCAAGCACGTCCGCAAGTAATCCGATTTCGTGGGCTTGAGTATCCTTTACGGGCTCCCTCGGTCCCATCGTGGCATCCTTTCCATAAACTCGAATGTTAAGTCGGTATTGGTCTCGGCTGATACTGAGATTAGCTGCTTCTACGGCGACGCGTTCGTGGCAGGCTTTGATGAACTCATCTATCACAGAAATGAGTATTGGATCGCGTACTCCCGCAATAAAAACAGTACGGTAGCCCGATAATTTTACACCTTCAAGTTTAACAGTGTAGCGATTGGCGTCTTCGAAACGGCTGTCGCTTACCTTGACTATTCTTTCATCTAGTTGCTCGTAATTGGAATGCGTTGTAACCAGCGTGCCTTCAGGCTCTTCTAGATGGTAGGGGCTCGGGTTTTCATAGAGTGTATGTGCCGCAATGCGCATGCGCGTGCAGCGTTTGTCGGGATGACCTGGCTCAACAAGGAAATAATCGTCATGCAATGTGCCTATAACGCAATCTTGGCCAGTCCGCGGGGTAGTTACTTGTCCTGCGCACTCAATAATTTTCGAAAGATGCCAACAAAGTCCAGGATCGAACCCCCTCATTAATGGTATTGCAGAATAAATGGACGCATCCGTAGCTCGACCTGCCAAGACAACTTGTGCTCCATCATTAATAGCCTTTTGAAATGGTTCGACACCCATCATGCCCACAACTCTGTGGCTTTCGTCAATCATGCTTGGGGTCATTTCAGAGATCGGGCCAAGTGATTCAATCTTTCCAGCAGCACACTTTTGCTTCAGGTAGCCGGCCGATTGCTCGGCACGAATTAAGGCCATATTGAAGTGCAGTTCTTTTTCTTCAGCGATTTCTTTAACGACATCGCGCACAAAATTTAGCTGTGGGTCACTTCCTCCACCACCGCAAGAGCCAATTAGCATTGGGATCTGTTGTTTTATAGCAGCCTCAAGCATTAAAGAGAGATCTCTCTTGATTGCTTGGCGCGATACAAAGGGAATTCCCTGACCTAGGTAGTGAGGCCCCGGGTCCATAGATCCACCATCGGCTGCAATAAAATCTAAGCCTTGTTCGAGACCTCTATTGAAGGCTTCCTCTGTGTAGCCATAACCAACCATACCGGTAGTTGCCATCATTCGCAATTCAGCCATTTTTGAATTTCTCCCGGACGTTAGAAAAAAGATCCACTAATCATATTAACGATAAATCAAGTACATTTACTTGACCAGTGGGGTTTACATATTGATAGTGATGCAAACCAAGGTTGTGAAAAAAAAACCTTTTTAAGATAGCTTGGTATCAATACCATGAGAACCTTATTTATATGGTTTTTCAATTCGGCCGGTTGAGGCTTCTAGCTAGCGTTTGTCTTTTTGGAGAGTAAAATGGTCAAAAATTTAGCATCAATTCAGCCTGAAACTCAGTTTACACAGCCGATTGCGCTAAGGTTTGCCAAATTTGCCCAGTCCTTGCATTTTGAGGATATACCAGCTTCGGTGCGTGATCGTGCAAAGTATCTGATATTGGATGCTGTCGGTATCGCTTTTGCTTCCCGTCATTACCCCTTTTCAGGGAAGATACTGACTGGCCTCCTAGATGCAGCGGGTACCGGGACTGCCTCGGTTATAGGGTTTCAAGAGAAATTACCGTTGAGGGATGCGGTAATAATGAATGGTGCGCTGATACACGGTCTAGACTACGACGACACACACTTACGAAGCGTTGTGCATCCCACGGCTAGTTCCCTGAGCACGGCTTTAGGCCTAAGTGAGCAGTGCGGTGTTGATGGTAGTGAGTTGCTGACCACTTATGTGATTGCAATGGAGAGTATCATTCGCATTGGGATGGCTGCGATGGGGGGATTACACAAGCGGGGTTACCATCCGACAGGGGTGTGCGCGCATTTTTCCAGCGCCTTAGCAGCTGGGCGGCTTTTGGGCTTAGATGTGAAAGAATTGGCAAGTGCTCAAGCGTTTGCAGGCAGCACAGCTGCAGCAAGTATGGAATTCGTCGAAGAGGGAGGTTGGAATAAGAGATTACATCCGGGCTGGGGCGGCGCAGCAGGAATAACCGCCGCTTATTTGGCCAAAAACGGATTTGTTGGACCAACTTGGCCGTACGAAGGTCGATATGGTCTATATAAGAGTCACCTGCATGATGATGAAGAACATGTTGACTATGAGTGCCTTACCGCTGGGCTGGGTGATGTTTGGGAGTGTTTAGATACAGCGGTTAAGCCATTTCCTAGTTGTCACTTTACACATGCTTTGGCAGATTCAGCGTTGGAGTTAAAGCGTTCCCGATCAATCGAGCTGGAGAGTATCCAAAAAATATTGGTTCAAATGCCAGAAATAGCAGTTAACCTAATAGCGGAGCCATCGGCAAATAAACTCAAACCTGCTAGCGACTACGATGCTAAATTCTCTGCTCAATTCATAGTTGCAGCCTGTTTACACAAAGGTAAATTTGGGCTCTCAGAACTTACGGATGATGTTCTTAGTGATGAGGCTATTTTGAAATTAGCATCAAAGGTTGAGTATGAGATTGACCCACAAACGGGGTACCCAGACTATTATTCAGGCGGGGTCATCATCACGACTAAAGATGGTATTGAACATGTGCATTACGAGCGTGTAAACCGTGGAGCTGGTGAAAGAGCATTGAGCGAAGCTGAAATCTCATCAAAATTTTTTGATAATGCCCTTCTGGAGATACCGAGAGACAGAGCGGAGTCAATTCGCGATGTCGTGCTTGAACTCGACAAAAAACCAGCACGTGAATTCGCGTCTAACTTAACTTCTGCTTAGACAATGTTGTTGTCCATGAGCATAGTTTCAGAACTCTGTGTGAGAGCCGCAGCTTTTTTCTAAAGAACCTAATAGCGTACAAGTCTCAGCGCAGTTTTGCAAATTTTCATATGCGTTTATTCTTCTCCCGCCGTCGCTGTACAGAAGAAGAAATTTTCATCGACTCCCGGTATTTTGCAACTGTGCGCCTTGCGATATCTATGCCTTCTCTTTGCAGGATAGAGACGATCCCGTCGTCTGACAGTATTGATCCGGGGTCCTCCTCATCGACCAGTGTTTTTATGCGGTGGCGCACAGACTCAGCAGAGTGTTCTGATATGCCGCCGACGCCGCTTATCGATGAAGTGAAGAAATATTTCAATTCAAAAGTGCCTCGAGGTGTGTGAATGTATTTGTTTGAGGTAACACGACTCACTGTGCTTTCGTGCATTTCGATAGCTTCAGCAATATCGCGAAGGACAAGCGGGCGAAGATGTTCTACTCCCTTACTAAAAAAGCCGTGTTGCTGGCGTACAATCTCACGGGAGACCCTGAGTATTGTGGTTGCTCGCTGATGCAAAGATTTCATAAGCCAATTAGCGGATTGGAGTTGCTCAGCGATGTACTCCTTTTCATCTTTTTTTCGAGCCTCGCCAGCGACTCTCGCATGGTAATCTTTGTTTATGAGTATGCGCGGAAGGGTTTCGGGATTGAGTTCAACAATCCAGTCACCATCGGGATGTGGTCGCATTAAGATATCGGGGATAACTGTTTGGAGAATCTCTCGTTCAAAATTCTGTGCTGGTTTGGGATCTAAAGCTCGGACTTCAGCGACCATATCAGTCAAATCCTCCTCATCAACGCCGCATATCTTTATGAGCGCTGCTTTATCCTGTTTTGCGAGTAGGTCGAGGTTATCCAGTAAAGCTTCCATGGCTGGGTCATAACGGTTACGGTCTTGTAGTTGCAGAGCCAAGCATTCTTTCAGGTCGCGCGCGAAAATGCCCGGAGGATCAAACCTCTGTAATGCTTTAAGTACTCTTTCTACTCTCTCTGCTGAGCAGCCCAAAGTGGCTGATAGATCTTTTAATGGAGAGCTGATCCAGCCTGACTGATCAAGTAATTCTATTAAATGGCGGCCCACCATTCGGTCCTTAGCATCTACAATGTCTACGGTTAGCTGCTCTGATAGGTGATCTCGCAAGGACTTGGCCTCACTAAGGGTAGCTTCAATGTCACTTATTGGTGTGCTGAAATCGCTACGTCCACCTTGGGCGTTATTAAGCTTGTCGAGAGAAAGACCCTGCTCATTTGCGCCATTATCATTTAGAGCTGTTCCAGCATCAGTCGGGCTTTCGCTTTCCCAAACGGAGTCATGGTCTATATCAAGCGGACTTTCAGCTTCATTGGTAGTTGCGGCGCCTGTAGCAAATTCTAGGGTATCGGGGGTTGTGCTGTCATCATTTGATTGTTGTTCGTTATAACTATCAGTGCCTGTGCTGTCGCGTGAGCGCTCTGCTACGCTCGGTTCGTCACCAGTTTGCTCATCACGTTCGAGCATAGGATTCTGTTGCAGTTCGGCTTCGACGAATTCCCGCAACTCATTACTAGAGAATTGCAAAAGCTTAATAGCTTGTTGCAACTGGGGTGTCATAACGAGGTTTTGGGATTGGCGTAAATCGAGGCGTTGTGAGAGAACCATTATGTAGGTGGTTCTGCCTTTAAAGGCTGAACCGTTCTCCAAGATAGACACGACGAACTTCATTATTTGCGACAATTTCGTCTGGGCGCCCTTCCATCAATAATCTACCATCGTGGAGAATATATGCTCGATCGACAACCTCGAGCGTTTCACGTACATTATGGTCCGTGATAAGAACGCCAATGCCACGGTCTTTTAGATGAATGACGAGCTCTCTAATGTCTCGTACTGCTATAGGGTCGATACCCGCGAGAGGTTCGTCTAAAAGAATAAAATTTGGCTGGGAGGCCAAGGCGCGCGCAATTTCTACCCGACGTCTCTCTCCTCCGGATAGTGCAAGTGATGGAGTACGGCGCAAATGTGTTATTGAGAACTCGGCAAGCAATGCTTCGAGCATTGCTTCACGTTGTTCTCTATTTCCTTCAACTACTTCAAGGACACCGCGGATATTTTGCTCAACGTTAAGACCGCGAAATATAGATGGTTCTTGGGGCAAATAACCAATGCCCAATCTAGCGCGCCTATACATAGGAAGAGTGGTGATATCATGTCCGTCCATTAAGACGGCTCCATAGTCTGCGGCAATCAGCCCGGTAATAATATAAAAACAAGTTGTCTTGCCGGCACCATTTGGACCTAGTAGCCCAATAACTTCTCCACGTTGCAGATAGAGGCTTACATCTCTTAGTATTGGCCGCTTCTTGAATTGCTTTCCCAGGTTTCGCACTACCAATCCTGAATTAGAGGCAATAAGTTGCGGCCCCTCCTGATTGGTTTGAACCCTGTCTGGCGACCCGTTCGATGTCATCGGTGGCGAAGGGAATGGAGGTTCGGACGATTGGCTCACTTAGGTTGATACTCCAGTACGATATTTCCAAAAACTCACTATCTATAACACAGTCTTATCGCGTCTGGTTGGGTGTAATCAAACCTTTTACACGCTTACCAATAAGCTTATAGATACCTGTTTTTAAATTTACCTTTGCCGTGTCTCCATTTAACTGGTTATTATTGCTCGTGATTTTAACGTTCCCCCGCAATGTTGCCACACTCGTTTTGGGATAATACTCCCCTCGATCCCCTCTTATAATTGCATTCGAAACTGACACATGGACGTTACCAATGGCATCTACTCTATCGATTCGCTGCCCATTCGTGGTTGTTTTTTTGTTAGTCACACTGGGGGTAGTGAAATAAGCAGTGAGCATATCTGCGTGCAGACGCTGTTTGTTTTGAATAACTACTGCCTTTCCTCGTGCAACAGCTGTTTGACGTTTATCCCAATACTCGAGACTATCTCGTGCTTTCAAAATACCTTGAGGCGAGATCATCTGAAGTTTTTTCCCATTGAGAACGAAGACTGACTCTTTGACGTGATAAACGGCCATGTCTCCGGTCGCAATTGTCTTTGCCGGCCTCCCTGTTTGATCTTTGCCCAATGAAACTATTTTCACTTGTCCTTTTGCATCAAGCCTGACCATCTCTTGGCCTTGCCCCTTTGCTGCGTCCCGATAATGAGCGACTAGCTCTTCCGCTTGTAGCGTTACCTTTCCGCGTGCCGCTCTCGCATTGCCACGTGCAATATATTTCCCCTGCTTCGGGATCCACTCTAGACCGTCATCGGCCTCTATGACCAAGGGAGAGGTATTGTCGTCAGTGGCCATAGGTATGTTTACTGACTGGGCATGTGTTGTAGACGATAGCGGAATTTGTCCTAGCCAAACAAAAACCGCAGCCAATATGACCGGGTAAGGTGTCCTCATCCTTCCTTCATCCGGTGTGGAAATAACGTCAATTTTGAGCGCCCGGTGAAAAGTATGCGCTTAGATTTATAAAAAAGGACGAACCCTTCAGATTGAAGGTTTCCTAAGGGACCTTGGCCTTCGACGGGGTCGACACCACGCGCATCCCCTGCTTTCAAATCAACGACTGTATTTTCGGTGCGGAATTCGTATCCAGTATCGTGAAAGAGGTTTACTCCACCCGTTAGCTCTAAAAGCTGCATTTTGTGATTGTAAAATCCGTCTTTTGCCGTGATAGCAGCCCACGAACCATTCTGCATCATTACGTCTACTTTGGGCCCTTGTAACGAGAACTCCATATCAGTCGCATTCTTCTGATGTGCTTTTGTCGCTGTTATCGTGAATGGCTTTTCTTCTAATATTCCCGCATATCGACCATTGAGCATCGTTAAGTTCTTCGCCGCACTTTTGTCAATTTTTGCGGGACCGAGAGTAAATCTGCGTTGCTGCTGGTCTAACTGAGGCCATACAAGAACAATAACTATAAGGCCTGTAGCGATAGTTGGGAGTAAAACACGCATTGTTCCTACAAAACGACCATAAAAAGGAGATACACTAACCTGCTGTCGGGTCGAAATAGGGATGTCGCGACGCTGCAAGCGTTGATCGGGTTTTTTTAAACCAGATACATGCTTATTCTTTTGAGCGGATTGAGCAATCGGCATATCATCCATTGCGCTAAACCAGTCCAGCTCTCAGACAATCATGAATGTGCAGCACACCAATTAGTGCTTCTTGATCATCATCGATAACGAAGAGATTTGTTATAGATTTTTCGTTCATCAAGGCGATCGCCTCTCCCGCTAAAGCATGAACTCGGATTGTTGCGGGGGCGCCAGTCATAATCTCACCGGCGGTTACTTTGCGCATATCGCTATTGATATGACGACGCAAATCACCATCCGTTACAATTCCAATCAATTTCCCCGAGTCTACAATTCCCACGCAGCCAAGGCTCTTTGAAGTCATTTCTAATATTGTCTCACTCATGAGTGCGGTGGGTCCAACAATAGGCATTGAAGATCCACGATGCATCAAATCTGAAACTCTAAGAAGGCTGGAGCCCAGTTTGCCGCCAGGATGTAAGACACGAAAATCGTTAGCCGAAAAACCATTCATTTCCAGCAAGGCAACTGCAATCGCATCCCCCATGGCTAGGCTCGCAGTGGTTGAAGTAGTAGGAGCCAAGCCCATTGGGCACCCCTCTGGAACATCCGGCAACAGTATTACTGTATCTGCCATCTCACCAAGAGTGCTCTCTGTACGTCCAGTGATTGCTATCAGAGGTATTGAAAATCTGCGGGTATATTCCAACACATCTCGAAGTTCACTCGTTTCCCCCGAATTTGACAGCGCTATAACAGCATCTTCATCTGTAATCATACCTAGGTCGCCATGGCTCGCTTCTCCGGGATGCACATATTGGGCGGGGCTTCCAGTTGAGGACAAAGTAGCCGCTATTTTGCGAGCAATGTGACCACTTTTGCCCATGCCTGTGACTATGATACGGCCCTCTATACTATGAAGGATCTTAATTGCATGAGCAAAGGTTGCGTCGATTTGATCAGCGAGGGTAGAAATCGCCTCTGCCTCAAGTCGGAGCACGTATTTTGCAGCCTTAAGTTCTCGCTTTTTAGTTTTTGTCAAAAAATCCTCAGAGTCTAATTCACTTGCTGCCGTCATTTAATTATTCCAATGCAGGGCTGAGAAACAATAGAGAGAGCGTTGGCCTATGTTTAGTAATGCGCGAAGATGTCGTCATCTTCAAATCCGTTGATGTCTAATGCAGAACGAATTGGTAAAAAGTCGAACGTAGCTTGCGCTAAATCCATGAGACCCTCACGTATCAGCATTTCTTTGAGTTTCTCCCAGATTGCATGAAGATACAGCACATCGCTTGCGGCATATTCAATTTGCTCCTTTGACAGTTCTGAGGCTCCCCAGTCCGACGATTGTTGCTGCTTTGATATGTCCAGATCAAGAAATGCTTTACACAAATCCTTTAATCCATGCTTGTCAGTGTACGTTCGAACCAAACGAGACGCTATCTTAGTGCAAAGTACGGGCTGACATTGGCAGTTGAGATAATGAGTCAAAACGCCTACGTCGAACCGAGCAAAATGAAACAGTTTGACCGTCTTGCGATGTGAAAATAATCTGACAAGGTTTGGTGCACAAATATTATTTCGTGGTATCTTGACCACATGGGCATCACCATCCCCGGCCGAGAGCTGGACCACGCAGAGTCGGTCTCTGTGCAATTTTAAACCCATAGTCTCAGTATCAACTGCCACAAGGTTGCCGAGATCGAGATCGTTTGGCAAGTCGCCAAGATGCAAATGAATACTCAAAATAAATATCCTGATTAATTTTATATCAAATATCTACCGATATTGGAGGGTAGCATAACTTCCAAAGGGGGGCTAATGCCACCGTTAACCACAGCTCGGATTATTAAAAGTCAAAAAACAAGCCATTGGTGCCCAGGAGAAGACTCGAACTTCCACGGGGTTTCCCCCACAGGTACCTGAAACCTGCGCGTCTACCAATTCCGCCACCTGGGCTAAAATGGCCGAAAGTGATGACCTTCTGGGAGGAACTTGTCAACAGCATTTATACTAGCCTTACGTTATTGGGCTTTGTATACGTCTGTAAGTTTAAAAGTATATTGCCGTAGCTTGCTTCGGAGGGAAATCATGAAATCGAGGCTAATAACGGTGTTTGGTGCGTCCGGATTCATCGGCAGCTATGTAGTAAAGAGGTTGGCAAAGCAAGGGTACCTCGTCCGCGCTGCTGTTCGAGATCCGTCTGCTGCATCTTTTTTGAAACCCATGGGTGATGTGGGTCAAGTAACGCCAGTACAGGCTAATGTTCGCAATCAGGAGTCAGTTATCAAAGTAATAGATGGAGCTGACGGGGTAATAAACTTAGTGGGAATATTTCGACAAATTGGCAGGCAGCGTTTCGATGCAGTTCATTGCCAAGGTGCCACGAATGTTGCGCAAGCAGCAGCTGATGTCGGAAGTAGATACTTGGTGCATATGTCCGCACTTGGTGCCTCACTGCGTTCACCGTCGATCTATCTAAAAAGTAAAGCGGCTGGAGAAAAATCCGTAACAAAAGTCTTCCCAAATGCTACTATCATAAGGCCAAGTGTTGTTTTCGGACCGCAAGACGTTTTCTTCAATCGGTTGGCTACGCTAGCATGTTTTTCACCGGTCATGCCTGTCATGGGTTGCCCTTATCCAAAATACAACGCAGGCAGGATAGACTTTTTTGGAAACGGAGGTACCCTTTTCCAGCCGGTTTATGCTGGCGATGTCGCTGACGCAATCGTCCAAACAATGGAGGATGATACCCACGCAGGAAAAATCCGCGACCTTGGGGGTCCTGAAGTTTTTAGTTTTAAAGAAATAATAGAAAAAATTTTGCATAATACCGGGCGAAGGAAGTTTTTGGTGCCTGTGCCTTTCGGATTGGCTTCAACAGTCGCATTCCTTGCTGAGTTGCTGCCTGTTCCACCATTGACGCGTGACCAAGTTACGATGCTCAGAAATAATAGCGTGCTTGATGGCGAAGCCAATGGGTTTTTGCCATTTGATAATACGCCTACCTCTGTCGACGTAATGCTCCCCAGTTATCTTGATAAATATTGCAAGGGGGGTAGGTTTAGTCGTTTTAGTGGAGCCTAATTGTCTTTAGGAGTAAACCATATACAGCAGCCCTCCACCCAAAATAAGCCGATACACCACAAATGGTGAAAAGCTTGAATGTTTTAGCCAGCGAAGCAACGTTGCAATTGCTAACAAACCTGCAATAAAGGAAAGCCCAATGGCTATTAATGCCTCCATCTGAACCGTGACGTTTTCTTGTTNGTAAAGCCCAATTGCAGAAACTGCTGAGATTCCGGCGATTGTAGGTATTGAAAGNAGCATTGAGAATCGAGCTGCCTCAGCGCGNTCCATGCTTAGTAGTCGTCCAGCTGTTATGGTGATGCCTGCTCTGCTAGTTCCNGGGATAAATGCAAGAACCTGTGCAACACCAATAAATAGTGCATGAAAAAACTTTAGGTCATCACACCTGTGTATTGTGAGGGTTACTTTGTCAGCGATCCACAGCAAAATGCCGAATCCAAGAGTTGCCCATGCAATGACTTCTAAATTTCGGAAATATGNTTCCACTTGATCGCGAGCAAAAAAGGCAAGCAGCGCAACTGGAGTGGTTGCTACAAGCAAATTAANTGCGCGTTTTGAATGTGCATTTGGTATCCCTAGGCACAAACGGCCAAAACCAATCAACATTTGCCAAAGGTCTCGCCAAAAATAGACCAGGACGGCGCCAAGTGTTCCGAAGTGTAATGCTACATCAATTGTGAGCCCTTGATCAGACCAACCCAACACTTTGGAGATTATTACTAAATGGCCGGAGGAACTTATGGGGAGAAATTCTGTCATACCTTGAACTAAGGCCAGAATAGTGAGCTGATAGAGCTCCATTGATATTGTGCCTCCAAGCAAATTGTTAGTAACGGAGCGTAGTTTACATAATAAAATAGGCAACTTGATATGTTAAATTGCTAAAATTAGTTGTCTTTGACAAATTGGTTCTTTTAATTGAATGTGTCGAAAGTAACATGCGCACTCTTTATCATTTATGGTTATCGCCGGGCTGCCGAAAAATACGAGTAGCTATGTCGGAAAAAAAACTTCAATTCGACATGAGGCTAGAAAAGGTGTGGGAGCGGCGAGAAGAATTTGTAGCTATGAATCCGGCNTGCGATGTGCCGGTGCTTGAAGAACCTGGNCACAAAATCATATGCGACTCTTACGCTCTCGCCGAATACCTNGACGATAAGTATCCAGAGCCTCAGCTTTATGGAGANTCGCCNGAANTCCGNGCTGAGGTGCGTCGTTTGGTCTCCTGGTTTGACGCTAAATTTCAAGTCGAGGTCACCACTAATTTAGTGGACGAGAAAATTCTAAAACGGTTTTTGAAAATGGGTGANCCCAATTCCGAAGCGATACGCGCGGGTTCTACTAACATTCATTATCACCTTGACTACATCGGATGGTTGATTGAAGAGCGTCAATGGCTGGCTGGCGATCAATTGAGTTATGCAGATATATCGGCAGCTGCGCATCTCTCTTGCGTCGACTATTTGGGCGACGTGCCATGGGAAGAACACTTACCGGCGAAAGAGTGGTATGCGAGGATGAAATCACGTCCAAGCTTTCGCGAGATCCTCGGCGATCATATACCAGGCTACCCACCACCTGAGTATTATGCCGATCCAGATTTTTGAGCAAAAAATTTTTTAAAGGAGAAGTTTAACTCAATCTGCACTCGCGATGCCATCAAAAGGCCTGATTTAAAAAATAGTTCTACGCCAAAATATTNATGTGGTGTTAAGGCGATTTTTTGTCTCATCTGAGTAGCAAAAGAGATAGTATAACTTTTGCCGAAGCATCTTCGGATAATAGACGCGCATGCCAATACCATAAAAAATTCTTGGTTAAATCGCGGCTAGTAAAAAGACGGTGTCGTAAAAGCGAAATGATTTTTTGGCAGCGTTAAAGAGACCAAACTATAGTTGATGGGTTAATTTTTTTGAAAACATATATGGCGTTNNGATGCTAAAGAATCGGGCATGAGGAATAAAAAAGGGCGTCTTTTTTGTTTTGGGCTTGGCTACTGTGCCCTTGCGTTGTTGAACGTACTTCGAGATGCAGGCTGGCAAATAGCGGGCACCTGTCGTTCTGAGGAATCGGTTTCGACCCTANCTAAGAAGGGCATTGAAGCCTACGTGTTCGATGGGACTACACCAATGTGTCCGCTGCCAAGTGCGTTTCTAGACGCAAGTCATGTCTTGTGCTCAGCCGCACCTACGGCTGGAATAGATCCAGTCCTTGCCCACCATGCTATTGAATTGGGCCAACTTAAAAAGCTTGCCTGGGTAGGCTACCTATCCACTACTGGCGTCTATGGCGACTGGAGAGGGGATTGGGTTGATGAAAATTCAGAATTAAGAACAATGAATGAACGCGGCATTTATAGAATAAAAGCAGAGAATGAGTGGTTAAAGCTTTGGGAACAATTTGGTGTGCCTGTGCACATTTTTCGTCTTGCGGGGATTTATGGGCCGGGGCGTAACGCGATCGAGACCGTAAGGACAGGCCGTGCGCGTCGAATTAAGAAGCGGGGGCAGGTGTTCAGTCGCATTCATGTGGACGATATTTCGCAAGTGCTTGCTGCATCGATTTCTATGCCACATCCAAGCCGAGTATATAACGTTTGCGATAATGAAGCGGCTCCACCGCAAGACGTGATCTCTTATGCTTGCTATTTGCTCGGGGTTGAACCTCCCCCGATTGTGCCTTTTGAGGAGGCCGATCTTTCGTCCATGGCACGCAGCTTTTACACGGAAAACAAACGGGTTTCCAATTTAAGGATGAGTAAGGAGTTAGGGGTTCAACTTAAATGGCCCGACTATAGAGCGGGCCTTAAAAGCCTTTTGAGTTTGTCAAAAATGAGCTGACCAGGCTCAAAAGAAGTTGAATATCGTTGGGCCTTGATAATCTGTGGTCTCCATCTTTCACAAGTTTAATATGCACGTCGTCCGAATTTAAAGCGGCTGCAATTTCCANAGATAATTCCCAAGGTACTGCATCATCCTTCATTCCATGGAGGATTCTGACGGGTCCCGCGAAACCGATNGGGCCTGGTAANAGAAGGTGGAGTTCCCCCTCGTCTAGGAGNTTTTTTGTGATTGGATAACCTTGGGCATCATATTTGGATGGGCGCATCCACACTCCCGTCTCAGAAAGTTCGCGGTTTGCCTCTGCGGTTAAGTTCGAAAGGGCACGTTTTGTCATGTCAACTGCGGGTGCGATAGCTATGATGCCAGCGACTTTTTCAGGGCGGGCGTTGGCGGCAAGGAATGAAATCCAACCACCCATGGAGGACCCCACCAANAGTTGGGGTCCATTCGCCACCGAATCNAGGATTGAAATTGTGTCTTCTAGCCAATCGCCAATGGTTAAATCTCTAAAGTTACCTCCAGACTTACCGTGGCCGCGATAGTCGAACCTCGTAAATTGCTGCTCTTGGCNTTGACACCAATTCTCGAGTGAAGTTGCTTTCTTTCCTGTCATGTTGGAGCGAAAACCAGTACAAAAAAGGACTCCTGGTCCGTCCCCAGCCGAATGGTGATAGGCAAGGTTGGTTCCGTCGATACAAGCAAGACTTGCTGGCTCATTGACCATNTGGGATATCCTTTCCAGATTTAAATTTTATTAGAATTATAGAGCGTCCCTTTTTAATATGACAGAATTTGAAGAAGCCACTNTCACTAAGTCCCGGCCTGTTATTTTGCAGGTGTTACCTTCTTTGGAAACTGGGGGAGCGGAAAAAGGCTGTATTGATGTTGCGAAGGCAATCACAGAATCAGGTGGTATTGCGCTTGTGGCATCCAGCGGCGGCAAAATGGTGCACGATTTGGACCGCGCTGGGGTGCATCACATCAACATGCCGGTGAATACTAAGAATCCTTTACGTATGTATATGAATGTCAAAAAATTGATATCTGTCATCAGACGTTTTAACGTGGATATTGTGCACGCTAGAAGTCGCGCGCCAGCTTGGAGTTGTTATAAGGCATGCAATGCTACAAAAGCCCATTTTATGACAACCTTTCACGGAACATATAATATNACATCAGCTCTGAAGCGACACTACAATTCGATCATGACACGAGGCGAGCTAGNCATTGCGATCTCNAGGTTTATCGCCGACCANATGAAGCATGAGTATCAGGCCAAACCAGAGAGGATTAGACTTATCTATAGAGGTGTTGATATCGAGTCTTACAACCCTTCCGCAGTCCCGGCTGGTCGTATAGTACAATTGGCTGAAAAGTGGCGCCTTTCAGACGGCGTTCCGGTAATAATGCTGCCAGGTCGACTTACTAGATGGAAAGGGCAGTCCGTGCTTATCAGGGCACTGGCCGAGCTTGGAGAAAGGGAGTTTAGATGTCTTTTGGTCGGGGACGACCAGGGCCGTTCTGGTTATCGTCAGGAACTGATGTCGCTCGTCAAAAGGCTTCGGCTTGGCAGCAAGGTACATTTTGTTGGCCATTGNGATGATATGCCTGCTGCATACATGTTGGCCGATGTTGTTATCTCGGCATCAACGGACCCGGAAGCATTTGGGCGTGTGATGGTGGAGGGTCAGGCCCTCGGTAAACCTGTTATTGGAGCTGACCATGGCGCTAGTCGAGAACTTATTTTGCCCAACGAAACTGGGTGGTTGGTGCCTCCGAATAAGCCTGATGCGTTGGCAAGCATGCTGGAGTATGTACTGTCACTTGATACGCCATTCCGGGAGGAACTAGCTTCGCGTGCGATATCCAATGTGCGAGCCAATTTCTCCTGCGCTCAAATGTGCGCAAAAACAATCGATGTTTACCGTGAGGTTCTCGATTGACCTCGCGAATTTACAAGTTTGTAAAAAGGACTNACTTTNACTATTTCGAGAANGTCCGTCGTAAAGCGAGAATGCCGTGATTTGCGACAACCGAGAGCACGTATTGGTAATAAAGCTTGGTGCGCTTGGCGATTTTATTCAGGCTTTGGGACCTTTCGAAGCAATACGGCAGCATCACCAGTCAGCACACATTACTCTTTTGACAACTTCGAGGTTCTCAGATATCGGCGCTGGNAGTGGTTTCTTTGATAAGATCTACACTGATGTGCCGTCCGCGTGGTGGAATTTTGGCGAGAGATCGCGACTCAGGGGTTTCCTCAACAGTGGCAGGTTCACGCGAGTGTATGATTTGCAAACTTCCAGGCGCAGCGGTACTTTTTTGGGTATGTTCCAGGGAGTTAAGCCAGAATGGTCGGGTATTGCTAAAGGTTGTTCTCATCCTCACAATAACCCCAGCCGTGATCTTATGCACACCATCGAGCGTCAAGAAGAGCAATTGCACATGGCAGGTATTTTAGATGTGCCGGCACCCAATCTCGATTGGTTCGATGCAGAAGTTGGTCATTTCTCACTTGATGATGATTTTGTTTTAATTGTTCCTGGTGGTTCAGCTCGCCGACTGAAAAAGCGNTGGCCGGTCGATAAATACATCGAACTTGCCAATAACTTGCTTCTGAGCGGTCTGCTGCCGGTCTTGTTGGGAGGGGAGGACGAAAAAGATACTTTGGAGTCCATTGGTCTTGGCTGCAGTCAAGCGCGTAATCTTTGTGCCAAGACTAACCTTTTCGAGGTAGCTGGGCTGGCCCGACGCGCGGTGGGTGCAGTAGGAAACGACACTGGGCCTATGCACATTACTACTGCAGTCGGCTGTCCATCCGTAGTCCTATATTCTGCTTATTCTAACCCTGGTTTATGTGGTCAACGTGGAGAGACAGTAAATATTATAAGAAGGGATTCGCTGGTTGATTTAGATAGTAAAGACGTTGTCTGCGCCCTGAAAAATCTCGAAGGGCGTTGACCTTGCTTAACAAAACGGCGAAAAACTCTANGTGTTTATTCTNAACTAAAAGACGAGTGGTATGGGTGAGATTGTCAATATTATGTTGCCGGATGGCAGCAAAAAAGTTTTTGAAGGTCCAACTACTGGGGCTGAGGTGGCATCATCAATTGGCCCAGGGTTAGCTAAATCGGCGTTAGCAGCAGTTGTGAATGGTGTTGAGTGGGATTTAACCCGACGGATCGAGCAAGATTCAAGTGTTTCTATCATCACTAGAGANTCCGATGAGGCGTTAGCATTGCTTCGTCATGATTGTGCCCATGTTTTGGCTGAGGCAGTGCAGGAGATATGGCCTGATGTGCAGGTCACGATAGGTCCGCCAATTGAAAATGGGTTTTATTATGACTTTGCTCGTGAGACACCCTTCACTCTAGAGGACCTTTTAGAAATTGAAGAACGAATGTCTGAAATTATTGCACGCGATGAAGTTTTTACGAGAGAGGTCTGGGATCGGGAAAGGGCTATTAAATTTTTCAAAGAAAACCGTGAAGATTATAAGGTAAAAATAATAGAGGATCTTCCATTTGATGAAGAGATCACTATCTACCGGCAAGGGGATTGGTTAGACCTTTGTCGTGGACCCCATTCNCAGTCAACAGGTAAAATTGGTAAGGCTTTCAAGTTGACCAAACTTGCTGGCGCATATTGGCGTGGCGACTCAAGTAATGAACAGCTCCAGCGTATATACGGTACGTGCTGGCGTAGTGAAAAAGAGCTCAAGACGTATCTTCACATGCTGGACGAGGCCGAAAAACGTGATCACCGTCGTTTGGGCTCGGAGATGGACTTGTTCCACCAGCAAGAGGAAGCTTCTGGGTCGGTATTTTGGCATCCTAAAGGCTGGACGATCTATCGTGAAATTCAGGCATATATGCGCCGCCGGTTGGAGACGGAAAATTATATTGAAGTTAAAACNCCACAGTTGATTGATCGTAGTTTGTGGGAATGTAGTGGCCATTGGGACAAATTTCAGGAGAATATGTTCATTGCTGAGTCTGAAGGGCGTATGCTTGCGGTCAAACCCATGAATTGCCCTGGCCATGTGCAAATATTTAAGCGTGGGGTTACCAGTTACCGCGATTTACCGATACGGATGGCGGAATTTGGCTCTTGCCATCGAAATGAACCATCTGGGGCGCTTCATGGATTAATGCGTGTGCGTGCCTTCACGCAGGATGATGCTCATATCTTTTGCACTGAGGACCAAATTGTAGAAGAAACTAAAAGCTTCTGTAATTTGTTGAAAGCAGTGTACTCCGATTTTGGCTTCGACCAAGTGTCAGTAAAATTTGCCAGCAGGCCGGAAGTGCGGGCCGGTGAAGACGCAGTATGGGAAAGAGCAGAGACTGCGCTCATAGAGGCCACGGAAGCAGCGAATCTTGAGTACAAGCTTAATCCAGGAGAGGGAGCATTTTACGGGCCTAAGCTTGAATTTGTTCTCAAAGATGCCATAGGCCGTGAATGGCAATGCGGCACATTACAAGTAGACTTCGTAATGCCTGCTCGCCTNGATGCTAGTTACATCGGCAGTGATGGGGACAAACATCGTCCCGTNATGTTACATCGNGCGATTCTGGGTTCATTCGAACGATTTATAGCAATTTTAATAGAAAACTTTGCGGGAAAATTTCCTTTTTGGTTAGCCCCTACTCAAGTGATTATTGCAACTATAACCAGTGATGCGAACGATTATGCGGATAAAGTACTCGAAGCTTGNGCGGCTGCCGGCCTTCGTGCAGAAACAGACCTGCGAAATGAGAAAATTAACTACAAAGTTAGGGAACATTCGCACGCGAAAGTGCCGATATTGTTTGTTTTAGGTAAGAGAGAGGCTGACGAGGGTACTGTTGCAATTCGACGACTAGGTGGAAAACAGCAAGAAGTTCTTGCGCTTACCGACGCGATAACTAGACTTACAANAGAAGCCTTACCTCCGGATGCTGAATAAACCATTGGACGTGATTTTTAAAGGCACTGGTAGCGAAAACGGATGCAAGGTACAAACATTAGAAAAGTACGGCCTGATCAACGACTGAGGAGGATAGTTCTATAGCAAGACGACCAATATTGAGCCCGCCGGTCAAGGAAGGACCAAAGGCTAATGAACAAATCGAAGCAGCAGAAGTTCGACTTATTGATGCGGAAGGGGGCCAGGTGGGCGTAGTTGGTATTAGTGAAGCTATCTCGATGGCCGTAGACTCGGGACTCGATCTCGTTGAAGTTTCTCCGAATGTATCGCCACCTGTGTGCAAGATTCTTGATTTGGGCAAATACAAATATGAAGCACAAAAGAAAAAGAGTGAGGCTCGAAAGAAGCAGAAGATAATTGAACTCAAAGAAATAAAGTTTCGTCCCAACATCGAACAGCATGACTATGATGTTAAGATGCGTGCAATGAGACGGTTCCTTGATGATGGTGATAAGGTAAAGGTAACTTTACGGTTCCGCGGGCGTGAAATGGTGCATCAGCATCTAGGTATGAATGTCCTAAAGCGAGTGCGAGATGAGATGGATGAGGCCGCAAAAGTCGAGCAGATGCCTGAACTTGAGGGGCGCCAGATGACGATGATTCTAGTTCCGCGATANATTNTGTTAATGGCATTTTGAGCTGACGGAAAGCAAAAGGTTCGTATTGAATTAAACTGCAGGAACATAGCTTATGCTAATTCTTCGTTTTCCTGACACTTAAGGCTTTCGTTTACTAATGGCTTCTTGAATTCTTTTATTTGCGTCACCGACCGAGTAGGACTCGGCAAATGCATCGATGCCAGCCTCTATGGCTTGTTCAAGAAAACTATTTTCCCATTTTTGCATGAGTTTCTTTTGTAAACGCATACCAGTAGCTCCGTTGGAAGCAAGTTTCGTTGAACATTCTTNGATAGCGACGTCAAGTGTTTGTGCGGGCACTGCCTTCTCAATGAGGCCCCAACTTTCAGCAGTGCGCGCATCTATCGCATCGCCGCGATAAAGAAGCCAAGATGTTCGGCCCCAGCCAATCAGTCGGGGTAATAAGGCTGCCTCTATTACTGATGGAATATCCAACTCTACTTCTGGCATAGAGAATTTTGCGTGGTCAGCACAAATGCGGAGATCGCATCCTGCCGCAAGTTCTAGTCCAGCCCCTATGCACGCGCCTTGGATTCGAGCTATGATGGGAACGGGGAAGGTGCGAATGGCACGGATAGTCGCATGAAGATCACATATGTAAGCCCGTGCTTTGGTTGGGTCAAAACCACTGAGCGCCTTGAGGTCGGCGCCGGCACAAAAGGCCCCATTTTCAGCACTTGCCAAGACTGTAACCCGAACACTTCTATTCTTTTTAAGTGCATCAAAAGTATATCTAATTTCATTTATTACATCCCAAGAAAGGCAATTTGCCCGAGCTGCATTATCGAAGGTTACAAAAGCGATCTGCCCCGTGTCAGAATATTGAAAATTTGTAGTCACCAGTTTACGTTCATACATTTTGTAATTCCCATTCTGCTTGCACGTTTCCAATTCGGGCGTTATAAGGCCGCTTCTTGTATAAGAGCTTTATAGTAGAAAGATAACAGGCTTTCTGGGTATGCCTGTCCGTTGTATAAAAACCACTCTAGCTGCTAGGAGAAAAAAATGCCCAAGTTGAAGAACAAATCGAGTGCAAAAAAGCGCTTCCGTCTAACCGCAACGGGGCAGGTGCGATTCAACAGCGCAAATCTTAGACACATGCTGCGACGACGGTCGCAGAAAATGAAGCGTACAAATAGAGGCACGCAGATTATGAGCAAGGCGGACTCCCGTATTGTAAAGCGTAATTTTTTGCGTAATGGTTAGCCTGAGATAGAAGGAAACATCTAAAATGGCACGTGTAAAACGCGGTGTGACAAAGCACGCTCGGCACAAAAAGGTTGTTGATCGCGCGAAAGGTGCTCGCGGGCGGCAAAAAAATACATTCCGCGCGGCGAAGCAAAGGGTTGATAAAAATCTCCAGTACGCCTACCGCGACCGTCGTCGGAAGAAGCGCATATTTCGAGGTCTCTGGATTCAACGCATCAACGCTGCATCACGTGAACACGGCATGACGTACTCACAGTTTGTAAATGGAATAAAAAAAGCCGGAATTGAGATCGATAGAAAAGTACTTGCTGACTTGGCGGTTCGTGAGCCACTTACCTTTAAAGCGTTGGCTGAACAGGCTCAGGCTGCATTGCTTTAAGCGACAGATTTNTCGTGATCGCCGGCCAAGTAGGCCGTGAAGGATTTCGATGACCAATGATTTAGACCAACTTCGCGATGAATTGCTGGCAAGCATAGATGTGGCCTCAGATTTAGCGGCTCTGGAAACCGTTCGTATTGGAGCCCTTGGCAAAAAGGGTACAATCTCGCAGCGCATGCAGGGTTTGGGGAGACTACCGCCTAGTGATCGCAAGACCTTNGGCCAACAATTGAATCTGGTTAAAAGTTCCATTGTTGAAGCAATAGACACNAAGAGAGTTCTCTTGGAAGCTGTCCAACTGGACGCCAAGCTTTCAGACGAGGCAATAGATGTGTCACTTCCAGTTCGTACGGCTGAACTAGGTCGCTTACACCCCATCACGCAAACAATTGAGGAAGCCATAGCAATATTTGGCGAGATGGGTTTTGTGGTAGCTGAGGGCCCAGAAATCGAGGATGATTTTCATAACTTNACTGCACTCAATATCCCACCTGAACACCCGGCACGGCAAATGCACGATACATTTTATTTGCCAGAGAAAGAAGATGGCAGTCGGCCGGTTTTGCGCACCCATACCTCGCCTGTACAGATACGAACGCTGGAGGCAGTTAAGCCGCCATTGCGGGTGATAGCACCTGGCCGAACATACCGATGTGACTCAGACATGACGCACACGCCTATGTTTCATCAGATTGAAGGATTAGTGATAGATAGAGAGACCCATTTTGGCCATTTGAAAGGGTGTCTCTTGAATTTTCTTGAGGCATTCTTTGAAGTGGAAAAATTACCCCTTCGGTTTAGGCCGAGCTTTTTTCCATTTACTGAGCCGTCGGCAGAGGCCGACATTGGATGTTCGCGCGATGGAGGAGAGATACAAATTGGCGGGGGTGAGGATTGGCTGGAGATCTTAGGGTGCGGCATGGTACACAACAACGTGCTCTCTGCATGCGGTTTGGACCCAGATAAATATCAGGGGTTTGCTTTTGGCTTAGGCGTTGAACGAATGGCCATGCTTAAATATAGGATTCCTGACCTTCGCACTTTCTTCGACGCCGATCTTCGGTGGCTCAAGCATCATGGGTTTATGCCTCTGGAGACACCAAGCCTTGTGCGTGGATTGAGCTGATGAAATTTACTCTATCGTGGTTGAAGGAGCACCTAGATACGTTAGCTTCCCTCGATGAAATTACTGAGCGGCTAACAATGCTTGGTCTTGAAGTAGAGAGCGTTATTGATAGGGGTGATGCTTTGTCAGAATTCAGGAGTGCGTACGTGGTTTCAGCGGAGCCGCATCCAAACGCTGATCGGCTTCAGGTATGTACTGTNTCAACAGTTGATGCTGATTTTCAGGTGGTGTGTGGAGCTCCTAATGCCCGTGCCGGAATAAAGGGCGTGTTCGCGCAGGAAGGCACATATATTCCTGGCCTTGGAATAAAGCTCAAAAGAGCAAAGATACGCGGTGTGGAATCGTGTGGTATGCTTTTGAGTGAAAAAGAGCTCGAAATCTCGGAAGAGCACTCTGGTATAATAGAATTACCTGATGATACAGAAATTGGGGTGCCATTTGCTCAGGTCGTGGGCTTGGATGATCCCATTATTGAAATAGCAATTACACCGAACAGAGGCGACTGCCTCGGGGTTCGTGGCATAGCTCGCGATCTAGCTGCCGCCGGTCTTGGTGTATTAAAGCCGTATGGTAAAGAAAAAATTAATGAGAGTTTTGACTGTCCGATACATTGGCAGCGAGATTTCCCTGAGGGTGGTGAAAATGCAAGCCCGATAGTAGTTGGCCGCAGTTTTAGGAAAGTTGTTAATGGGCCTAGCCCGAAATGGTTGCAGGATAGGTTAAATGCTGTAGGGCTCCGGCCAATTTCCCGCTTAGTNGATATAAGTAACTACCTTTCATATGATCTTGGCCGCCCACTGCATATTTTCGATAGTGCGAACTTGACGGGCAATCTCACAATGCGGTTTGCTAAAAAGGGTGAAAAAATTACTGCGCTTGATGAGAACGTCTATGAGTTGGACGATAGCATCACGGTAATTTCGGATGAGTTAGGTGTGCAGAGCATTGGGGGGCTGATGGGTGGACTTAGCTCCGGTTGTACGGGATCCACCACCGAAGTTTTTTTAGAAGTTGCACTATTTGACCCAGTTCGCACGGCAACTACGGGGCGCAAACTCGGAATCGAATCAGACGCACGATATCGTTTTGAGCGCGGCGTTGATGCGCAATCGGTTATTTGGGGGACTGAGGCGGCTAGTAGCATGATTTTGAGTTTGTGCGGAGGTGAGGCTAGTGATTTGACCATAGCCGGTGCNATCCCGGCCAGCCCGCCAGCCATCTCATTGCGAGTAGGTCGCCTGAAAAGTTTTGGAGGAATTTCAATCACGTCATTAGAGACTTCTAAAATTCTCAATTCGCTTGGNTTTGTTGTGTCAGGGAAGGGCAAAATATTGAAGGTCACTCCACCCAGCTGGCGTCCCGATATAGAGGGTGAAAACTGTTTGATTGAAGAAGTTCTTCGTATCTACGGGTATGACAAAGTTTTATCTGTGCCCTTAGAGCGTGAAACAGTCTTGCCGCGTCCCATACTTACANATCGTCAACGTCATTCCGCATCTGCAAAACGNTCGCTTGCAGCCCGCGGAATGATGGAAGTTGTGACGTGGTCGTTCTTGTCATCTAATCATGCCTCTCTATTTGGTGGGGGGCACTCCGACTTGCGGATAGANAACCCTATAAGTTCCGACCTCGATGAAATGCGCCCGTCTTTGCTAGCAAATCTTATCGGTGCGGCTAGGCGAAATTCAGATAGAGGGTTTCCGGATCTCGCATTTTTCGAACATGGTCCCACTTTTCACGATGACACCCCGGGTGGTCAGAGATTGGTGATTGGTGGTTTGCGTCATGGAAACTTTATTCGGCGTCACTGGTGTGAAAGGTCCCGACCCGCTGATGCCTTTGATGTAAAGGCTGATGCATTAGCCGTTCTAGAGGCCTGTGGGGTACCTGTAGGAAATCTTCTGACAAACACCGATGTGCCCAAATGGTATCACCCTGGTCGGGCAGGAAGTCTTTGTCTCGGCCGGGCGAATTTGGCACAATTTGGCGAAATTCATCCCAATGTATTGCGAGAGATGGATCTTTCAGGCCCGGCAGCAGGATTTGAAATCTTTCTTGANACCCTGCCTTTGTCTAAGACTGCAGCGACAAAGAAACGGCCACCGTTAATCTTATCATCGTTTCAGCCGGTCACCCGTGATTTGGCTTTTGTGGTCAATGTTGATACTCCAGCAGCTGAAGTAGCCCAGGCAGCGCAGCGAGCAGACAAGCAGCTTATCACCCGAGTTGAGGTGTTTGACATTTTTGAAGGGGAGGGCGTAGGGAAAATGAAAAANTCCGTGGCGTTGCAGGTCACGTTGCAGCCTCAGCAACAAACATTTACTGACAAAGAGATCGATACAATAGCGGATAAAATTATCTCGTTTGTCAACAAGNAAACTGGTGCNGTGCTGAGGTCTTAATTGATTACAAACGCTTGGCGAATGCATGGATCTTTTTTTGTGACGATTCTCTTTTTTGAGGGGCGGAAAAATAATGCAGTTGAACGATAGGATATAAAATTATTCTAACTGTATTGAACTTTTTATTTTCGGGGAGGGTTTTTCGAAGAAGGGTCAAAATAATTTCTATTTCTTTGCCNGTTCCGAAGCAGTTATCCAATAAGGCCTNAATTCTGGGGACGTGCATGGTTCAATCAGCGAGCCTAGANATCTAAAATATTGGCTGAGGCATGGGACTCGAAATGGCTCAAAANGGTAAAAGCAAGAAATCTTACGTGATNCCCTGTTCGTCCGAGCTTCGTGACGCTGTTTCAGCGTTAGCTGAGGTAAATGGAGTAAACACCGCAGATATAGCCCGTTCTGTAATNTTACTTGTTCCCAATAGGGCTATTCAATCCTATCCAGACCCGGGAGAACCTTTGCCGAATGACAGAGAAGAAGTTATCCTCAAAACTGGGCCCAACGCTGGTAAACCNTGGCGGCGAAAGCCAAGATTGCAGGTCCGACTGCCTGCCGGTTATAAAATTATTGATATTAGAANAGCACTTGGGCTGGCCTTGGCACTTAATGCCGGCAGCTTGGAGGTTGTTTTGAAAGATATTAATNATCCGCGCATCGAGGATCGTTTAGACNCAGCGGAAGGGAATATAAAGAGATTAAAGAGTGCTCTTAGTGCAATTTCATATCAACCAATAAAGCGTGGAGTAGAAACGAAGGCGGACGCACTTTATGTACTCGGATTTCATCCCCACTCCAGACCAACTCAAGCTGATNTCAAGTCTCGCTTCAGAATGCTTGCACAAATTTATCACCCAGATGCAATATTTGGAGATACACACCGGATGAGTCAACTCAATGCTGCAATCTCATTTCTACGTAAGCGAATATCCTGATTTGTCAAATATGAAAAGGATTGGAAAATATGTCTGACATTTCTGATGCGACCGAAGATCAGTTACAAAGTTTNTTCCCGGGAGGGCGCATGACAAAGAATGCTCTTCCGTCTGACGTNAATTTTGTGATTTGTGAGGGGAAAGGCTCTCGTGTTCTTGGAACTGACGGAAGATGGCGAATTGATTATGTGGGTGGTGCTGGGGCCCTAATACTTGGTCACGCGCACCCCGCCATTGTTACCGCTCTTCAGGAACAGTCCACCAAGGGGACGCATTTTTTTGGTTTGGTTAATGACAAGGCACTTTCTCTTGCTGAAGAAATGATTAACGCGGTGCCCTGCGCTGAAAGGGTAATTTTTACTACAACAGGTTCCGAGTCTACCTATTACGCTATGCGTCTAGCNCGTGCACATACNGGGCGGGATCTCATATTAAAATTCGAGGGTGGATATCACGGCAACCATGATTATTCGAATTTAAGTGTGGCGCCAAAGGCGACATCTAATTATCCGGGAGGACAGCCGGATGCACTTGGAATTCCGAGGGGTGTGCAGGAGACAATAATAGTCGCTCCATTTAATGATATTGATGCTGCGGCAAGAATAATAAAAGAGCATAAGGACCAGTTAGCGGCTGTCATGCTAGAACCGGTGCAGCGAGTGATTTTCCCTAGGAGCGGGTATTTAGCGGACCTAAAAAGTCTTTGTGATGAGGCAAATGTTCTTCTTATTTTTGATGAAGTGGTGACGGGCTTTCGGCTTGCTTACGGCGGTGCACAAGAGGTTTATGGGGTNACACCCGACATTGCTTGTTATGGCAAGGTAATGGGCGGTGGCATGGCGCTCGGNGCGGTAGCGGGGCGNGAGGANATTTTGCTCAATGGGAACCCCGGTGTCACGGGAGATAGCAAGGGCATAGCCATCAGTGGCACTCTNCACGGAAATCCGTTAAGTGCGGCGGCAGGATTAGCTTGTTTGCAGACATTAAGGGATCTCAACCCGTATGACGACNTGCGCGCAAAGGGGGATGCCCTGCGTTCGGCATTTCAAGAGGTTTTGGATCNGCATGGACTTGGAATAAGAGTCATAGGCAGCGAGTCTTGGTGGCAGTTTTTTTCAGGATCCCATGAGCCACATGATTATGCGGATTTTTTNGCATCTGACATGTCAAAGACAGAATNACTAGATCTTGCACTAAGCCGGGAAGGAGTATTTGTTATGCCAAATACGAGGCGTTTCATTTCCGCGGCCCACACAAATGAAGATTTAGAGGAAAGTGTTTTAGCTTTAGATGCAGCATGTCGGGCCATTACAAGTGGTTAGAGCGGTCGAGTCGAGAAACTATCATGCGTAGGCCGAAACATTCGTATTGGTCAGGAAAAGGTCAGTAGCTGCGGGTTCCAGTAAAAATTTGGTTCCAATATAGGAAAATTGTTATTGGATCTGTTGAAATCGTTGCTTGACTTACACTTTGATAGGCAAAACAATAGAAGCTGCGGCAATTTCATCAGCCTAAGGGAGGGTTGCCGGTGGACTTCATTGAAGATAATCGGACTGTTAAGCAAAAAAAGTCGGTATCATCGGTGTATTCATCTTTTGCCATGATGGCGAAGGGCCTGCCCGCGGTAGTTTTAGGGAGGCATAAAAATGTCTTTACGTAAGATCATGGCCGCCGCCGCTTTGGGCGGAGGCCTTGCTATGGCACCAATTGCGGTGTCAGCTGCTGACTTCAGCGGCAAAACCGTAACAATTATCGTGCCCTTTAAAGAGGGTGGCGGTGCAAGCCGTTACGGTCGCACCTGGCAACCATTTCTACAGCAATATCTGCCAGGAAACCCTAAGGTTGTTGTTCTCAACAAACCAGGTGGTAGCTCAATCTTAGGTGCAAACTATTTCCAAAAGCAAAAGGGTGACGGGCTTACTCTTCTAACGGTCTCGACATCGACTTTGACCAGCTTTCTTTTTGGCGGGAACAAAGTTAAATATGATCCTAATAGCTGGAAGATAGTTATTGCTAATCCTCTTGGGACTGCGTTCTACGCCCGATCAGACCAAACTGGGATTAAGAACAAGGGTGCTAAGGCTGATGTAATGGCCCTGCGAAAAGCGAACCTCGTTTTCGGTGCCAAAAACAAAACATCAGCTGAACTTCGAGCCTTTTTGGCTTTCGATATCCTTGGATATTTTCCTAAGCCAGTTTTCGGTCTTTCGACAGGTAAACAGCGTAAGGCAATCTTGCGTGGTGAGCTAAACATCAACTATGACAGTGCTGCCAAATATAATAAATCTGTCACGAAGTGGATCAAGAAGGGTACCGTTACGCCCCTCATGAACCTCGGCTTACTCTTGCCGTCGGGTAAAGTGGTCAAAGATCCATATTTAGGCGATGAAACTCCAAGTGTAGCGGAAGCTTACGAAGCCGTTAATGGCAAAAAGCCGTCCGGTATCCATTGGGAAGTTCTGAAGAACTTTATCGCTATGGGTGTAAGTGCATCTAAATCAATGGCTCTGCCGGGAGATGCATCGAAGGATGTCTATGACACCTATGTCGCCACTTTTAAGAAAATCTACAAGGACCCAAAGTTCTTAGATTTCATAAAAAAGGACATGGGTAAATATCCACATTCATTTGGTGGAGATGCTCAAAACATCATTAAGTTTGCGACCAGTATGAGTCCCGAGGGTAAGAAGTGGATGAATGCTTGGTTGGTGAAAAAATTCGGTAAATAAACTGATAANGGGGACCGGCCCAATTTANGGCCGGTCCCACCTTTTTTAAAAAACTTGTTTATACNTCNTNATGTTANTGAATTATTAGGTAGAGAGTCGTTTTCAGTAAGTCGCTAATGGGGAGGGTGGTCCGATTTCAATAGAGCAAGCCGCGCTGGCAGCGTTATCGCAAATATTTACTTTTAGTCACGTTGCAGCCCTAGCGGGGGGTGTGTTTTTAGGTTTATCGGTTGGTATCCTACCTGGTCTTGGGGGCACTGCAGGGCTATCTCTTATCCTGCCGTTTTTGTTCGGCGTCGAACCCTCACTAGCGCTTGCCATGATGATCGGCCTTCAATCAGTGACAGCAACATCCGATACATTTCCCTCGGTTTTGATGGGAATTCCGGGCACTGCTAGTTCTCAGGCAACAGTTATGGACGGCTTTCCGATGTCGAAGCGGGGTGAAGCGGCAAGAGCGCTGTCTGCAGCATTTATTTCATCTATGTTCGGTGGAATATTTGGTGCAGTAGTCCTCTCAGTTGCTGTTTTTTTTGCTATCCCATTAATACTTGCCATGGGCTTTTCTGAGCAATTAATGCTCATTGTACTTGCTCTTACTATGATAGGCATGCTTACCGGGGCTAGTGTAATGAAAGGCCTTGCTGCATGCGTTCTTGGCCTTGCTCTTGCAGTTCTTGGGCCTGCACCAATGACCGCCGAACTTAGATTAGGTTTTCTCGATTTTGGCAGTGGTTATCTTCTCGATACTGTAAAATTGGTGGTGGTCGGGCTCGCTATGTTTGCCCTTCCCGAAATAGTCGACTTATTGCGTCGGAATTTAACCATCTCCAAAAGTGGAGTTCTTGGAGCTAAAGGAGGCTGGTTTCGTGGTCTTAAAGACTGGCTTCAGAATTGGTGGTTGTCATTGCGCTGTGCGGCTATTGGTTGTCTAGTGGGTGCGTTGCCGGGTCTTGGTGGTTCGGTTATTGATTGGATTGCTTATGGTCATGCCATCCAATCCACAGATCGTAAAGATGATTATGGTACTGGTGACGTGCGCGGTGTTATTGCTCCAGAATCTGCTAACAATGCGAAAGAGGGTGGAGCACTTGTGCCTACGCTCCTATTCGGGATCCCCGGATCTGGTTCCATGGCAATATTGCTTGGTGGTTTCGTCCTGATAGGAATTGAACCAGGCGTTGAGATGGTCACCGAACAGCTTGATCTTGTTTATGTTATGATCTGGTCCGTTGGCCTGGCAAATGTTATTGGAGCAGGAACGTGCGTGTTTTTCGCGAATCAAATCGCAAAGCTTACAACAATTCGATACTCGTTGGTCGCACCCTTTATGTTTGGTTTAATATTTTTTGCTGCTTTTCAAGCAACTCGGCATTGGGGCGACCTNGTGCTGTTGATGGTATTAGGCACACTCGGCGTTTATATGAAAAGGTTTGGATGGCCGCGGCCAGCTTTGCTAATAGGGTTTGTACTTGCTGATAAGGTGGAGAAAGGCGTCTATCTTACTTACACGGTGCACGGGATAAACATGTTCACAAAGCCGATTGTGCTTGTTTTGATTGGCTTGACCATAGCTTCCATTATTGCAGCAGCTCGTTTCAAACCTGCAACACCAAATATGACCGAAACCAGTCCCCATACACACTTGCAGAAAAGTCCACAACTTATCTTTTATTGGATATTGATGATTTGTCTGACTGTCATGTTTGTTGATGGCTTGCAAAAACCCGAGCTGACAAAGCTATTTCCTGTCTTCACTTTCTGGTTGGCAATGNTATTCATGGTTCCATTAGGCTTTAAACTTCATCGAGCCAAACAACCCAGNAAAGATCTATACGACAATGAAAGAGAGTCAGTGCCTGAAACGGATGGCTTTGTTTCCCGGTCTGCTGAACACTATCTTATGTGGTTATTGGGAATGCTAGCTGTTTCCGCTGTGTTTGGTTTTGAGATTGGAGTGGGACTATTCATTTATTCTTTTGTTAGGGTAAAGGCTGGGCTTTCTCACGCAAAGAGTATTTTTTGCGGCCTGGTATTTGTCGCATTCCTTGGCTTGTTGGCGAATTATCTAACGCTTGAGTATCCGAAAGGCTTTATTCAGAATTACCTCTTTGATTATGGGTTAGACTCTCTCTGGCGAGGTTAATTAGGATTTAGTTTTTTTTAAAAGGGTCCTGTTCCACTGCTACATTTTTATTGGTTTCGGGCCAGGGCTCTTGCTATACAGGCCCCGTAATTTTTGACGTGGTAGAACAGTGTAAAAAAGGTGTCTGGGTATGTCCATCGAAGAAGCGGTTTTAACAGCGTTCGCCAGGTTGTTTACTTTGGGGCATTTACTTGCTCTTTGCGGGGGNGTTTTTCTTGGGCTTGTAGTCGGAATANTGCCAGGTCTTGGTGGTGTCGCTGGTTTGTCGCTTATTCTGCCCTTTCTTTTTGGGGCTGATCCATCTATTGCGCTGGCAATGATGATAGGTCTGCAATCTGTTACAGCAACCTCAGATACGTTCCCGTCGGTGTTGATGGGTATACCAGGCACTTCAAGTTCACAGGCTACTGTCATGGATGGTTTCCCTATGTCAAAAAAGGGCGAGGCGGCACGCGCCCTTTCGGCGGCTTTCGTATCGTCGATGTATGGTGGTATCTTCGGAGCGTTGGTATTATCGGTGGCTGTTTTTTATGCCATACCATTGATCCTAGCGATGGGATTCTCCGAACAATTGATGCTAATCGTTTTGGCGCTCACCATGATTGGTATGCTCACAGGTGACAATGCCTGGAAAGGTCTTTTCGCATGNGTGATGGGTTTTATGGTAAAAATCATAGGTCCGGCGCCCATGACGGCAGAGCTGCGGCTTGATTTTCTTGATCTTGATACTGGTTATTTTCTCGATAATGTGAAGTTGGTAATCGTTGGTCTCGGCATGTTTGCAATGCCCGAGATAATTGATTTATTACGCCGGAGCCAGACTATCTCGAAGTCAGGTGACTTGCGGGCACAGGGTGGATGGGTGCAGGGTGTTAAAGATTGGGCACAAAACTGGTGGCTCTCAACTCGTTGCTGTGTGATTGGTTGCATAGTTGGAGCAATGCCGGGTCTAGGTGGTTCGGTAGTCGATTGGATNGCTTATGGTCATGCTATACAAACAACTGACCGTAAAGACGATTATGGTACCGGCGATGTTCGTGGTGTAATCGCACCAGAATCAGCGAATAATGCCAAAGAAGGTGGAGCATTGGTGCCAACATTGTTATTCGGCATTCCAGGCTCTGGGAGCATGGCTATCTTGATAGGTGGCTTCGTTCTGATAGGCATTGAGCCCGGTGTAGAAATGGTAACGGAGCAGCTTGATCTGGTATATGTGATGATCTGGTCCGTGGCGCTCGCTAACGTCTTTGGTGCTGGCTTCTGTGTATTTTTTGCAAATCAAATAGCATTGTTGACGACTATTCGTTATTCCTTAATTGCGCCATTCATGATGGGTTTGATTTATTTTGCTGCGTTTCAGGCAACCCGTCATTGGGGCGATCTCCTAATGTTATTTATNGTAGGCACTCTTGGTGTTTACATGAAGCGTTTTGGTTGGCCGCGCCCTGCTTTACTNATTGGCTTTGTTTTATCTAAGCAGGTTGAACAGGGTGTTTACGAGACATATACCGTCTACGGGTTCTCCTTCTTCGAACGACCAATCGTGATTGTTATGGTCATCCTGATATTGCTCTCGGTATTAGCCTGCATCAGATATAAGCCTCGCCCAGTAAATCTTGCTGNAGACGGTCCGTATACCCACAAAAATAAAGCGCCACAGTTAGTTTTTTATGGTGTTTTGGTGGCTTGGGTCGTAATGATGTTCGTAAATAGCTTATATAAAGAAGACTTAACGCGTTTTTATCCTCAATTTGTAACTTTTTTAGCATTGGCATTGCTGCTGCCTCTGGGCTTACAAATAGTTTTGGGTAAAAAGCCAGCAACACATTTCTATGACTCCGAACTTGAAGATTTCGGTGATCACGAAGATAAACGAACGAACGAATATCATCTGCTTTGGCTTGTTGGCATGCTTGCTTTGTGTGCCGTTTTCGGATTTGAGATTGGAGTTGCAGTCTATATATACTTGTTTACTAAGTTGAAGGCTGAGCGGACTCACTTGGGAGCCCTGATTTGTGCGTTATCATTTACGATTTTCTTGGGTGTCCTCGCGTATTATTTGACGCTGGAATATCCAAAAGGGTTCCTTCAAAATTTCGTAAATATTGGCCTCGATAGGCTTTGGCGCGGCTAATTTATTTCCTTCGCGCTCAGTTTTTAANAATGTTTTAGACGAATTAGCTATTTACTTTGAACTGTTGGTTGTGGAAGTGGTTTCTCAGAGATAAATGCGTCTGGCAAAAGCTAAATATGCTCAGCCATCCTTCATAATTTTTCGTCTTGATGAACTAATCCTTCTCGAAATCCGAAACCTAACATTAAAACTCCAGTAAGCACCACCACGGCTGTTAGACCATAACCTNCGCTATAATTAAAAAGGTCAAGGGCAGCTCCCATGGCCAGAGGCCCTATACATGCACCTGTATGCATACCCATATGCGTGTAGCCAAGCGCTGATCCTATCCTTTTGGGCTCGACTGCCTCCACTGTCATAGCTTGTATCAGAGGAGGATAGGAGGCAATCGTGGCCCCCAGAATAACGGATATGCATATTCCAAACCAAGCNGGCGCACCCGCATAAGAAATTAGGGAGCATGCAGAAAAACATATTACTGCGAGGGAGCATATAACTAAGCAAAGTGCCTTTTTGCGGCTTTGTAAGAAAAAATCACTCGCAAACCCCCAGAAAGGTCGCGCGAAAGCGCTCACTGCCTGGACACCGCTGTAGATAACTCCGGCAGTCTCTTGNCCAAAGCTCAGTACTTTCGTGAGAAAGGCCGTCAAAAAAGTAAAGAAATTATATTGTCCAAAATTGAATGCCATTGTGGATANGACATACCGATTAAACTGTNGATCTGACGCAAGTACTTTGAGTTCACCAAATACGCTTTGCTGTTCTGTTACGTCCTCGGTTTTATTTAGGGATGGGGGTAATAGAAAACAAAGGCCGACGCCAACAAACGTTATTGCAGATATAATAAGCATTACAGTCTGCCAATGCAGGTTCCAACCGGATGCCTCAACACTATGAGACACTGCTAGGCCGCCGAGTAATCCGGCCATGACGCCGCCAAGTGGNACACCGGTTTGCTTAATTCCCATTGCTGTAGCCCGACGATTTGCGGGGAAACACAAAAAAACACCTTTAGATGTAGCAGGATTAATGGCGGAATAACCCCAGCCCATCATAAAAAGGGAGATGTAAGCCATAAAGATATTCTCCGCAAATGAAACTAAAACCGCCGCTGAGAATAAAATCGCAAAGCCAACTAGAAGGCCATTTCGTACTCCAATACGGTCAATCATATTGCCGTTAGGAACCGAGGATACTGCTTGTCCAATACTATACCATGTTATAAGTGCTGCAACGGCGGTGTATGGGGCTTGATAGTAAGTTTTAATTACGGGCACCATTACGGTGATGGCGGTTGAATGGACTGTGCCTACGAGGTGAGCCAGAACAAATACGACTAGAGGTAATCTCCAACCAGCCTGGCCGGCATCAGCGCTTTTTAATTTCATGTTGCTCAATGATATATTGGCCCTGATATGCCCTACTTAGTATCTGGCGGAAAAACTACNACTTGATCGAAGGGGTGTCTTTTAGTGATCAGACCGCAGTTAGAAAAAATATCTAAAGCGCGCTCATATGATGCTGATGATATTTCCACTGAGGGATGCCAATTTCCGAGACCTTTATAAGCATTGAGACAATCGATTAATGCCGNTTGGCTTATCCCATTGAAACAGCCATTTTCCATGCGTGCAATATCTTCAGCGGGNGTTTCTATACAATATTTGCGGGCNTTACGATAGGCAATCATGAAAGACTTAGCTTCGTCAGTAGAAAGCCACTCCGGTGATGCTGCTAAGCTGGAGAAGGCAACGGGGCCAATTGCTTCACCAACAGAGGCAACCACATATCCCACATCCTCTGCCTCTAATTGTTGTGGCGTAGGACCTTGAAAATGTGCGTAATCTGCTCGGCCAGCNCGAAAGCCAGCTTCCATCGTATCAGTATTTCCCAAGTCGATCGCTTCTATGGATTCAAAGTTCAACCTAGACAGGTGGCAGGCAAAGCGAAACATCGCCATTGGCTGTGCACCATGGTCCACAATCACTTTTTTCCCACTGAGTTTGTCCCATGTAAAACTAGGNTCCGGCTCCCTTGNAACAATGAAAAATCCATCCTTAATGTTTATTTGCGCGAAATGCTGCACCGGTGACTTTTCGCCTTTCTCGAGCGGAGTCCAGCTTGCGGAAACTGCTGATTGTGTTACTTCGACGGTGTCATCGGCAATCATGTCAAATACCGACTTATGTGCATTTGCAATATGATATTCGGGCTCTAAACCTTCTTCCTTTAAAAAACCACCCGCAATTGTCGCTATTAATGGGCTATAAAATGCTGAGTATCGACTAAAGCCTATATTAATTTTTTTCACCGTATTCTCCCAAAACCTTAATATAGCCCTGTCTAAGGGGCTCACAGAAAATCGCTATATTTCTCAAAAAAGATATGTTTAATTTTTNTCAAAATAGAAACCGCATACCGATGCGATACTTATTTTTCATAGCTTAGCCTCTCTTTTGTCGACGTGAGATTAATGAGACATACTAATTTGCTTTGGTTTTAAGGCCTGCCAACACATGCAAGTTCCATAGTTTATGAGATTGACAATGCAGCTTATGATGTTTTGGCAGCATATGTGCCTCTCCACGGCCTTACTACAAGCTGGAGAAATATTAAACAGGGCGGTCGCCCTCGACCATCATGCGATAGAGTTTGCGGAATTGTGACATGTCATAATCCTTGGTTGCTTGGTGCATCGTTTGGCGATTATCCCAAATAACCATGTCACCCAAGACCCACTTGTGCCGATAAATGAATTTTTCCTGACTCGCAAACTTTATAAGCTCTTTCAGTAAGGCCTGGCTCTCTTCAATTTCCATTCCTTCAAATTTTTCAATACGTATAGGGTTGACATAAATAGCTTTTTTGCCGGTTTCTGGATGCGTTCGCGCAACAGGGTGGGCAACATCTGGTGAGCGGGCCTCTTCTTCTTTAGTACGTTTTGGAAGTTTTCTGGGCGCGAAACGGCTGTTATAGGTATGGATNGCCCTAAGTGGGTCAATTATAGATTTCATGTCCTCAGGCAAACACTCNTAGGCAGCNTGACAGTTACAAAACATGGTATCGCCGCCTTGGGCAGGGAGAGCTACACCGTAAAGGGCGGTAGCCTTTGCTGGGATCTCTTCATTTGAGTGGTCAGTATGCCACGTGTGTCCACGGATCAGAACTTTACCATCACCCTCTTCGTCTCGATCACGATTAGTAACAACACCTATTTCTGGGGTGTCTTCATATAGGTACTGTTGTAACAGTTGATATTTGGCTTTACCAAACAGTAGAACCGCATCTCTAAACTGAGGTCGGCTAAGAGTTTGATTGCGAAAAACTAAAACTAGATTCTCGGCAAGTGCCTTATTGAGCATTTCTTTTGTCCCTGCCTCGACGATTTGANTTAGGTCGATACCTAGGACCTCGGCACCAATGTTATTTGTGAGTTTGTTGATCTCAATCTTCATGTTCTTACCTCACTCCGGCTTTATACCCTTGAGAATAATTCGATGCATAAGGCGTTCCTCGCTTAAATCATAATTATGTTCAACGCGGTGCATTGTCTGACGGTTATCCCAGATGATAACATCTCCTTGTCGCCATCTATGAGCATAAACAAGATTATCTTTGGTGGAGTGGAGTATCAAGCGTTCCAGTAGTTCAGAACTTTCGTCGGGACCCATCCCTATAAACCGTTTTATTCGAAGGGGATTNAGGTAGATCGACTTGGAGCCACTTATATCGTGGGTTCGAACAACTGGATGTACTATGTTTAATTTTCGTTCCTCGGCATCCGTANGTATTTCCGCCTTGCGCTCATTTTTAGTCATCACATCCCGGCTCTCCCGATAGGCATGTATTGCCTCTAATCCGTTGATGCGATCTTTAAGTTTGTTCGGTAACGTGTCATAAGCGAGCCTCATGTTCGCAAACCAGGTATCTCCACCACGCTTTGGAAGTTTAACTCCATGAAGTAGTGTGGCTTTCGGTGGTTCAGGTTGAAAGGAATGATCTGTATGCCATGCTTTGCCTAGTAATTTTGGGTTTCCCGCATCAGTTTTTTCCTGATTTGACACGTAGGATACCATCGGGCAGCCAGGTACTTTATATTGCGAGAGCTTTTGAATTGCCGGCTGCCCAAGCTGTTTGGCGGCCGCAAGAAACTGTTGCGCGTTAAGGTTCTGATTACGAAAGACCAAAATAATGTTTTCAACGAAGGCATCATTTACTTTGGTTTTGATTGAGGGATTCAAAGTTTCCTGCAAATCAATACCTTTCACCTCGGCGCCTAAGCTTTTCGAAAGCTTATATATTTCAAATGCCATTCTTTCTCTCCCCTAATCCTAAGACGTGATTAAGCTCTTTTCTATAAAATCCTCTCCTATAGAATCGGCTTTTCACCCTCAATCATCATCCTGTAAAGNAATCTTTTACCCTCGTAATCACCATTNGCTTTATGGAGGACACTTCGATTATCCCAAATAATAATGTCACCAGGTTTCCACTTGTGGCGGTATTGAAATTTTTTTTGATCGAGATGAGCATATATTTTGTCAAGCAACGCATCGCTCTTTTCTCTGTCCATATCCAGAATGCACTCTGTTCGCACGGTATTAACGTAGATCGACCTGCGTCCTGTGTCAGGGTTAGTTCTGACAAGTGGATGTGTCACATCACCAGGATACCGTTTTTCGTCTTTTGCGGCTCGAATAGCCATTGGTCTCGGGCTACGACTGCTTTGATAGGCATGTGTTGAGAACATATTTTCGAGTTCTGTACGTTCTTCCTTGCCGAGTGCTTCAAAAGCGGCGGTTGATGAGGTAAATTCGGTGTCTCCACCCTTATCCGGAATGTCTACACCTAGTAATATGGTCGCCTTTGGTGGGACCTCTGCATACGAGTGATCCGTATGCCAGCTGGTTCCACGGATAATTCGTTTTCCTGACCCGTGAACATCACGGTCTTCGCTGGATATGTAGGCGAGTTCAGGACAGCCTGGAATGTTCATATCGCTCAGTGTTTGGATTATGGGCACCCCAAATTGTTTGCCGAAAATAACAAACTCTTGTGGAGAGATATCTTGGTTGCGCAATAATAATACGGAGTTATCCGCCCACGTCTTATAAATTTTCTTTCTAGTATCTTGACTAATTGTCTCTCGGGCATCTATGCCTACAATCTCTGCTCCCACGAATTCACTAAGCTTTCTAATTTCCATTTTTTCACCCTTTGTCTCTGAGGATGGACACCTTTGGCTCTGTTTGTATGAAAACGAATGAGTTATTCTCTGATGCCTGTCCCAAAGTTCTCACTTTTGCTCGACCATATGAGTTCGCATCGGTCTAATTTATTTAAAAAGACGCCAGATTATTGATCGCCCAGCATACGAAAGACAGATTAACTTTTTCCCTTGGTATATTTTTGTCATGCTAGCCACGTTGGCCCTTACTTTGTGAATACTTGGAAACGTGCATCGCCGTCCTCACTAATCTGCGCCGGCAACCCTTCCTCCCATTCGAGATACTCGCGCATTGCTTGTTCATTTCCTTGATGGCGATCATGAACGAAAAANAAAAAATCAAGCTGCTCAGAATTTGATGGCACTTCAGGGGAACTCTCTAATGCGCGGCCTTCTTCCCGCCATTTCTCACGTCCCCCCCGGAGTATCGCGATAGGTGCCTCAACGACTTCGGATAGATCTGTTGCTAGNAGCCATGCTCTCGTTTCATGCTCAGAGTATAATACAATTTTTTTGCCGGGTATCATNTTAGAAACGAGGTTATTAATACGGGCGCGTGTGCACCATATGGCACCAGGTATATGCTCTGCACGGTAAAGCCAGCTCACATCAGTATCAACCACTACGGCCTCACCATTTGCAATTTCGTTNGCCAACTCCGCAGTGGTGATGGTCGCAAAACTTTGTTTTTTGGAACCAGAAAATTTAGGTGTTTCTGTTCCTACGTTGATCGCGTGTGGTAGCACGCCGCCCTCTAATATCCANACATCCCATCCCATCTGTTTNAACCAATGGGCGGTTGTAACTGCGCGTATATTATTTTCGTCATCGAGTAGGATGAGACGGGCGCCGAGAGTAGCAATCCATTCATCACATGCCTGGACTAATTGACCGCCAGGGGCATGNGTCGACCCAGGCAAATGACCATCCGCAAATTCTTCTGCACTTCTTACATCCAAAAGGAAAAGTGTCCGCTCGGAGTCACCTTGCCAGCATTTTAAGGTCTCAAAGGAAACTGCCTTAATGTGAAGATCCTTCTTGATTTTATCAGCACGTTGTTTGGCAGTTTTCTTGCCTTCCTCCGATAATTCGNCGTATTTCCGAGTTGCACCATTTTCAAGATCAAAACCCGCTAGGGTCCATCCCATGGTCCCTCCCTCAAGTGCAACAACTGGATTAGGTACTCCAGCGTTTATAAGTGTCTGTGCTCCAATAATTGAGCGTGTACGTCCAGCACAATTTATCACGATNGTAGTTTCTGGGTCNGGAGCTAAATCATGAACGCGGTAAACTAGTTCAGCGTTTGGCACGCTAATTCCNCCTGGAATGCTCATCCGATTGAATTCTTTCGGTGTTCGGCCATCTAANATGACGTGGCGTTTACCGTCTTTCTGAATGGCCTTCAACTCCTGGGGTGAGATGTGAGGTGTTTTGGTATGATGTTCAACCATCTCTCCAAACGCCTTGCATGGCACATTGACTCCCTTGAATAAAGTGTATCCAACTTCAACCCAACCAGAGATACCTCCGTTCAGGATCGTTATGTTCGAATAACCGATCTCTGAGAGACGTGTAGAAGCTTTCTCTGCAATGGCGTTCCCCCCGTCAACCAAAACAATGCGAGTAGTTTTACGTGGGGCTCGTTCAGTGACGCGCGCCTCCAAATGTGAATATGCGCATGGATTAGCATAGAGTATATGGCCTTCGCCAAACTCTCCATCTTCGCGCACATCAAGTAATGCTAATTCGCCGCCATCATGCAGCATCTTCTTAAGGTCTTCAGGGTTTATTTGAGAAGCCATNTAGTTACCCCCCTCTCCAGATTGGTGGCGTCCGTCGCATCATTGATAAAGCCCAAAGGCAAGGCGCTTNGACGTTNAGTTATTNGAACAACTTTAATCCTTTGGCCATTAATAAGATTGCAGCAAGTATCAATATTAATTGAACGCCACGGTAGAAGGTAGCGGTTTTAAGNCGTTGAGACAATAAACGCCCGAGCATGCCGCCTAGAAGGACCGCCGGCACTAATATCAACGCATTGAGCAAGGTTTGCCATCCAACCCAACCGGCAATTACTAAGAGAAAAAACCTCCATAAGCCGTAAAAGATTGCCATTAGAAGGTTTGTTCCGCGAAAACTTATTGGGCTTTTAGTCGCCCATTTGAGATATGCAGCGAGAAAATAACCCGTTCCACCGCCTGCGATTGCTCCAATAAATCCAGAAAATGCACCGTAGAAAATTGGCACGCTTGGTCTCTGGAGATTAATATGGACGCTTAATCGATCAAGGATATTTGCCAAATCAGCAAGCATTATGATTAATAGGAGTAGGCCTATAGAAATTTTTAGTTGGTCCTCATTTAAAAAGGAAAATAGTAATACGCCTGCAATGGTGGCAAAGAAGAACCCAAATATAAGGTGCTTTGAGATTTGCCAGTCACCATCCCGCACTCCCTGTGGAAGAAGTTGAAGCTGTGAGAACAACGTCGCTGTGCTGTGTAAGATAACCGCCTGGTGTGGTGGAACTATTAAACTCATTAGTAAAACATTTGGAAGCCCTGCGCCAAACCCAAAAGCGCCGCGAACCGTGAAACCAAATAGATTTATGCCGACTAGGAGGGATATTTCTAAAGGGTTTAAATTAGCAAATGGGGTAAAGCTATAAATCATAGAGCAATGGTAATTACTCAAGGAGATTAATTGGTGCGGTATCTTTGAACTGCGTCCCAATCAAGCTCGATGTCAAATCCTGGTCCTTGAGGTACATCTATCCAGCCGTCGCAAATATTCGGCCGATTCATGATCATTTTATCCCAAATCGGATCGCGTTCAGGGTCTGGAAAACAATCTGTGTATAGACCGTGCGGAATTGCCGCTAACGCATGAACTGCTAGGTGGGTCTCCTCATGATGCAAAAGCTTTACTCCAACTGATCCGCACATAGTTGCTGCGCGGAGCCATTCTGTAGGTCCTCCGCCATGCGACATATCGAAATTGACAATATCCACCGCGCCCGCATCAAGCAAACGTCGCACACCCCAACTAGTCATTTCACTTTGGCCGGCATTGATTGGAATAGAGATACGTTTTCTAAGTTCTGCCATAGAGCAAACATCATCCTGCCATCGTACAGGTTCTTCAAACCACGTAATGTCCAGAGGCTCGACTAGTTCAGCAAATCGCGTTGCTTCATCTATCGTCCAGCCTTGGTTGGCGTCACAGCCTAGAATAAAATTTGGTCCCGCTCCTTCGCGAGCTGAGGCGACGCGTTCATAATCTTCTTCTGGGCTTAAGCCCCCAACTTTAAATTTACAGCCGCCCATTCCTACACTTATGAGCCATTGCATCTCCTCCCCGAAACTTTCAACCGATCGTCCTTCTTGGTAGTAGCCTCCCGTTGCGGTAATGGGTATTCGTTGGCGGTATCCTCCCATCAACTTGTTAACGCTGCAGCCAAGTGCTTTGCCTTTCAAATCCCAAACTGCGGTATCTACGCAAGCAATTGCCTCCATCAAATATTTTCGGTCACCCTGCGGAGTAGTAATCTTGAACGCATGTTCCCAAACTTTTTCATGACAGACAGGGTTCAGGCCAAGAATCAAAGGAGCTATGTCCTCCATGACTATTCTTGCTACTTCGGGACCGCATTTTCGATTATCACCATTATACACCTCACTCACCAAACCATCATCAGTGTAAATGCGAGTTACGATGGTATTTCGGGTTGGTACGGTATAGGTGGCTCCGGCAAAAGGTTTTGGTAATGGCACCTCTATGGCTATAGCTTCAACTTTATCAATTTTCATTGTAAATCCTCCTAAATTCTATGGATATTTGTAACATCTTGGGCTGTCGGGGCGATAGCCATACGAGTGTGGTTGGCTTAAACTTGACGACGAAACAAAGGAAGGGTCCTATGGTTGGAAAATCAAAAGTTAATTTACGGGAGCGTCTAAAGAGTGCGCCATCCGATATTTTTGTCGAGACTTATTTCAGCAACAAAGTAGCAAAAGACCTAGAATATAATTTTGATGCGGAAATGCAGATACATATGGCCCACGGGTTAATGTTGGTAAAACAGGGAATTGTTCCAGGCCGAGACATAAAAAAAATTCTAAAATTAATCCTGAAGATACAAACTGAGGGCTACAAAGTACTTAGCATTGATTATAAATTGGAGGGTCTATACTCCTACACCGAGCGCTACATAGTATCAAAGTTGGGTCCAGAGGTGGGAGGAAAATTGCATACCGGACGCAGCCGCAACGATATGCACACCACTGCCTGGCGCATGGCACTGCGGACGGAATTGCTTGAGATTCTTTCTCGATTAGTTGAACTGCGTAGAACAGTTTTGAGGCTTTCACAACGACATATCGGGACCGTAATGCCAGGTTATACGCATTCCCAACATGCCCAGCCAATTACGCTGGGTTATTACCTGTTGACCTTGGCGGATCTGTTGCAACGTGATTTTGCTCGTATTTTCGCCTCTCTTCAAAATACTGATCAATGCCCACTGGGTGCTGGTGCATTGACTACGACGGCGTTTCCTTTAGACCGTAAGCTTGTGGCTAAAGCGCTTGGTTTTCCTCAACCGATGGAAATCGCTTATGATGCAGTTTCAAATCGTGATGATGCGATGGAGTCGACGGCAGCGTTGGCAATTGTTATGACAAACATTTCCCGTCTCGCTTTTGATTTGCAGGCGTGGAATACCTTTGAATACAGGTTTATAGAGACTGGTGACGAACACTCTGCGGTTTCATCCATTATGCCGCAGAAGAAAAATCCTGCTGCCCTCGAACACATAAAAGCAGTGGCTGGGATTGTAAACGGCGCATTCACCTCAGCCTCGGCCTGTGTCAAGAACACCTCGCTTAGTGACGTGGCTGACGGTGTAACTGCTATCAATGAGCCGGCGCTTGATGCGTGCAAATATGCAGGTAGTGTATTGTTGCTAATAAATGAGGTACTTTCCGCTATTGTCGTCAATAAAGACGTTATGAAAAAACAGGCTGAAATTGGTTTCGGCACTGCAACGGAGTTATCAGATGTGATAGTTCGTGAGACTGGTCTTTCATTCCGCATGGCGCACAATGTAGTTGGTACCGTTGTGCGTAATACGGTGGACAAAGGTGGAATTGCTACCGACATCAAATCCTCTGACCTTGACAGCGCAGCGCTGGAGCTTTTTGGCAAGAGGCTCAACTTGTCTCAGAACTTGGTTAACGAGGCGCTCGACCCCGAGAAAAACATTGAACAGCGTGGACTTATGGGAGGTCCAAGCTCCAAAAGGATGCGTGAGATGATAGTAATTAGAAATCACACTTTGCGCGAAGATAAAAAGAAAGTTGGTGCTATTTCTCGTCGTGTAGAGAGGGCGCGAGAAAGACTGATTAATGACACAAAAACATTCTGCAAGATTCGAGGTGCCTGAGATGACTAAGCCAAAAATTGCTCTTGTCACCACAGGTGGCACGATAGGGTCAAAAGGCAAAGACAGCCTTGACACCTTTGACTACGGGGCTCACGGAGAGAGATATGGGCCAAAAGAATTATTAGATTTATTTCCGGAGGCCTCTTCAGTAGCCGACGTAACGCCTGTCGACTTTGGTAGGATCTCCAGTTCTGCCATTGGGCCAGAGACATGGCTTGAGTTATTAGCCAAGGTTGAAGATGTCGCAAAGGTCCACGATGGTATTGTAATAACTCATGGCACTGCCAGTTTAGAAGAAACCGCCTATTTTCTCCACTTGGCTCACAAATCCCACAACACAATTGTGGTTATAGGTGCTCAGAGGCCATCGTCAGGGTTTGCCACTGATGGAGGTGCCAATCTTAGGAATGGTCTTCAAGTCGCTAGCGCGCCCGAATGTAAAGGCATGGGAGTACTGACCATTCTCAACAATGAGATTCAGTGCGCACGTGAAGTTACCAAGACTTCAACATATAGGCTTCAGACCTTCCGCACTCCAGACATGGGAATGCTCGGCCATGCGGACCCAGATGACCGCATCTCTGTTTATCGGAAACCCACCCGAAGACATGCGCCAGATACAGAATTCAATGTGGCTGGGCGGCATAGTCTGCCACGTGTCGATATAATTTATTCGTATGCTGGTGCATCAGGCGATCAAGTTGCAGCGGCGATTTCAGGGGGTGCTGAAGCAATTGTGATGGCAACCATGCCTCCTGGGACTCCTGCCCCTGATCAAAAGCGGGCACTGCAAGAAGCTAATGCCAAAGGCATACCTGTTATATTCTCCTCTCGAGCTGGTTCCGGTCGGGTATTAGACCGTTCCGAATATTTCAATCAGGGTTGGATAAGTGCAGATAATCTCAATCCTCAGAAGGCGCGGATCCTCACTATGATGGCGCTCACTGTATCAAAAGAAACATCAGAGTTGCGACGAATGTTTGCTGAATATTGATCCGGTAGCTGTTTTCTGAGAAGTGATGTAGCAGGTCCACATAATATTGATTGAACTTAATGATAAAATGCCCATTAGAAGCGATAGACAAAAACAGGCTGATAAAAGTATCCCGGGCGCACGGTTTTGTTGAATTATTCTTAGTTGGGAGATGTCGAGATGATGCGCCAAATGGNTAGNCCTAATGATTGAGCTGTGTCGAATTTCTGATCTTTGTGACGGAGAAGCAAGAGGATTTAGCGTTGAGGGTGGGACCGTAGCTCAGCGCTTGGTAATAATTCGTACTGGAAGTGATATAAGGGCTTACATTAATCTTTGTCCACACATAGGCTCTAGATTAGATGGGGAGGTTGGGCACTTTATGAATAAAGGGAAACCAGAGCTTTTATTTTGCAGTTCACATGCCGCATATTTTCGGATTGAAGACGGGATGTGTATTGATGGCCCATGTGAGGGCCGGAAGCTTTATCCCGCCGCGGTTATTCTTGATGGGGATAAAATAGTGTACACTCGATCCGGAGTAAAAGTGGTAGATGAAATCTCAAGAGTAGTTTCGACAACCGATTAGAAGAATAGATAAGTAGCATAGTTTTTTTATTATTAGAACCGGCNGGAGAAAGTAATTTATGCCGCATAAACATGATCAGACCGAATTTCAGAAAGATACTGAGGGGCCGGATGTTACAGAAACACAAGTTCGTGAAATAGCAGTCCGTGAACTTCTAATTGAAAAGGGTATTNTGACTGCAGACCAGATCCGAAAACAAGTTGAGGATTGGGAGCAAAAGACGCCTGCTTTAGGGAGTAAAATCATTGCACGCGCATGGTGCGATAATGATTTCAAGAAGCTACTTTTGGAAGACGGTACTAAGGCGGTCGCTCAATATGACGTTGGGATGGCCGATTTAGAGCTGAAGGTCATTGAGAATACGCCTGAGGTTCATAATGTCATAGTTTGTACGCTCTGCTCTTGTTACCCGAGACCAGTGCTTGGTTTACCACCGGCTTGGTATAAAAGCTCTAATTACCGACGTCGNGTAATTCGGGAGCCACGGGCTGTTCTGAAGGAATTTGGAACTGACATACCAGAAGAAATTGAGTTGAGAGTGCATGATAGTACAGCAGATCTCCGATATTTGGTTTTACCCATGCGCCCCGATCAGACCAAAAATATGACTGAAAAAGAGCTTTCTAACATTGTCACTCGAGACTCGATGATTGGTNTTACTACTGTGAGAGTGCCATCATGAGAAAGAAGAAAAATCCAGCNGACATGGGAGGCGAAGCTGCTGGCCCAATTGATACAGCCGAACACGAACTGGCTTTTTGGGAGTGGCGTGTCGATGCTATGGGCCAATTGTTGCGTCCATTCGGGGCGGATTTAACTAATACGCATGAGGGTCGACGCGCTATTGAGGCTCTCGGTGATGATTATGAGAAGCTTAACTATTATGAACGTAAGCTCTGGAGTTTGCAGGCGTTACTGATTGAAAAAGGGATATTTTCTGACGAAGAACTTAAGATAAAGCTTAAAGATGTTCGCAGCCGCCAACGCAAGGTGTAAGAAGTTCTTTAGATTACCTCGTAGCATAAAATAGGGGTTTCCAATGTCGGAACTCTGGGTTTGGATCACCCTTTTTGCGGTGGTTATGCAGGTCGTCCGTCATAGTCTGCAGAAGCATCTTACTGCCAGTATGAGCTCGATCGGCGTGGTCTGCGTTCGATTTGTCTTCGGCTTACCATTTGGGTTTTTGTATTATGGTATCTTGAGATACTCTTCCGATGGGACGCTCATTCCCTCTACCACATTAGACTTTTGGGGCTATTGTTTTTGTGCTGCAGTAACTCAAATTTTGGGTACGTTTTTCCTCATACTTTTATTTAGGCAGCGTAATTTTGCTGTCGGCATCACTTACACAAAAACTGAAATTATTCAGTCGGCGCTATTGGGGTTATTTTTGGTTGGTGATCAAATATCCCTGGCCGGGTATGTCGCGATAGTCATTAGCATGGCAGGTGTCATGATATTATCGGCCGTTGGTGGAAAATTCGATCTGAGCAGCATTTTAACAGGTCTCTTTACTAGGGCTGCCGTTTACGGGATTCTCAGCGGCTTTGGGATCGCTGCAGCTTCCGTATTCATTCGCGCAGCTGCACTTGAGTTAACAGAGGGTGGTTTCTTGCTGAGAGCAGGTTTTGTGCTCGTAATTGTACTGTCTATCGAGGTGTTTCTCATCGTGTTTTATCTAATCTTCCAGGATAAGTCTGAAACTCGAAATATTATTAGGCGCTGGAAACCTAGTTTGATGGTAGGTATTTTCAGTGCCCTCGGCTCTATTGGCTGGTTTAGTGCTATGACGCTTGAGCGTGTGGCATACGTTAAAACGGTCAGTCAGCTTGAAGTTATTCTCTCAATACTGGTTTCGTACCTGGTATTTAAAGAACGGTCACGGGTCCATGAATTTGTAGGCATGTCACTGGTTGTTATTGCGATCGTTGTCTTGCTTTTGATGGCTTAGGTCATTTGGTGGTTCGTNAAAACTCCCACTCCAGACTGCAGGCCATTTATAGCCTGCCCAAATGAGTAACACCGTTCCCAAACTTGCGGAGATTGCAATTGCAATTGGGGCCCCATAAAATTCGGCGATTACTCCGAGGAGCAGAATGCCGAATGGCTGGGTGCCGATACATACAGCAAGTACACCCATAGTACGGGATCGCATTGTCGGATCAGAATATGCAATCATTAGGGCGGATTGGCTGGCGGAGAAACCGGAATGGCCAATCCCGCTCAACACCAATAGGGGTATTGCGAAAATGAGTTCGGGTGCATGAGAAAATGCGATAAGGAAAATTTCGAATATAATTGAGCCAAAGAGAAAAAGACGGCCGGGAGTTGTAAACTGGCGTGTTGCTATTATTAANGCACCNATAAATGCACCCAAACCTTCGGCGCCAGCAAGAAAGCTGGACTGATTTGTATCTAAATTTAATTCTTCAACTGCTATTGCTGGTATCTGTGATGAAAATGACATAGCAAAAGCGTTCATTATCGCTGTGATCACTAATGTCGCGATGAGCATGTCACGTGTTTTGATATGATTGAACCCATCGCTTATCTCAGTAAGCACCCGTTTTTTCTCTATTCTTGGTTTCTGCACAGGGGGTTTGAGAGAGTACAATAGTACAAAACCTATGGTATGAAGAACCACACCTAAGAAATAAACCCCAATTATCCCGAGATATCCTTCGATAATGACTCCAAGAAATGGTCCGGCCATTCGCGTGCACTGGTTAGTAACAGAATCAAGCGCCATTGCAGGTACAAGCTCTTTAGATTTTACGACATCTCCGATAAGAGTTCGGCGAATTGGGAATTCGATAACATTTAGACAGCCGTTAATGGTTGTACCAAGAGCTACGTGCCAGATCTCTAGCGCATCAAACCAGGTTAGAACAAAAAGTGTAGCAGACACCATCCAAAGCATAAAAATGCCGTAGAGGAACAACTTGCGTCGTTCAAATCTCTCGGCAAGCACTCCAATGAAGCTTCCCAGAAGGACCATTGGTATCCAACGAAGAAAAAACATCATCGCTACAAGAAATTCAGACTCAGTGGCTTTCTGCGTAAAAAAACCTATTGCAAGCAATTCAAGCCACCGCATGGTCGTTGCCGTGCCGCCGTTAAACCACAGTTTGAGGTAATTTCTGTTAGCAAATAAAACACTCGGCGTGACGCTGTTAAAATCACGCGTCCTTGTAGAGGCTACTTCACTTGGTTTATACGGCATTTCTTTTTGGGCCCGGCAATTGCTGGTGTTTCTGATTATTTTTACTCTTCCACAAACNCGTTAACAAAGAACTTTGAGAATACTCGTNTCAAACGAATAATCGGTTTTTTATTCTAGGTTTGTCTACTGCAAGCTCATACGCATGAGAATTTGAACACCNGGGATTACTCTTCCACCCTTAAAAAAGAAATTAGATGCATTCAAAATGTCACAACCGTTTGGGCCTCAAGTATGCGCTAGACAAATAGGAAATCGTAAAGCTTTCAGCAGTTGAAAGGTTCTTTTTTCCCGTGTCAGAATCAAGAAAAGAACTTAGAGATCCATAACTAAACGGTAGTGCTGCCAAAACTTTATAGCCAACCGGTTTCAAAAAGTTTTTATATTTTGAGTTGCCTATTCGGCAGGTTTTAGAGTTGCGGGCTCAGCATACGCTGGTCCTTTAGANTCGGATGCCATGCCATCCTCAACTTTTACGTGAATAGGATCAAAGAACCTAACATCACCAAAAACTGATGCAGCGTATAATCTCACATCACTTGGATCATTGGTTGGATATGCTCGTGCGTGTGTTTCAAAGCCATTAGGCGTGTAAACATTTTTGATTATCCAAACCAACTCGGTATCATCCGATTTCCGGTACCTATTACCAGGGGCAACTCGGAAATCTTTCTTATGGGTCCTAAATAACATATGTAGTCACCAAACACTTTTTTGATACCATTTGTGGTAGGTTTTTTTTGAAAAGATTTCAAGCAAAGATTGTTTTGGGGAAAACAAAATTTGTACGCGCTTGGTATAACCCATTTCTTTGAAATGATATTTTTGGATTGAGAATGAGCCATTTAGAATTTCAGTCATGTTACTGAGAACGCAGATTAGGCAAGGAATTGANATAAAAACACCCCCGAGTCGCTGACTTTGTTAAACATTTCATGTTATGCCGTTGTTAATATTATTGTAGCAAGGCTATGAAAGCATGAATAAATTAAAAGATCAGCAGCAGCCTACTCTCACAGGTTCTGGGAGGAAACCACGCTTAAAACTGCCTCCAAACTCATGCGAAACCCATTCACACATTTATGGGCCGCTGGAAAAATATCCACTTTGGCCTGGGCGTTTAGGCGAGCCCATATGTTCACTAGATGCTTATAATGAGATGTTGGATAGGCTTGGTTTTGATCGCGCCGTAATCGTTCAGCCATCAGCGTATGGATCCGATAATCGGTGTACACTGGAATCGATAGTCGCGCGTGGACTGAAAACAACTCGTGGCGTTTGTGTTACTAGGAAAGACATATCAGAGGAAGCACTCTGGAAACTCCACGAACAAGGAATTCGTGGTTTGCGGTTTTTCTTAATGGCAGACGACTTTGCTCTTGAAGATGCTGNTATGATGGCTNANAAGGTTGCTCCTTTGGGCTGGCATATTCAGTTTCAAGATGACGGGGTATGGTTAGAAGAAGCGGTCAATATATTTCGAACACTACCTGTAGATTGTGTAGTTGATCACATCGGGCGCATAGGTGCAGGCCAATTGGCAGACACTAATGGTTTTAATGCCTTGCTCAAGTTTTTTGAAACTGGCCGCTGCTGGATTAAGATATCAGCACCTTATTACATGTGCACTGATGGTCACCACGGCAAAAACGGTGATTTCCCTGATTATGAGCAAGTTGCCGTTTATGTTAGGGCACTTTTGGCGGTACGCCCTGATCGGCTAGTGTGGGCCGCGAACTGGCCCCATCCACAATTTCCCATAACTGATAAGCCAGACGAGGCATCCTGTTTGGATGTAATGGCGGACTGGGTTCCAGACGAAGAGATTCGAAAAATGATTTTCGTAGATAACCCTGCTAAGTTGTATGACTTTTAATAACTATCGATTGTTGGTGTTCTGTGATTCTTGTGGAATGGCAAGGGACAAAGAGGTGCGTATCCCATTATTGTGGCTTACTATTAAAAGTGGTGCACTAGTTTGGAGGGTATATGGTTCGATACGCCATGGGTCAATCTGTTCCGCGGACTGAGGATCCGCGGCTTTTGAAGGGCGTTGGCCGTTATTTGGATGATATTCGCATTAATCGTACGGTACATGGATATATCTTACGTGCCACGGTGGCGCATGCACGCGTTAAAAACATCAAAACAGAACACGCTGCTGCCGAGCCGGGTGTTTTGTTAATTCTTACCGGTGAAGATTTTGTCAAATCGGGATTAAACGGCGTTGTTACTGATGTAGGCACACCAAGACGCCCTGATGGTAAGCCAATATTTCGTCCACCGCGTCCAGCGCTGGTAAGCGATAGAATTCGATGTGTGGGTGACCAAATTGCTTTCATCGTCGCAGAGACCTTGGATCAGGCTAAAGACGCGGCAGAATTGGTAGAGATTGAGTATGAGATGCTGCCGGCTATGGTTGGGACATCGGCTGCGGTTGGTCCAGATTCAATTCCAGTTTGGGAAGAATGTCCTGACAATATAGCCTTTTGTCACGATGTTGGTGATGAAGAAGCAACTTTATCTGCATTTAATAGAGCAGATGTTATTGTGCAACAGAAATTTGTTATAAATAGGGTATCAACAAACTCTATGGAAAATCGCGGTTGTATTGGTGAATTTGATAGGCATGAAGGCCGTTATATTCTCCATACTGGTCTGCAGCAGCCACACAATATTCGTGCTGACTTGGCCGAAAATGTATTTGGTGAGCCGGAATATAACTTTCGTATTATTTCCGATGATATCGGTGGAAGCTTTGGTATGAAAGGCGGCACTTATCCAGAATATGTATTGGTGCTCTGGGCTGCAAAACTATTGGATAGGCCTGTAAAATGGTACGCACCACGATCAGAGTCATTTATCAGCGATACGCATGCTCGTGACAATGTAAGTGATGCAGCTCTTGCATTGACTAAGGATGGCAAATTTCTCGGGGTGAAATGTAAAACTATTGCTAATCTTGGTGCTTACGTTGCCTCACGGGGGCCTAACCCTCCGCTTGGGAATATTGGCACTATGGCTGGAACGTACACTACGGAGGCAATGTATGTGCACGTTGATGCGGTCCTCACAAATACAAACAGCACTGCTCCTTATCGCGGGGCGGGTCGACCGGAAGCGGCNTATATAATGGAAAGACTTATTGATATTGCAGCACATAAAATGGAGATTGATCCAGCCGAGCTGCGCCGGNTTAATCTCATACCTAAGGATGCACTCCCGTTTCANACTGCGCTCACCTTCAAATATGATTCGGGTGACTTTGAGAAAGGTCTTGATATGGCTCTCAAACTTGCAGATTACNACGGATTTGAAGCNCGTCGNNAGGAGGCGGCAAAANTAGGTATGCTGCGTGGTATCGGGATTTCNAATACAATAGAACAAGCTGGAGGNAGGCGGCGCTTTGAACACGCTGANATTCGCTTTACNAAAGCAGGTTCGGTGCTGCTTNTCATGGGAACCATCAGTCATGGGCAGGGTCANGANACGTGTTTNAAACAGATACTGTCGGATAGGTTGGGAATTCCTNTTGAAAGGATTCGGATGATAGAGGGCGATACGGACCAAGTTTCCATGGGTGAGGGAACGGGAGGGTCTCGGTCAGCAGAACTTGGCGGGGCAGCAATTTTTGGNGCATCCGGTAAGATCATAGAAAAAGCCAAAAAAATTGCNGCCCATAANCTTGAGGCTGCCGAGGANGACATTGAATTCTCNGATGGNAGCTTCAATGTCGNTGGGACTGATAGGGCTATGAATATAATGGAGGTAGCACGGGCCTCTTTTTCGCCAAACCGNATNCCTCATGATGTGGAAATCGGGCTAGATGAAATGTACTCTCACCTCCCGGAGGCNGAGACGTTTCCAAATGGTACTCATGTATGCGAATTAGAGATAGATCCGGATACCGGNCGTGTTGGCATACTGAGGTATTCAGTTGTCGATGATGTTGGNGTTGTTGTTAATCCTCTGNTGTTGAAGGGCCAAATACATGGTGGCGTGGCACAAGGTCTTGGCCAGGTGCTTATGGAAAATATTTTNTATGATAACGATGGACAGCTNATTTCCGGAAGTTTNATGGACTATTGTATGCCTAGAGCGGATGACATTAGTTCNATTGNCGTTGGATCTAACCCCGTTCCTTGCAAGACTAACCCAACTGGCATTAAAGGNGCTGGTGAGGCGGGCACGGTAGGCGCATTGCCATGTGTTGCAAATGCGGTGATAAATGCTCTTGCACCGCTAGGCGTCAATCATCTTGATATNCCCATGACACCGGAAGTTATATGGCGAGCCATCACATCAGCAAAGCAGGCTCAAGGTNGAGACAAATAGAACGGATCCTNACCCNGAGTATTTTATTGCGGTATCTGCTANAAATTGTTGTGTGANGCATNATTATTATTGGGGGGGGGTAAATTGTGAAGAATGTANGTAANGNCCACTTTGANGTTGTACANACTGAAGCAGCNCTAGGAGCTGAAGTGNTTGGTTTAGATCTTCGTCAACCAGTATCCGATGAGGTTNGAGATCNTCTNCTTGAATGCTGGTTCCAAAATATGGTNCTCCTTTTCCGTGATCAGGATTTGTCAGATGAAGACATTCTATCGGTCGCTGAGGTGTTNGGTGGACAGCAAGTAGCGGGTAGCCGTGCATTTTTTCTGAAGGCAGGTTTTCATGCGGGTGCAACACATCGAGTTGCGAAGCACGCTGGCATNAGTTTGGTTTCGAACCTTGGCGAGGACGGTAAGCCAGCACGCGAAACTGCGGGTGTTGGAAGCCTGGAGGCACTCTGGCANACCGACAACTCTTATGTCGATGTACCTCCGGGAGGNACCCTGTTGTGGTCAGAAATAGTGCCAACTNATGGGGGAGGNGAAACCTCTTTTAANAATCAATATCAAGCTTACGANGAATTNCCGAGCGANCTNAANAAGGCTATCCAAGGCAAGCATATTCGACATGANAATCTNCGGAACACCGCNGGGAAACTCCGGCCGACCGTAAAAGAGCCGCAAACTCGCGAAGAGATTACTGGGCCGGCACATCCGATCGTTCGCATTCATCCAAAAACGGGNAAGCAATGCCTATATCTCGGNCGCAGGTATGAAGGTAATTCNAGTTACATTGAAGAGTTGCCTAACGAAGAGGGTGATCGGTTGTTAGATCGATTATGGGCGCACACAACACAGGACCACCTTAAGTGGACCCACCATTGGCGGGTNCACGACCTTATTCTNTGGGATAATNGATGTACGATGCACCAACGTAATNCGATTGANCANACCCAAGCACGNGTNATGCACCGAGCACTTATAAAAGGTGAGCCGATTATTTCAGCTTGGAAGAACTAAGCAGTTTCAAAATGAGAAAGTGTGAAATATATTTAGCAGTATGAAATAGTAGTATTTAAATGGGGTTTGTGGCCTCAGGAGGAATAAAAAATGGCAATGGAAACTCATGATTTTGCTGCAAAGTATACGCATGCACCAGAGGTGCCTTCGCCTGTAGAACTGGAGCAAAATACAATAGAAACTCTGAATGTAGTTCCTACTGGCAAGGCGGTGGGCGCTGAAATAAAAGGGGTTAATCTGTCTAAACCCATTTCTGAAGATGTGGCTGCAGCGTTGAGAAAGGCTTGGGCAGATCATTTGGTACTTTTATTTCGCCACCAGAAGCTGGAACCTGACCATTATATGGCTGCGGCTAGAGTATTCGGTAAACCCCAGGAAGGGGCGAACAAAAAATTTTATGAAAGAGCGAAGAAAAAGTCTCTTTACCATGCAATGGACAACGATATATCGATTTTATGCAATCTTGGCGAAGATGGTAATCCGGTGGAGAAAAATGATGGCCTTGGAAGCTTGGAGGTTGTGTGGCACTCAGATAATTCCTACATCGAGGAGCCCCCTGCTGGAAGCACCCTCTATTCTTTAGTAATTCCAGACGATGATAGTGGGCAAACTTCTTTTAACAATCAATATTTGGCATATGAAGAAATGCCTGATGAACTAAAAAAAGCTATTGAGGGTAAACGCTCCAAACAGGACGCTACGCGCAACTCAGCCAACGTTCTCCGTCCCGGTGTTTCTCAACCGACTTGTCCAGAGGAGGTTCCTGGGCCTATGCATCCCATGGTTCGTATCCATCCTGTCTCTAAAAAGAAAGCTCTTTATCTTGGGCGGCGGCGTACGTGGCCATCTCAGTATATTGAGGGGATTCCAAATGACAGCGAGGAACTACTTGACAGAATTTGGGCGCACGCTACGCAGCCCAAGTATGCTTGGACACATAGTTGGCAGGTTGGCGACTTTCTGGTCTGGGATAATAGGGCTGCAATGCACAGACGCGAAGTAGTCACCCCGACGAAACCAAGAGTGATGTGGAGGTGCCAATTTGCAGGAGATAAGGTCATTCCAGCGTGAATANAACCTCAACCAAGATAAGATAACCCTGACGCAAAAAATAACGAATTTCTGCAAACAACTTTTCNTGCGNAGGGGCTTNCTTACTGACCTTCTCGTACGAAGCGGTTTCTAAGAAGGCCTATTCCGTCGATCTCCACTTCCACAACATCGCCGTGTTGTAGGTTCGGTGCCCGTCCTTCTGTTCCCATCCAAATCATGTCGCCCGGGTGCAACGTAAGGCAGCTAGTCATTGCTTCAATAAAAGTTGGAATGTCAAAATGGAAATTATTAGTCGGAAACTGTATCGTTTGTTTGCCATTTACACGAACTGTCGTGGTTAGAGACTCCAGGTCAATATCAGTCTCAATCCATGGGCCCATAGGCTTAAAAGTATCCGTATTCTTCGCTCTCCACATGGTTCGGTCGCCTGTTTGCCAAGTGCGTTCACTAACGTCATTTCCAATTGTGTATCCCATGATACAAGAGAGGGCATTTTCTTTTGTCAGATTTTTTGCTTTTTTGCCGACAATCGCTACGATTTCGCCTTCATATTGAACAGTGTCGGGGGCGTGCGCTGGGATTACTACGTCTTCATCATGGGCAATTAACGCATTATTAGCCCGATATCCTATATCCGGCTTTTCCGGGAGATTAGGTTCCCTCCCGTGCATTTCTGCTTGCTCCTTCACATGCTCTGCATAGTTTAAGCCTGCTGCATAAAACACTTCAGGTTTAAACGGGACTAAAAGCTTGGTTGCACTTAACGCGTGGGTCTCTCCGGTCTTCTTGAGTCCGTCAAAAAGGCCACCCTCTACTTCGTAGATAGTTTCACCTTCAATAATTCCGTGGCATGGGCGACCGTCCTTATCAAACCTCGCAATACGCATCGAATATGTCCCCTTTTAATTTGGATTAGAATTCCGCTAGCTATTTGGCAAACATAGCATCAAATTGTCCAGTGTATACTCCGTAGAGTGTTATTACCGCAAAGATCGCAACGCTCACGATTAAATAAGTTCTCATCTTTACCTCTCTTCTAGGGCTACTGTTCCCGGGTTAGTTTTTTAGGAACGCCATTATAATCACCTAAATGCGGGCCACGCGGCCATGGCTTTCCATAATAGTTGAGCCAAAGCCGAACCATGTGTCTTTGATCTTGCTCTTTCTNCCCATCCGTAAATTCTTTACGTGAATGCACNACCCGATAGTTATTTACGAACTGAATATCGCCATTGAGAAGCAGCATGTCTAGCCTGTAATCAGGGTGTTCAGCATAGAAGTCGAAGGCTACTAGTGCACGCGCCTCCTCTGGCGTAATGGGAATGTTTGCGCGTAGATGCGAGTTTTCAATTGGACCTCTGTTAAGTCGGCAACTTAGGACGCCATCTTGCTTGTGGAAGACTGGTAGTCGCTTAGGCTCATCGAGTCCAATATCTTCGGCATGTGCATGCATATAACCGCGTGTTAGTGCTGGAAGGTATTCAGGATGATTCTCAAGAATAGCGTTGTAAATGGTCATCGAACTTGCNATACTGCTTTCCCCTCCAGATAAAGCCTTCCTGAGGCANAGNAGGCTGACTACATCTGCCCTGTCGGTGTGAAACCGCAGCAATTGGTTTGTACGATATCCGCGAGGACTAACTTCGCTGGGGTCAGGCTTTTCATCATAGACATGGCCCAGCATATCCCCAAAAGAGTTCTGCGAAAGTGCCGAACCAAGATGCGTTCCAATGCCCCAGTGGGCACGGTACACTTCCTCACTGGACATCTCACTGACGGGCAGCCCACGCAACACGACGAAACCCCTTCCATTACGGATTTCGTCGACCAATCTTTCTAAACGGGGTGCAAGAGCAGGAATACGAAACTTTTGTCGAGTTATGCTCTCCAATTTTAGATCCCAAGTATCACTAACAACATTTCTTAGTTCCTCGATTTCGCCTTTCGTTAAAGTCCATATCCAATCATCAGTCTTAGTAAGGTCGGCACCTTTCCAGCTGGCTGGTCCAATGAATTTTGTATAATCAATCATTGAGAAGCCTCAGGAATGCCATCAAAATCAAAAAATGCGTCACCCACGGGTCGTGGTTCCGNAAATTTTAGCCACANTCGTAACATAAGCCTCTTCTCATTTTTATTTGGGCTGTCGGTGAAGTCAGTCCGTCCATGAGCAATGACATAATTGTTACAAAGCTGAATATCGCCAGGCTCCAGATCCATTTCGAGTACAAATGCCTCACTGTCCGCTAGTCTATCTAGAAGATCTAGGGCCTCCCGTTCAATTTCAGTAAGCGGAATTCCGCATTTTTTTGCAGACATCTCAATTTGATTACGCTGCAGTCTACAACTAAGGACTCCATCAGCAACACTAAATGTTGGAACTCGTATGGGTTTGGTATCACCAGAAAGTTCGCTAACAACATACATAAATCCCCGATAAAACGGCTCAAGCAGGTCTGGGCGGGTAGCGAGAATTTCGTCATGAAGAGCGGTCATGCTTACTAAACGACTTAGTCCACCATCTCTCGCTTTTCTAATACAAGCCAGAGAAACGAGGTCACAACGGTCAGAATGAAACCNTAGATGGTCTGGCGTCATGTACCCTCGAACCCGCTCTGTATGCATATGTACCCCGTGATCGAAGACATGTCCCAATAGATCCCCGTTAGAATTTTGAGAAATAGCTCGTCCCAAATATGTCCCAATCCCCCACGTTATAATTTCATTTTCGGACTCCGAAAATTGATGAATTGGTATGCCGCGAAGGACAGCAAAGCCACGCCCATGCTGCACATCATTTAAAATTCTCTGCAACTTCTTGGAGAGGCACGGCAGAGAAAAATCTTCTTTTTTTATTTGCAAGAGCGGGATTTTTTGTGCTTTTACACGGTGCAGGGCTCCTTCTAAATCTAGAATTTCATCCCTTTCTATTGTGTAGAGCCATTCCATGCTGGAATTCATTTTTGGCCCTCTCCAAGAGCTAAGATCATTTGCTGTTTGGGGTGATATCATGATGCCTCCATTTTTAAATTGCGGGCCTCTCGGTTCAAAAGCCCTTGAGAGCGACCCACTGGGAATATAGACGCCGCGGTAGATGTTTGATATCACGCAAAAATTAATCTGCAGGCAATTGCTGTATTCCTGAAACCGTAATTATGCCATTATTTTACCAATCGTCCAACAACTCGGAAATGGCATCAATAGAAAAAGGAATTTGCATGAAAGTTTATTTAACCCATCATGCCAACGCACTAAGTGCCGAACAAGACCCAGAACGTCATTTAAGTGAAGTTGGTGTTTGTGAAGCCGAAAGGCTTGGCATGTTCATGAAAGTTATAGATGCTATCCCATCGCAAATAATTCACAGCGATAAGCAGTGGACCAGAGAAACGGCAGAACGGGTGGCGGCAAATTTGGGGCAGCCTGTGCCGGTCTCCGTTTCCAATTACGGTATTGCTCCAGAAGATCCAGTCGAGCCCTTCATTGACCAAGTTGAGTTAGGAGAGGGAGATATTATGATGGCTGGGCACGGTGATTTTCTCCTACGTGCCAGTGCGAAACTGCTCACCGGTAACGAGCGGAGATGGGTTCTAGAGTTCAGCCCCGGAAATGGTACGACCTTTTGTTTGGAGAATAACAAAGGTGTTTGGAAGGTTGTTTGGGGCTGGAGGCAAGAGCAATTGTCCAGTTTTTAAACCGGCTAAAAGATTTTAATCCCGNNTATGATCTCTAATCAAACAAATAGGAGCGGTCGTTTGTTATCGAANTGCTAGAAATGTTCTGAAAAGCTCNCAATAGCGTNTTTGTGATAAAAACCAAGCATCAACCTCAACAAAAGATAGTGACATTGTTTTTCACTACTTCGGTGATCCAAATTNAATCGTGGAAAATTTACAGATGACGAGTTTTACGATGTTGCCTATTAAATTGATTATTCCAGTACTTATTTTTGTTTTGTTGATCTCTACAATGTCCCTGGANTCTGCNTTTGCTGCTGAAGAAAAAAAAAGGAAGCAAAGCCGAGATGTTTTTTCCGATCGACAATATGAGTGTTCCCATTCTTCAAGATGGCAAATCTAAAGGAACCTTGCTTTTTAACTTTCTCATTGAAATGGAGCAACCCGGCGAACGACCAATAATGTTGAGATATGCTCCAAAAATAACGGCAGTTTTTTTCGAAGAACTTTATGCGTATGCAGCAACGCTTGAGAAAGAAAAAAAGGTGCGTCTGCGGAAGGTGAAGACTATTCTTACTGCCGCTGCGAAAAAAGTTGCGGGTGACGACAGAGTAAAACAAGTGCTCGTGAAAGATTTCTATAGAGCTTTTGCGAAGTAATATGGCAGGCCATCCTTGCTCTTGGAAAAAGAGCGTGGCATTTGAACCTTTAAATTATATTGCCGAAGATTTAGCTAAGAAAGCATGAGTGAAATTAAGAAAATACGAAATTTCTCAATTGTTGCCCATATTGATCATGGGAAGTCGACACTCTCAGATCGATTAATCCAAGCGTGCGGGGGGCTCAGCGATCGAGAGATGCGAGAACAAGTGCTAGACTCTATGGAGCTAGAGCGAGAGCGCGGTATAACAATCAAAGCGCAAACGGTACGGCTTGACTATAAAGCCAAAGATGGGAATCATTATCAGTTAAACTTCATGGACACGCCTGGTCACGTTGACTTCTCTTATGAGGTGAGTCGTTCGCTCGCTGCTTGTGAGGGGTCGTTATTAGTCGTTGACGCAAGTCAAGGAGTTGAAGCTCAGACCCTTGCCAATGCTTATTTAGCTGTTGAAAATAATCATGAGATTATCCCTGTTCTTAANAAAATAGATTTGCCGTCAGCAGAGCCGGAACGTATTCGAACTCAAATCGAAGACGTGGTTGGGATTGATGCATCCGATGCTATCGCGGTTTCAGCAAAAACGGGAGAGGGCATTGTGGACGTCTTAGAGGCACTCGTTAACAGGTTACCGCCTCCAAAGGGTGCTGCCAACGTCTCGTTAAAGGCCTTGCTTGTTGATAGCTGGTATGACTCATATCTTGGTGTAGTCGCCTTGGTCCGTATTGTTGATGGATGCCTCANAGCCGGTATGAAGTTGAAGATGATCGCAACGGGNGCAATTCATGAAGTCGATCAAGTTGGTGTTTTTCGTCCCNAGCAAGACACTGTAATTGAGCTTGGCCCGGGTGAAATAGGTTTTATCACTGCAAGTATAAAATCCGTATCTGATTGTAAGGTTGGCGATACGCTAACAGAGGCGAAAAATGGGGCTGTCGAAGCTCTTCCGGGATTTAAGCCAACAGTCCCCGTTGTCTTTTGCGGATTGTTCCCGGTCGACAATGCCGACTACGAGGATCTTAGGGAAAGTTTGGGTAAGCTAGCACTTAACGANTCTTCNTTCCATTATGAGGCAGAAACCTCAGCAGCACTAGGTTTCGGGTTTAGATGTGGCTGTCTCGGTCTTTTACATCTGGAAATTGTTCAGGAGCGCCTAAGTCGTGAATTCGATCTTGACCTAATAACGACGGCACCTTCTGTGGTTTATCGGTTGCTNCTTATAAGTGCAGAGGAAATGACGATCCATAATCCTGCAGACTACCCTGATCCGGTTCAAATCAAATCGGTGCAAGAGCCGTGGATAAAGGCAACTATNATTGTTCCGGATGAGTATTTAGGACCAATTCTTTCACTTTGCACCGAGCGGCGTGGTGAGCAAGATCAACTCACCTATGTAGGGAACCGAGCGATGGCAGTTTATTATTTGCCATTAAATGAGGTTGTTTTTGATTTTTATGATCGTCTCAAATCAATTAGCCGTGGATATGCAAGCTTTGACTATGAGCTAGTTGGCTATCGTGAAAACGACTTGGTGAGGGTTGGGATATTGGTAAACGGGGAGCCGGTAGATGCATTATCTATGATAGTTCATAGGTCCTCGGCTGAAAGTCGTGGCCGTCAGATCTGCGAACGGTTAAAGGAGTTAATCCCGCGCCAATTATTCAAGGTACCAATACAAGCTGCTATCGGCAGCAAAGTGATTGCCCGAGAGACTATTTCAGCAATGCGCAAAGATGTTACTGCAAAGTGTTACGGTGGAGATATCACACGAAAACGAAAACTATTAGAAAAGCAGAAAAAAGGTAAGAAAAAGATGCGGGAATTTGGCAATGTAGAGATTCCCCAATCAGCTTTCATTGATGCGCTTAAGATGGGCGACCGGTAGAGATTTTAGATGTTGTTCCGAAGGCCTTNAGCAATAGCAGCAAAGCTTGTTTCGTTATCGGGTGTGATAATTCCATGACGGATAAGGAAATCAATAATCACTAAATTGCAATTAAATTTGAAATCATCAGTTTCACGCACGGTTTCTGCNATTTGCTCTATAGGCCAGAGGTAGAAGGCCTCGACCTCGCCATCTACTGGGTGAGGCGAAAAATCATGGGGCAATTCAATATCGAAGCAAAATATTTGGTCTGGCTTTACTCCTCCAGCCGGCATGATGGGCATTATGTGTGTGTAAGAGATGAAGCTTGTGGGCACTGATTTAGCCGCTAGTTCGAATGACAATCCGGCTTCCTCACTNCACTCTTTCATCAAATTTTCTTTTAATCCCAGTCCGATTGGCTGGCCGCCGGCGACCATGTTGTCTAACAGGCCAGGGTAAGTTTGTTTNTTACTATCACGTTTTGCAATCCACATATGGATGCCGTCGTTTTTACGGACAAAGCCATTCAGGTGGACCCCATAGGCTCTTATGCCGAAATAAGGGCAAGCAGCACGTTCAATCTGCATGACTGCGGGCATGTGCCAATCAGAAGTGACAGGATAGAATTCATCTCGCCATGCTTCTACGTAATTTTTTTTTAACAATTCAGCAAGGGGGGGCAGCACAGNTTCGCTTCTGCTATCAAAATCCTTAAAGTTCTCTGCTAGTGTAATGTGTTCTGGTGAGAGATTAAAAATATCAGGCCAGGCCGCGAGCCGTGAGGCAAATGGCGAACCCACCCAACCGAATCTTTCATTCTCTATTACGAAGGGCAAATAGTCTCTTTGATCGAAGTTATTGCACGCATGTATGTGATCCAAATAAGCCATATCTGTTATTTATCCTTCTTTATCACGGTATGCAATCTATCCAATGAAAACATTGATTTCATTTTGAGACACGTTAGTTTACTCAATACGCAACAACTTTCTTTCTTCCGCCGGAGGAGGTAATGCCGTACTTTTGGGATNTTAAGCGCCGTTCAAGCAGTTTAGTTCGTTATNTACATGGCGGTACTACTGCACTTTATCCTTGGCAATCGTTGGACAGTATGCCGGCATTATTGGTTGAGGCTTACGCGTTGGCAGCAGCGGNAGATAGAGCTAATATGGCAGAAGATAATATTCTCTCTTTTCCGGCTCGCAAACGTCGAATAAGCCGTGGACGGCATTCCAATCGCCTTGGCCCGAGAATACCCAGTAACAAGGGTCGAAAGGACTAAATCAGATGGAAGACTTTTGTTTCGTCGGTCAATACTGTCGTTATCTGCCCTACAGCATGTTAATGAATATTTTGTTTTTGGAATAAAAATGGAAACATGGTCATTTTCCTGATGTGATTTACCATCAAGACGATGTGGTTTTTATAATCAGATAAGTAAATGTAAAATCAATTTTCTTAATACGCTGCAAACGTTGTAGCATTTATTAAANGCATTTTAGNTAAAGGTANAAAAGTGAGTCAGATTGCTACAGTAAAAATGCCCACCGAACACTCCGAAATGCTCGGGGATTACGTTATTGAACATTTGCTTGGTCATTGCGATGTGGCCGTGGCCGCTGCTGAACACCTTGCAGATAATGCTAGGGTGGTCCTACGAGGAAAGGTGGCGCCGACAGGTCAAATTGAAAGTGGCCTTCTTGAGGAAGAGCAATTTGCAGCNCACGGGTATGCTTGGATAGCGACTTACGTGGAAGCNNTGAGGCAAATGCGTGCTTGGGCGGATCGATTAANTGAGTCTGGAATGTTTGGGGAGCAAGAGGCACTCATTCTCCAAAGTGCTTTTGGGGAATATCTCAATCAACTTTGGGGAGGTATTTCCATCAGTCAGGGAGAGATTGTGCGGCCGGAGGATATAGGTTTAGCCGATGATGCATTGGCAGAATTCGATCAGCCCGCAGTGGCCGTGCTCGCAAATGAAGGAAATCGCATTGAGGTGCGTGCACGTATTGCGGAACTTATTACTGAAAATAAGCCAGGAAATTTCGGACTTTGTGACGAAACGCTTGATATGATGGCTGACCAATTTCGGCGATTTTCGAATGAAAAGATAGGTCCCTATTGTCATAAATGGCATCTTGAGGATGCGTTAATTCCCCTTGACTTGATTGATGAACTTGCGGGTCTNGGTGTTTTTGGGCTCACTGTGCCGGAAAAGTTTGGTGGTGCAGGGCTTGGCAAGCTAGCAATGGTGGTAGTCACTGAGGAGCTAAGCCGAGGCTACATCGGAGTTGGTTCATTGGGAACACGCGCCGACATTGCTGCAGAACTAATTATCACCAGCGGAACAACCGAACAACAGGACTATTGGCTNCCAAAGATTGTGTCGGGCGAAGTCTTGCCAACAGCCGTTTTTACCGAACCAAACACAGGGTCTGATCTTGGAAGCCTCACAACTCGCGCCGAACGCGATGGTGAGAATTATCGAATATTCGGCAATAAAACCTGGATCACACATGGAGCTAGAAGTGACCTAATGACACTACTTGCCCGCACCAATCCAAATGAGCCAGGATACCGTGGTTTGTCTATGTTTCTTGCTGCAAAACCTCGCGGTAATGAATGTGAACCGTTTCCTGCTCAAGGACTGTCGGGTGGAGAGATCAGGGTCTTGGGTTATCGTGGAATGAAAGAATATGACATCGCTTTTGATGACTTCGAAGTCAAGGCCGATCAGTTGTTAGGCGGCAAAGAGGGCGAGGGTTTCAAACAATTAATGGCTACATTTGAGGCGGCGCGTATACAGACGGCGGCACGNGCTGTCGGCGTTGCTCAGAATGCGCTAGAGCTTGCTCTACTATATGCTCAAGACCGACAACAATTTGATAAGCCTTTGATAAATTTTCCTCGCATCTCCGGGAAGATTGGGTGGATGGCTGTGGATACAATGATCTCACGGCAGATGACGTATTTTGCGGCGCGCCAAAAAGATCAGGATCGACGTTGTGATATAGAGGCNGGAATGGCCAAATTGCTTGGTGCGCGTGCTGCCTGGTCTAACGCGGACAATGCAGTGCAAATACATGGTGGTGTTGGGTATGCGGAAGAGTTTCCAATTTCGCGAGTTCTTTGCGATGCGCGCATTCTTAACGTGTTTGAGGGAACTGCAGAGATCCAGGCTAACGTGATTGCTCGTGGTTTACTGAGTGAGCGTAATTAAGAAGGCGTTGGCTCCGTCCACTGGCTGTCAGATAATGCTTCGTATGCCGACTCGAACGACACAATGTCGCACGATTGCCACTTACGCATGTGTCGGAACAATGGTGTAGGCTTTGAAACGGTTGTCCGTTCTAAGGCTCCTAGGAAAGCAGTCTTAAGGATATTTTCTGATGTATCGAACAATTCTTCAACATGTTCGAGCTCGATTTTTTGATCCAAATCTTTCAACTCAATTTCTATTTCAACTATGTCAATTTTATAGCCGTCGAAGCTGTGCCCCATGCCGAGGTCAAATTTAATTTCAAATACGATTTCATTTCGCCCATTTGGATAGTAGAGGACAGGTATACTCTGGCCCTGTAGGCAGGCTACAGGTTTCAGAACAGTGTCGCCGAGTATTTTTTTAGCAAGCTCGTAGGCATCTTCCGGTAAAACGGATAAATTTATACCAAACCCGTCGAGATAATTGGAAATTTCTCGTCTGCTGAGTGTTTTCCTATCGGCACCGGATATTGCAAACTTGACTACTTGTTCCCAGCAAGNATCGTTGAGTATCCGTTCTGTTCTTAGCTCCACTGTTGACTGATCGCTCAATTGATATCCCGACAGCATCTTTGTTGCCCAGTAAAGACGTTGATGTAATGGCTTTATGTTTGACGGAGAATAGGCGGTAGATACGAGGNTTTTAGAAAAATTTGAAGCAAAAGGTGGTANATCTAAGGTTATAAAATGGGTGTGATCTTCCAAAACAAATTTAAAAATCCGGTGAATTAAATGAGCTTTTTCTGCCCAACCATTGCCCAAAACCTTATGTTTCCGTTCGAGTTCAGGTTTATCTCTGCTGGTAAAAATCTGCGGTTTTCTTGGGTTCTTGACCATTTTGCAACTATGTTCCTAGATCGGCATAAAACATATTTGTGATCTGTAAATCATTTTGCATCGGCTGTTCTCTAAACCTTTAGGAGGCGTCATAATCTTTAGCGGTAAGTTGAATTTGGGCGTACTTTAATAAACGATTTTCCCCTTTAACGCTTATGAAAAAGGTAATTTGACATATTTTACGAACTTTTGCTCGAATTACCTCGGCAATATTCTTCAAGCGCAAGGAAAGGCCTATATAAAAAAACATGCTTGATAAAAAAAATAGAACACACATATNGGCACGNAGNCTTATTAGTCATCNGATGCTGAGGCATCAGNGNCACCTGCCGGGGGCTATGACTATCATGGGAGCGTAAATATGCCGATAGAAGATCTTCTTACGGAAAGTGGACGGAATTTATTTACAATTGATCCAAACGAATCTGTCGGCGACGCTGTAAAAATACTGGCGGGCAACGATATAGGTGCTCTGCCAGTTTGCGACGANAACAAACAAGTTGTTGGTATTGTCTCAGAGAGAGACATAGTGCGCATATGCAATGGGTCCGATGACGATTGGAAAAAGCTGAAAATTTCCGATATCATGAAGGTAAAGGTTGTCTCTGCCACACCAGCGGANAAGATCAGAGATATTATTGGGGTAATGAAAGAAAAACGTATACGTCACGTGCCGGTTATTGAAAACGGGACGCTAGTTGCTATGTTTAGCGTACGCGATTTGTTTTCGTATCTCCTAAAGGTCACACAAGAGGAACGGGACANCATGACCATGGCATACGAAACAATACGATGAATTTTTTGGATTTTGATTGAGTGGTTATGTCCAGCATTATTCCCTTCCTTATTCTCATTGCACTCTTAGCCACCGTGGGGGTGCTTATGGCTGGNTTATTTGCAATGGCGCGTGGTGGTAAATTCAACTCTAAATATTCGAATAAACTAATGCGTGCCCGAATAGTTTTCCAATTCTTGGCGGTTGCCTTAATAGCTNTTTTGGCGCTGCTGGGTGGGCAGACNTGATGGTAAAGTTGGACCGTATCTACACGGGNGGTGGTGACGCCGGGGCAACTTCCCTAGGTAACGGAGAGCGAGTGGCTAAGAGCAACATAAGAGTGCAAGCTTATGGCACCGTGGATGAAGTGAATGCAATCGTTGGATTGGTTCAGGCACACCTTAATGATCAGTCGTTAGAGACACAGCTCGCACGCATTCAAAACGATCTGTTTGACCTTGGGGCGGATCTTTGCACCCCTCAGGGCAAAGAGCGAAAGACTGGCGCANTACGTATGACGGATGAGCAATGGCAACGGTTAGAGGAAGACATAGACGTTGTGAATGATGGGCTCGAACCGTTGACCAGCTTTGTGTTACCAGGTGGATCTATGGTCGCTGCGCATTTGCANCTTGCTCGCACTGTAGTGCGACGAGCCGAGCGTATTGTTTGCGAGTTGGCGGAACGAGAAAAAGTTAGCGAAGCGGCATTAAAATATCTTAATCGCTTGTCCGACTTCTTCTTCGTGCTTTCGAGACACTGTAATGACCGTGGTAACNCAGACGTGCTCTGGGTCCCTGGTGGCAACCAGTCGAAAACATGACAAAAAACAAATGTCTATACTAAAATGCCCCGTTTTTATATGTTGCAAAGTTGAGCAAAACCCTCGGAAGNTNNTCACTATTTCGGTGGTCGAATAGTTCGCGATAATATGAGTGTGCCTTATTTTTAACCTACTGCGACAGGCTGTCCGCTTGACAGGTCAACAGGTGTTTTTCATAACAATANATGCAAATACTTTATTTTTGAACAGTAAAGAGAAAGTAGACGATGAAAGTCCTCGTCCCCGTTAAACGCGTTGTAGATTATAATGTAAAAATCCGTGTAAAACCAGACGAGTCTGGTGTTGAGACGGCNAACGTTAAAATGTCAATGAATCCGTTCGACGAGATTTCCGTCGAGGAAGCNGTCCGATTAAAAGAGTCGGGGGCTGCAAATGAAGTCATAATAGCATCGGTCGGCCCGCAACAGTCGCAGGAAACTATTCGGACTGCNCTGGCNATGGGTGCTGATCGGGGTGTTTTGGTCCAGACTGATGAAGCGGTTGAACCACTTGCTATAGCAAAGTTGCTCAAAACAATCGTTCAAAAAGAAAACCCCGATATTGTGATAGCAGGAAAGCAGGCTATCGATGACGATAGTAATCAGGTAGGGCAATTACTTGCTGCCATGCTTGGTTGGAGCCAAGCAACAAATGCATCAAATATTCAACTAGGTGAAAGTGAAACTGAGGTTGTTCGTGAAATAGATGGTGGCCTCGAAACGGTAAAAGTTAAAATGCCAGCGGTCATTACTGTAGACCTTCGGTTGAATGAACCTCGATACGCTTCTTTACCGAACATTATGAAAGCGAAGAAGAAACCTATTGATGTTATGACCCCGGATGATCTTGGGGTTGATATTACGCCGCGTCTCAAAACACTCAAAGTAACGGAGCCACCTAGCAGAGACGGTGGTGAAATCCTGGAGAATATTGACGCGTTGATTGAAAAACTTAAGAATGAAGCGAAAGTGATATAGATATGGCAAGCTTAGTGTTGGTTGAGCATAACAACTCTGAAATCAAAGGAGCAACCCTTAGTGCAGTAACAGCAGCCCAAAAGCTGGATGGTGAGGTGCATCTCTTACTAGCCGGCTCTGGTTCCGATCCGGTGGCTGAAGCTGCGGCCCAAATTAGTGGTGTCACTAAGGTTTTGCACTCGGACAGCGCAGAATACTCCGCTGGCCTTGCTGAAAACATTGCCCCCCTGGTAGAAAAAGTAGCCGCTGAATACACCCATATATGGGCACCAGCAAATACCTTCGGGAAAAATGTTATGCCGCGAGTATCTGCGGTCTTGGATGTACAACAAATTTCAGACATAAGCGCTGTCATAGACGATAAAACTTTTGAACGGCCGATTTATGCTGGCAACGCGATAGCGACTGTTGAATCAGTGGATGAGAAAAAAGTAATTACTGTGCGGGCGACCGCATTTGATGCTGCTGCGGCTGACGGCGGTTCGGCTGAAGTTGTAAAAGTTGATGCATCCGGTGAATCTGGACTTTCATCTTACGTGGGCTCTGAGTTGTCAAAATCCGAACGACCCGAGTTGACCGCTGCCGATATTATCATATCGGGTGGTCGTGGTATGCAGTCTGGTGATAATTTTGCGATGCTTGAGAAGGTAGCTGATAAGTTGGAAGCTGCAGTTGGCGCATCCCGAGCGGCTGTCGACGCAGGGTTTGTACCAAATGATTATCAGGTAGGCCAGACCGGTAAAATAGTGGCGCCGGATCTATATATAGCGGTTGGTATCTCTGGCGCTATTCAGCATNTAGCGGGCATGAAAGATAGTAAAGTTATTGTTGCGATAAACAAAGACGAAGAGGCACCAATCTTTCAGGTAGCAGATTATGGTATTGTAGGTGATCTCTTTGAGCTGGTTCCTGAGTTGGAGCAAAAATTAAATTAAAACCCNAATTTTTATAGGTTGAATTGGAATACGCTTGTACCCCATCGACATCACTTTTTTTGATAGTGATTGATTAAAGCTAGGGCCTCAGCACTGTCCCATTCCGCTGCACCGACAAGGCGACCAATAATATTGCCACGCCGATCCACCAACATGGTAGTGGGCAGGATTTCGACACCCATAGCTCGCGATAAAATCATCTTGGAATCGACGTAAATAGGCAAATCAGTTTGATTAATTTTTTTTAGAAAATTCAGCGGGGCGTCTGCACCTCTAGCATCTGTGCTTATTGGTAAAACTTTAAAGTGCTTGCNATCTTTTTTGGCATGAAGGCGCGCAATGGAGGGTATTTCACGTANACAAGGTGCGCACCAAGTTGCCCAAAAATTGATCAGTAGCACCTTCCCTTGAAAATCAGCTAACACCTTTTTATTGCCGTATGCATCATGAAATGGTATGCGCGGCGCTGACATGACCCGATTACTGATTTTGAAATCTTTCATCTGGCCTGTTATCGGTGGTGTNTTGGATGACCCGGCTATAAACCATATGATAAGAGCTATTAAAGTGACCGAGCCAAAAAACACAGGCTTAAGATATTTTTTGAGGATATTTGACATTTTAGGTGCCCCTTATGAAAAAGAGTAAAATGTGGGGTGGACGGTTCGCCGCTGGCCCCGCCGACATAATGGAACGGATAAACGCTTCTATCGAGTTCGACCAGCGTCTTTTTGAACAAGATATTGCGTGTTCAAAAGCGCACGTGAAGATGTTGTTGGACCAGTGTATCATTAACGCCGATGATGGTTCTAAAATTTTAAACGGTCTTGATCAGATATTAGTCGAAATTGAAACAGGCAAACTACAATTTCAACCAGAACTTGAGGATATACATCTAAACATCGAAAACCGNTTAAAAGAATTAATAGGTGATGNAGCGGGAAGGCTCCACACTGCGCGCAGCAGAAATGACCAGGTGGCGACAGACTTTCGCTTATGGGTTAGAGACACGATTGACCAGCTTGACNTAAAGTTGCGTGGCTTACAAGCTGNATTGATTGTGCAAGGAGAAAGTCACTTCGCTACGCTTCTTCCNGGCNTGACACATCTTCAGCCTGCTCAGCCAATTACCTTCGGACACCATATGTTAGCCTATGTAGAGATGCTAGGCAGAGATCGNTCTCGATTATCTGATTGCCGTAAAAGGCTTAATGAATGTCCACTCGGCAGTGCGGCTCTCGCTGGCACCTCATTCCCAGTAGACCGGCATGCGACTGCTTCATTACTTGGTTTTGACCGGCCTATGGTCAATTCACTCGATGCAGTATCTGCTCGTGACTTCGCTGTCGAGTTCCTTAGTGTCGCTGCAATTACGGCTGTAAATCTTTCGCGGCTTGCCGAAGAGATCGTGCTATGGGCATCGCCGCAATTTGGGTTTGTGGAGCTAAGCGATTCNTTTAGCACAGGGTCTTCAATTATGCCTCAAAAACGTAATCCTGATGCTGCTGAGTTGGCTCGTGGNAAAACCGGTCGCATTTTAGGGGCGTTACAAGCTCTTTTNGTAGTCATAAAAGGTTTACCACTTGCTTATGCTAAGGATTTGCAGGAAGACAAAGAGCCCGTTTTTGACGCGGCAGACTCTTTAACATTGGTAGTTGCGGCGTTGACTGGAATGTTACGCGACATGAAAATTAATAAGGACGCGATGTTAGCGGCATTAGCAGAGGGTTTCCCAACCGCTACAGACCTAGCTGACTGGTTAGTAAGGGAATTGGATTTACCATTTCGTGAGGCTCACCATGTCACAGGTGTGCTGGTGAGCATTGCGGAGTCAAAGGGCTGTGGATTAGCCGGGTTATCGCTATCTGAGATGCAACAAGTGGAAAAGCGTATTAACGATTCTGTATTCTCTGTGTTAAGTGTTGAGGATTCTGTGGCAAGCCGCACTAGTTTTGGTGGCACAGCGCCTCAGCTTGTGTGCGAGGCGCTAGCAGCAGCAAAGGAGCGTTATCTATGATGTTGGTAAAAAAAATCTTGGCGGCTTTTTTCTTGTTGTATCTGACCGTGTTTGCAACTTCCTGTGGGGTGAAGAATGACCCCAAGGGACTCGGCAAATCTGATTNCCCACGTAGCTATCCTGCAACCAGATGAGCCAATTCGCATATACTAACGGCANTTTGCATGCAGAGGGTAATAGTCTTGAAGGGCTTGCCCAATCCATCAGAACTCCGTTTTATTGTTATTCGACTGCAGCTCTGACGCACAATTTTCAGGCGTTTGAAAACGCGTTCAATCAGCGCGACAGTCTCGTTTGCTTCGCAGTAAAAGCCAATCCAAATCTTGCGGTCATAAATACGCTATCTTCTCTTGGGGCCGGGGCTGACGTCGTTTCAGAGGGAGAGTTACGCCGGGCACTTGCAGGCGGTGTGCCAGCAGATAAAATTGTATTTTCGGGCGTTGGAAAAACTCGAGAAGAGCTAGGTTATGCACTTGATAAAAGAATTCTGCAGATCAACGTGGAATCACTATCCGAACTTAAATTATTATCCGAGATCGCATGTGACCATGGTGTTGAGGCGGAAATTGCCGTGCGAGTNAATCCTGACGTTGATGCGGTTACNCACGAGAAAATTACAACAGGTAGGCAGGAAAATAAGTTTGGAATCGATATTTCAGCGGCGGANGGNATCTANGNATACGCTTCAAGTTTACCTGGTATTCGACCCACAGCTGTGGCGATGCATATTGGATCGCAGCTTGTAGACCTTGACCCATTCCGAACTGCCTTNAAAAGATTAAGAGAACTAGTAATGTCCTTGGGTGGTGCCGGTTATCAAATACGCCGTATTGATTTAGGTGGAGGGCTCGGAGTTTCGTATAATAGGGAAACATATGACATTCCCGGACCTGAATTATACGCGCAAGTAGTGAATGAAGTTTTAGGCGACATTGACTGCACGCTAATGTTTGAACCGGGGCGTGTTATTTCTGGCAACGCGGGCGTGTTGGNTACGAAAGTTATATATGTAAAAAAAGGCGAGGGGCGCAATTTCGTTATTGTTGATGCGGCGATGAATGACTTAATTCGTCCTGCTCTTTATGATGCTCAACATGATATTCAACCAGTACGCTTGCCTCAGACAGATGCTTGCACGCAATTCTATGATATAGTTGGACCTGTGTGTGAGACTGGTGATACGTTCGCTCGACAAGTTGCAATGNCAGAAATNATGGAGGGAGATCACTTAGCANTTAATGCAGCTGGTGCATATGGCGCTTCCATGTCATCTACTTACAACAGTAGATGTTTGGTGCCAGAAATCCTTGTTCGTGGAAGTGATTTTTCTATTGTGAGAANACGTCCTAGTTACGAGGAAATGTTCTCGCTCGAACAGTTTGCGGATTGGCAGGACTAGTTATGAATTATAGGTTTACGACACGCCTCAGACGTGAATTAAGGTAACCCAGAATAGATATTTAAGAATTATTACCAAAGAATTTGTAGCGTGAAAGGTTAAAATGGGGCACCAATAATGAGGCTCATTAAATAATAAATTTGGTCCTATCTATCAAAAACTAATAATAAACTCTCATAATTGTATGAATGGGGCATTTCAATTTTCAGTAAAAGTAATTTCAATCCTTACCGACTCAGATGGCGGGTTCTTAATCTCAGTTTGATATTTAACTTTCTCGCCCGGCAATATTTCTGGGAAAGCAGCTTTAAAATGATGGGTGAATATAATGGCACCCTTGGAGTCGTAGAAGTCACCCTTTAAGGGAGGCACGTCAATGGTATCTGCGAGCGTATTTTCGATTTCTCCAGATAACGCGATTACAATATCCTCTCCCTCTTGTCGGGGAGTTGAGACTGTGTTCGAAAGTTTTAGTCCATATCCGAATGGCTTTACCGGAATATCAATAAGCTGAAAAACCCTCTTTATCGGGGGGTAAATTTTCGCAAGATCGGTTCGAAAGATTATTCCTAATAAAATAGTGGCAATGAGCGATATTAACATTATCCACTTGATAATACGGAAAATAGGTTTTGTTGCTTTTACACTTTGCTCTCCCTCACTTTTTTTCAAATTGTCCTCCAACCCATCTTGTGAGTCGGCATACGCAGAAAATGGTTCATCACTACTGGAAGTTGTTGTTTGATCGGCTGAGATGCCTCCCTTTGTATCATCTGGGCCATGAGCTACGTCTGCAAACGCATCGGCGCCATCGGCCTCCTTCTCCTGTCGCACGTTTGGTGAGGTATTCGGGTCTAGTTGAGTGCTGGGGTTATCCAGTATAACATCTGGAAGAGCATGCCAGCGGTGTCCGCATTTGCTGCACTTTACACGGCGTCCTTCTGTACCAAGTACAGCATCATCTAAGTTAAAATTGGCATTACATTGAGGGCATGAAAGAATCATTGTATTTAGATACTCGATAAAGTTTCAGCACAAAATATGGTATTATCGAGTTTAAGTGGTCGAACCGTTTGTTGCAACCACCGTGGTAGTTTACGGTACTGGATTTTGCATGGCATTTTGATGGATAGTAGGAAAATGAGGAATTTTAATTTGCAGAAGGATCAGGTCGGTGGTTGGTATCGTCAATTCGGCTGCGCCAAAAAGTAGAGGAAACATGTGATCCGATTTGAAAATGTTGGTATGCGATACGGAGCTGGCCCCGAGGTGCTCAGCGACATATCCTTCAGCCTTGAACCGGGAGCCTTTCGATTTGTCACTGGGCCAAGCGGCGCTGGAAAATCATCCATGCTCAAGTTGATGTACCTTGCTGAAAGGCCGAGTCGTGGTTTAATTCGGCTATTCGACCGTGATGTGTCAGGTTTGCAACGGAATGAAATGCCAGCGCTGCGGCGCCAAATTGGTGTTGTTTTTCAGGAATTCAGGCTCTTAGAGCACCTATCCGCCTTCGACAATGTGGCGCTGCCTCTTCGGGTTGCAGGCATGCCAGAGGATGTTATCGCCAAGCATGTTACGGAGCTCTTAAGCTGGGTAGGACTAGCCGGACAGCTCGATGCCAGGCCAGTGACATTATCTGGTGGCCAGCAACAAAGAGTTGCAATCGCACGCGCGGTAATAGCACGGCCACAGCTATTACTCGCTGATGAACCTACAGGTAATGTTGATGACGCCATAGCCGTTCGCTTATTATATCTATTTGAAGAATTGAACAAAGTTGGCACTACTATTGTGATTGCCACTCACAACGAGGGGCTTGTGTCACACTTTGACTATCCGGTACTTCATTTGGAGGATGGTATCTTAACAACCCCTAGTCGCAGTGTAGGAATCTGATATGTTTAGTGGACGCCTGGATTTGCCCTTGAGCAGCGACCCCGCAACACGACTCCTGCCATGGATTATCAGTGTAATGGTTTTCTTAGCCATGCTAATGCTGGCTGGGGCGCTTGTTCTTACTGGTGCCACCTCTTCATGGGAAAAAGGCTTGAGCGGGCGTTATACAGTCCAAATTCCACCAATCGAGGGCGAAAGCACGGTCGAAGTTGACCAACGGATTGACCGTGCGATCAAGATACTTGAACGCACCCCGGGGGTTTCTGCNGCAAAGCAAGTCCCCCCTGCNGAGGTTGCCATATCCCTCGAGCCTTGGCTNGGCGCAGGNACCTCAGTTGTTGATTTGCCGCTACCACACTTGATAGATGTAATTCTCGCAGATAAGCCGGCGGTAAACCTTGGCCAGCTGCGGGAGCAGTTGGGGCTAGCTGTTAAAGACTCAGTAGTTGACGATCACGGCGCTTGGCGTCGACAGATAAAAGAGCTTATTTACTCGCTGCAAGCCCTAGCGGCAGGAATTATTTTGCTGATTGCTGGTTGCGCCGTGTCGGCGGTAGTGTTTGCCACTCGCAGCGGCATTGCCGTTCACCATGATGTTTTGATTGTATTACATTTAATTGGAGCAACAGATAATTACATTGCACGACAATTCCAGCGGCATGCTTTACGACTCGCTTTCAAGGGTGGGGTAGTGGGTGCTTTATTGGTGAGTGCGACTTTAGCTATTTTTTTCAAAGGCGTTGCGGAGTTGGACCCGATGCTGATGCCTGATTTGCGATTTANTTTGTGGAATTGGATAATTTTGCTGATAGTTCCGTTTGTTGTTTGTGTGATCGCTATGCGNACGGCACGAGCTACTGTGCTACGTGAGCTTCGGCGTATTCAGTAATGCGTCGAAGGAAGGTCAATTTTTGGTTTAAGTTCAGATGGGTATCTCGTAGTCTTTTAGTTTTTGGTGTAATCTGGCTTTGCGGCTTCGTAATTTTTGCGCAATCGCTTCCGGATACTGTTGCTATGCCAAAGACCCAGACAGACGCAATTGTGGTGTTAACCGGGGGGAGCTTGCGGCTGGAAACGGGCCTCGATCTTCTGACTGATAATAGAGCGAGTAAATTATTTGTTTCAGGGGTGCACCGTGGTGTTGACGTGGCGCAATTACTCCAAATGGTGCGAAGGTTTCCGGACGCAGTGACTTGTTGTATAGCACTTGGATATGATGCTGATAATACTGAGGGTAACGCAAAAGAAACTGCAGCTTGGTTAAAAAAAGAACAATACCATTCTATACGCCTTGTGACATCGAGTTACCATATGCTGAGAAGTTTGGCCGAATTTCGCGCAGTGATGCCAGCAATTAAGATTATTGAACATCCTGTGTTCCCAAAATCTTTTAAGGCTAAGAATTGGTGGTTTTGGCCTGGCAGCACAGGATTAATTATTGAAGAATATAACAAATANTTGATTGCGTATGTGCGGAGGAAGTTAATTCCCGTCTTGTTTTGGCTCAGGTGATCGGAGTTTACTATGCTACGTGCTGCGATCTTTTATCTTCTTTTTTATGGGTGGACTGTTGTTCTAAGTCCGTTCTATGTGCCGTTAATGCTCTTGCCTCGTCGTCAATTCCGTACGGCAACTCGGTTTTGGGTGCGCGGAGCGGTACTAGCAATGCGAGCAGGCCTTGGTATAACTCATGAGATTCGTGGCCGTGAAAATTTGCCCCCGGAACCCTTCCTGATTGCATCTAAGCATCAATCTATGTGGGAGACGCAGATCTTAAATTTGGTATTTTATAATTGTATATTCATACTCAAAAGNTCCCTATTGTCTGTTCCGTTGGTTGGATGGTTTGTCCGCTGCGCAGGAATGATTGATGTTGATCGCAGCGCCGGGGCCGCAGCGATGCGGCGCATGCTGCGCATGGCGAAAGAGCGGGTTGCTGAGGGACATAGCATCGTCATTTTTCCCGAGGGTACGCGCACTAAGGTTGGGGATGCCCCCCCTTANCAGCCAGGTATAATAGCCCTTTATCGTNCACTTGAACTGCCAGTTGTTCCTGTAGCACTAAACTCTGGGTTTTTCTGGCCTCGGCGAGAGTTTGTGAAGAAAAGTGGCTGCATCGTAATGGAGATCCTGCCACCAATAAGTCCCGGCTTAAGCCGTCAGGAATTTATGGATGAACTGAAGAATCGCATACAATCAGCAACTGACAGGCTTGAAGCTGAAGCAAAAGCAAAAGCAAAAGCAAAGAAGTAATGGGGAGAAGATATATCNCGCTGNAATTNGGCTGATGTGGGAAANGTTATTTGAGGCGGTTCGAAAGGTGTGTGACGCTTCAATGCCACGAAATGGTAACTGTGATGTTTTGAGGATTAGTGTCTGACACGTAATTTTATCGGGTAGAATTTAAAAAATGATTGCCAGGCGTCGTTATAATCAATGCACTTCANNAAGCTTTTGGAAAATACGTCTTTCAGGCTCATGCCGTAGCATCGATAACAAAAAGCTAGTTTTTTGCAAATAGAAGGGACAATCCGGCTTATGTTTAAAATTACCAGCCGTACTCTTATAGGCCCATTGTTACTTTTATCGATAATTGCGGCTGGCTATTCTGCCTATTGGTATTATACGGCAGGAAAGGCAAAGGAGAAATTTTCGAATATTGTGAAAGCTTCTCTTACCGAGGGGCATCTTTTCTCATATTCCGATGTGCTCATGGATGGGTTTCCTCATTTGGTTAGGTTGAAGATAAAGAACCCTTCTTTGCGGACCACACTTAAACAGGTTCGATGGGAAGGACCTGAAGCAATTATTGAAATGCAGCCATGGGATTTGTGGAAGTATAGGATCATATTGCCCGGGACTCATCGTTTTGATATCTCACGATCCGGGTTTGGGGTGCCACTGACATATGAACCAAAAGAAACTTCAGTGCTGGTTCGATTTTTTACTAACGGAAGACTGGCGGGGAGTAACGTTCATGTCAAAACATCTCGCTTGTTTGAGCGTGGAAAAGACCTTTTAGCATCAGCAGACAAACTGCAACTTAATTTGGCACAACCGGAAAATCGAGATATGGGCGTGGGGGAGNCTTGGGTTTCAATCTTTTCACAAGTTGAAAACCTAATAATTGCCAAGGCGCTAAAGGTGCCGATCGGACGAAAGACTCAAGAGCTACAATTTGTGGCAGATTTACGAAATGCATCGCTAAGTAAATTGACCCACGAAGCTTTACAGCAATGGCAAAGAGCCGGCGGTTTGGTAGACATCAATTGGTTTGACATTAAGTCGGCCCCACTGTTTTTGCAGGGTCGCGGTTCGGTCGGGCTCGATCCTCAGCTTCGACCTGTGGTGTCTGCGATAGCCAATATACGGGGATTTTCGGAAACACTGAGTGCCTTCGAGCAATCAAAGGTTGTAACACCAGATGCTGCAGCAGCAATGCGAGTCGCGTTGACGGTTTTGGCCAAGCCGTCACCAAAAGATNGAGAAAAGGTTCTTTCGGTACCCCTTAACACTCGCAATGGCGAGCTGTGGATCGGCCCACTTAAACTACTAAAACTAAAGCCGATCAACCTTCCGTCTCGTTTGGATTAAATGATCCAGCCTGACCCATTTCTATTATGCCACGGCGGATCTCTCTCCTACGCCGGAAAGTACTTTCAAGCGTTTCTCCCTCCTCCCATCGTATTGCACGTTGCATTGCTGTGAGGTCCTCAATAAAACGTCCAAGTAATTCAAGGACCGCATCTTTATTATTGAGGAAGATGTCACGCCACATTATGGGATCTGAGGCCGCTATTCTAGTGAAATCGCGAAAACCGCCTGCCGAGAATTTTATAACCTCTTCCGTTTTCTCTTCGGGACTATAAGAGGGATTTTTATTGCGTAGCTGTCCTTCGAGATCGCTCGCTGTTCCNACTATGGTGTATGCAATTAGGTGGGGCAGATGGGAAGTGATAGCAAGGACCCGGTCNTGGTGTGCTGCATCCATAATTTCAACTATGCTGCCAGCGGTTTCCCATAGCGCTCTAACAAGGGCGACTGATTTGGGGTCAGTCTCCTCGGGTGGTGTTAATATACAATATCGATTTGCGAATAGTTCAGGAAAACCTGACGTAGGGCCAGAATGTTCGGTTCCAGCAACTGGATGTCCAGGCACGAAATGAACTCCTTTTGGGAGGCATGGNGCTACATCGCGTATCACAGCCACCTTTACTGAACCAACATCGGTNATAATCGCGCCTGGCTTCAATGATTGGCTTATAGCCTCTGCTATTTTTTTATTAGCCCCGACGGGGGTAGCCAGTACAATTAAATCAGCATTTTTCACCGCATCAGTAGGTGAGGAATGTGCGCTATCAATAAAACCAATTTCAAGTGCTGTATCTAGGGTAGCCTGTGACCGGGCATTACCAGCAATAGTACCGACCAAACCCTCTTNTTTCATTAAAAGACACAATGAAGACCCAATTAACCCAAGACCNAGGACGGCGACCTTATTAAAAAATGGTTTTTCCATACTATCCATTCTTTTTACCAACTAGATCCTTTATGGAGTTGACTAAGGCTTTATTGTCATTCTCCAAACCTACGGAGATGCGGAGGCTGTCAGGGAGATGATAACTGGTCATATGGCGCGTTATTATACCATTGTTAAGTAGACCTTGGTAAACAGTTTCAGCGGCGCTTTTACTGTCAAATCTCGCTAGTACAAAGTTTGCTGCCGATGGTACGATATTGAGGCCTAGCTCAGTTAGGCTATTACTTAACCAAGGTAGCCACTTCTNATTGTGAGCGAGCGACCTCTCTGTGTGGGCCTGATCCTCCATTGCAGCAATCCCTGCCGCCTGAGCCGGGCCGTTTACATTGAATGGGCTTCTAATGCGATTAAGTACATCGGCTACAGCGGGCGGACAGTAGGCCCACCCCAGCCTCAGGGCAGCAAGTCCAAATATTTTAGAGCAAGTGCGTGTCATAACGATATTTTCATTCTGTTCTACNAGCTCAATACCGGAGGTGTAATCGGTGCGAGTAACATACTCAGCATAGGCGCCGTCAAGGACAAGAAGTATATCCTCGCGGAGGCTTTCTCTAAACTTGGCCAATGAATCTTTGGTAATATAAGTCCCTGTTGGGTTGTTGGGGTTTGCAAGAAATACAAGGCGAGTACGGTCTGTAACTTTTGACAAAATCTTTTCGGTATCCGCGGTTAAATCGGTTTCGTCCGCAGCCACCGGGTTCACGCCTGCTCCGANTGCGAAGATCGGATAAATTGAAAAGCCATGTTTGCTGAATATCAANTCTTCTCCAGGCCCCGCATAGGCTCGTATCAACATTTGAATGATTTCATCAGAGCCCGCCCCACATACAATTCGGGCTGGATCACAGCAAAACCGATCACCTATAGATTTGCGTAGGCCCACTGCGTGGCCGTCGCAATAACGGTGCATGTTCTCAGCNGCATTTCTGTAGGCTTTAATTGCATTTTGGCTTGCTCCGAGCGGCGTTTCATTCGACGCAAGCAGAATNACTTTTTCAACGCCCTCAACACTATGACGGCCTCCCACGTAGGGTGCTACGTCAAGAATACCGGCTCTGGGCTTCGGAAGTCTCATTTTACATTACCAAATGAAGGTAGAGGCTCCGCATAAGAGCCAATTATTGCGGTTTTCAGTATTTCACTAATTTCGTTCAATTTTTCCATCTGCGCATCATTTTCGGTGATAAAGCTGCTAATCTCAACCAAATGAAACCAATCNCCTTGCTGAGAGGAAGTTAGCAGTGACGAGGTCAGGCCTACACGCTTTGTAAGGGCACAAACTGCTGACCGGCTGAGTGGTTCTTCTGTTGCCATTACAAGTAAGGTGCGGTCATCCTCGGTTGAATCTGGTACAATGCGTCCTACCGCAAACGCACTAGCACAATTATTAGGGNTANTGCGAACGTTTGTTCCTTNGAAAAAGGGGAGTTTATAAACGATCTGTAATCCATCTGGCACCATGAGGCTTATCCACCATGGTTCTCTTGAATCGTCTTCGGGTATTGGGAGTACACCAATAGTAGCTTGTCCGGTGAGAACGTTGTTTAACACAACCTTTATGTTACTGAATTGTTGCATAGGTGTCATAACGCCAAACTGATCCCGGGCTAAATCCCAATAAGCTTGATTTTTATCAGTTNCATAAACTGCAACCTTGTAGGTTGGCATTTCCATGCGTGTGATGCCTGCAATTATTTCGCGCCAAATTCTTGCAACTGCGGCTTTTGGGAAACTACCACGGTGTCGATCCATAAGGCGACGTAAAATATAAGCTTCCCGCCCAGGTCGCACAGTTGCAATGGATTCTAGGCTTTTCACTTCTTTGATGCGTGTCACCAAATCAGCTCGATCCATAAGCAGGTCATGGACTTTACAGTCAATATCGTCTAGTTCCGCCCTAAGCTCATCTAGGGTTTCTCGTTTTTTCAATTCATTCGGCATTTTTTTCATCCTCAAGCGGCGCTACTAGTAGTCCCTCCGCGCAGATAAATCAAAGAAAACATTGACACTCACCGTGGCAGGCTCAATATCCCGAGCTATTAATAGACATTTATAGAAATAAGATAATTCATGTAAGGATAAAAGAATGCCAAAAGGCGACCACAAGTCGCGACAACTGGTCACGAATGGCAACGGGTTCAGTATCACGCTTGGTGACACGCANCCNATGAACTTGGATAACGGTGCTCAATTCGGGCCATTCGATATTGCCTATCAAACCTATGGCGTTTTGAATGCTGAAAGGTCGAATGCGATTCTTATCTGTCACGCCTTAACGGGGGATCAGTATGTTGCTGGTGAACATCCTCTGACGGGGAGGCCGGGTTGGTGGAATGACATGGTGGGAGTTGGTAAGCCAATTGACACTGAACGATTTTTTGTAATTTGCATTAATGCATTAGGTGGCTGCATGGGCAGTGCTGGACCTAAAGAAATGGATCCAAAAACTAACCGACCCTACGGCCTTGAATTCCCAGTTATTACAATTGCCGACATGGTTCGAGCGCAAAAACTCGTAATCGAGCAATTAGGGATTGACCAGCTTTTCTGTGTTGTGGGTGGTTCCATGGGCGCGATGCAGGTGCTTGAATGGGTCTCTCGTTATAAGGATAATGTTTTTTCTGCTATGCCCATCGCAGGTGCAGCAAGACACACGGCCCAGAATATTGCCTTTCATGAAGTTGGCCGGCAGGCAATTTTAGCGGATCCGGATTGGCATGGCGGTAATTATATGGAACACGGTGCAGTTCCAAGAAGGGGGCTTGGNGTGGCTCGTATGACAGCGCATATCACCTATTTGTCTGAGGCGGCTCTTCATCGCAAGTTTGGTCGTAATCTTCAGAATCGCGCTCAACCGTCCTATGGGTTTGACGCGGATTTTCAGGTTGAGAGCTATCTCCGGCATCAGGGAAGCACATTCGTGGAACGCTTCGATGCCAATTCTTATCTTTATATAACACGAGCGATGGATTATTTTGATTTAGCCGCCGAATACGGAGGGTCATTGGCGGCTGCTTTTGACGGCGTAAAAGCAAGGTTTTGTATCGTTTCTTTTAGCAGTGACTGGTTATTCCCCACAGCAGAGAACAGAGCTATCGTGCATGCATTAAATGCCGTTGCAGCTGACGTTAGTTTTGTAGAGATTGAAAGTGATCAGGGCCATGATGCTTTTTTACTNGACGAACCAGAATTTCGTCGCGTAGCAAGAGGCTTCATTGACTCATGCGCCGAGCAGCGTGGCTTGGGGCGACCGGATCGGTAGATGGATATAATAATGTCCAATAATATTCGCAGTGATCTCCAGTTAATTGCTGATACCATCCTACCTGACAGTCGGGTACTTGATGTAGGGTGTGGTGATGGATCATTACTTGGTTTTTTGAAGAGCGACAAACGAGTTGATGGTCGCGGGATTGAACTTAGTATGGCAGGCGTCAGGGAGTGCGTTAGCAACGGGTTGTCAGTGATCCAAGGCGATGCAGACACTGATCTAGATGCATACCCGAGTAATGCGTTTGATTTTGTTGTATTGAGCCAAACTCTGCAAGCAACACACCGTCCTCGTGAGGTATTGGAAAACCTTATTCGGATAGGGCANAGGGCAATTCTATCATTCCCTAATTTCGGACACTTGGGCGTTCGGTGGAGTCTAGCTTTTGGTGGCCGGATGCCGATAACTGGCAATCTACCGGATAATTGGTACGACACACCTAATATTCACCTTTGTACAATTCATGATTTTTTGAATCTATGTGAGAATATAGAAGCGGAAATCGAAGAAGCTGTTGCCTTAGGGGCTGATGGCTTGCCTNTGGGGTATTCTGCTTGCGCGTTACGGGCCAACCTATTGGCTCCTCAGGCAATGTTTGTTCTGAAGAAGCGTTGATTAATTTTTTCAATATCGCTCCCAGCCGCTACCCTTGTATCTTGGCTTAAACTCATGAGGGTGCAGGATTTCTGCAATGATCTCTAATGATTGGGCTATTCTGGGCCCGGGCCTATTGAAGTATTGATTTCCATCAGCCAAATAAACGTCACCCGCTTTGACACATGATAGTTCTTCCCAGCCAGGTAAATNGGTTAGTGTAAACATTTCTGCACGGCAGCGTTTTAGGTCAAATCCGCAGGGCATGACTATCATTACATCTGGATCCGCACTTTTTAGTTCCTCCCAATCCATCCATGGAGAGTGAACGCCTATCTCACCGAACAGATTAATTCCTCCTGCCATAGAGATTAGTTCTGGAACCCAATTTCCAGCAGCCATGAGGGGAGCTATCCACTCTATGCATGCTACCCTGGGCCGTAATCGGAGTGCAGCGCATTTTTTAGTTATGGTGGTCATGCTCACTTTGATTTTCGAGATTAGTGCGCGGCCCCTGTCATTTGCATCGATAACTTTGGCTATNTTTGCTATATCCTGCCAAATATCTTTAAGTTGATTTGGGTTTAGCGACACAATATCAATACCGTGGTGAACCCAGTCGTCTAACGCACCAGAGAGTTCAGCCTCACTTACCGCACACACATCGCACTGCGATTGTGTAAGGATGACGTCTGGTGCGACGCTTTTAAGCAAAGGGACATTAATTTGGTAGATTGATAAGGCGCTGGACAGAAGATCTTTTANACTCCGGTTTAGATCGCTCGATGGCAAGNTCGTATCAATATTCACTTTTGTACAGACAGGAAGACTGAATACTGATGGAGGATAGTCGCACGCGTGACTGCGCACCACTAATTGGTTTAGTCCACCTAATGCTGCCGTAATTTCTGTGGCATTTGGCGTAAGGCTGGCGATACGTGCCATTTTATTATGTACTTGTTTTTCTAATTATACGCAGATTTCTTATTAATATTATTATTTGCGCCTAGATGTCTACGCCTACGCTGGGTGCGATAAATTCCCAGACCGACCGCGAAGGCTCCCACTAAAATCGGCATAAACCCAATGTTGGCGAATCGTATCCAAGTTTCTAGTCTATCTATATCCTCGTTCAATTTCAGCCTAACATTGCGAAGCTCCTGGCGGGTTGCAATTAGCTCGTCTAGTGCCTCTTTTATTTCTATTTCTATTGTTTTTTTTCGGTCCGCATCATCAGCTTTTGTTTTTTCATCCTGCTTGTCACGTAATTCCCCGAGTTTCTTTTCTGTCACTTTAAGCTTGTTGGCTAAATTCTGTTCAGCTTTACGATACTTAATCTCAGCCTCTCTCCGAATTTCATTCACTTTTGAAAAAGGTCTGCGAGTGGTGCCTCGGGACCGCAAACTAATCAGGTCAGCGTTACCGGTAAAGTGGTCTACTGCATTTATAACAAAATCGGCGTTATTTGAAGTAGGCACTAAGACGTTCTGGCCAAGAAACTGTCGTACCTGCACCCAAAAATGATTTTCTAAAAAATCGGCATCAGAAATGAGAAGAACATTGAACGGTTTTTTTGAGATTTTTAGATGAGACGCGANCTGTTTTTCGCGATCTCGCTGTTTTTTTTCTTCGGCAGCCTTCTTCGCCTTATCAGCGTCTTCTGAGGCATCTAGTGGTTTTGAAGTATCCTCTACTTTATCTTTTTCCACTTTACTCTCAGCTATTTTCGGAGGGCCCTCTGGGAAAATGGATGCAAATTCCCCTGATATGCGAGCTGCCAGTATATATTCTTTTCCACTTGGCTTAAATGTAGCTGCCATACTTTCAACGTCCACACGGCCCTTGTGTGTTTTGACATCGATCTCCTGACTGTCTTTTGTTGTACGGATCAGGGGTTCTACAGCAATGCCAGGAGTTTTTGTAACGTCAATAATACCTGCGCTTTGAAGATTTAATAATCGAAGTTCTGACGTTACGGGATCATCACGCGACATTAGGCTAGCTGGCACTGCTAACCACGTTACAAAGGGGGCTGGGAGGATACGCGTCGCTGTACCAGCATTTACCATGCGTGCGATGGAACGATCAGCAGCTATAAATTTATCGGAAATAGTGATGCCCCAGCGGCCAAGAAATTCTTGCACATTGACGACTGAATTAAGAGGTGGTTTCTGTCCTTGCGGTATTGAAGTGCCTGCTGCTGTCTCATTAAAAGGATCTAAAATGAAAATTGCTTTGCCACCTCTGAGCAGAAATTGATCAAGTTCGTATTTTTCATCCGTTTCTAGTTTGAGCGGATGGACAACCATAAGAACATCCGGCTTCTCGAAAGGTAAATCGCGGAGGCTGAACATATGGTTGACTTCAAATCTTTTCCTTAACTCTGGCACTATTTGATATGCCTCAGTTGGCAGGCCTGCCATCATACGCCGCATGTCGCCGAACAGCGGCCGGCCGGTGTAGATCGCTATTATTTTTTTCTTTGGGTTTGCGACTGCATGGATCATTCGCGCTAAATCATATTCGAGGAATTTTTCACGCTGCGACTGGAAAAAGGGAATAACNGAACTTTCCTCTCCGGATTTCACCTGAAGCCCAAAATATGCCTGATCGCCAGATTGATCCAATGGTGCTCCTTGTAGCCCNNCCTCCACGGCCTCGTCTTCGATTTCAGAAAACGCAATGGGGTCTTGCTCTTTGATCACAATTTTTCCGCCGCCGGCGAGCTTCATTTCGTTAAGCATGTCGCGAACTCGCTTAGCATAATTTCCGAATGCAGGTGCTGCGCTGCTCAAATCTTTGGAAAAATAAAAATTTAAATTGACCTGGTTTTTTAGGTCACCCAACATACTCCGTGTGCCGTCTGACAGTGTGTGCAAGCGTTCTTCTGTCAAGTCAANACGTGTGCCAGAAATGGGTGCAACCAAGAAATTGACCAAGGCAAAGAGAACTAGAACGGAGCCTCCTGCTAACATCCATCCATGCTGATGTTTAAAAACTTTCCGTAACATATAAAACTCTCGTTAATTTGACCGAACACGATCTATTACGATCGCATTTAGGGTAAGAAATAATCCAATAATACTTATGAAGAACAGCACACTTCGAAGGTCTAACACTCCTTTGGAAATGCCAGCGAAATGGTTAAGAATGCTAATGTATCTGACAAACTCTAGAAATTCATCATTTGCCCAGCCACTTACGAAATCTATTACTATAGTGGAGCCCATGACTACGAAAAAGAAGCACACCGTCACTGTGACAACAAAGGCAATCACTTGATTGCGTGTCGTGGCAGAAATAAAAGCTCCAACAGCAAGATATGAGCCCGCCATTAACCAGCTTCCTACGTAACTAGCCAAAATTACNCCATTATCGGGATTCCCGAGATAATTGACTGTAATCCAAAAAGGAAAAGTCAGGGCTAGTGCGATACCTGCAAAACACCAAGCTGCAGCGAATTTNCCCACAACTGCCTCACGTAAGCGGATGGGTAACGTCATAGTAAGTTCAAGTGTGCCGGTTTTGCGCTCTTCTGCCCATAAGCGCATAGACAGAGCGGGTATCAAGAAAAGGTAGAACCACGGATGCAAGCCAAAAAACGATTGTAGCCCAGCGTGCCCTTGTCCAACAAAATTGCCAACAAATATTGTTAGTATACCTGCTAAAACAAGAAATATAACGATGAAAATATATGCTAGTGGAGTGGCGAAGTAGCCTGCCATTTCACGTCTAAAGATCGTTAGTGTGGTTCTCATAATTTTAGACTCAACTATGTCGCGTGATGGTTCGAAAAACGTCATCAAGACGACCGCTCTCTGTGCGGATTTCATTTATCTTAAGACGCGCAGAACGGAGTGCTTGGGCAACTTCCTCGTTGATTGGTTCTTTGTTTTTTGGAAAGGCCATCAACCAGTTCTTGCCTATTGGCTGTACTCTTCGGACTGAGGCAAGCTCCTCCAAAACCTCTTGCGCCTTTTCGATGTTGGGTACAGCGATTGAAACAGCATTGTAATGTCGTGATTTCTTCAGGAGTTCTTGTGGTGTTGCGTCGGTGAGTAATTTGCCTTTAGCAATAATTATAGCCCTTGTGCAGACTGCTTCTACCTCCTCAAGAATATGTGTTGAAATAATGATTGCCTTTTTATAAGCCATTTTTTGTATCAATTGTCGGACTTGGTGCTTTTGATTAGGGTCAAGGCCATCGGTTGGTTCATCTAGGATAAGAATTTCTGGATCGTGCAGCATGGCTTGCGCTANTCCTANACGACGTTTGAAGCCTTTNGAGAGAGTTTCTATGGGCTGCATAAGCACATCATTTAGTTGCGTAAGTTCAGCTGCATTTTGAACTTTTTTGACAGCCTCATTACCTTTGAATCCACGCACAGCACTAATAAAATTTAAAAATCCCCCGACGGACATATCTGCCCACATCGGGGCGCCCTCTGGCAGATATCCTATTGCACGCTTNACCTCTATTGGCTTATTCCGGACGTCATCGCCGTTTATTAACGCTGTTCCGCTGGTTGGCGAGAGGAAACCTGAAATCATTTTCATGGTTGTTGATTTGCCTGCGCCGTTGGGGCCAAGAAACCCAAGAACCTCGCCCTTTGATAAGCTGAAAGATATATTATCGACAGCGAGCGAATCGCCAAATCTTTTACTAAGGCCTTTGACCTCGATCATGAAGTAGATACCTCCAAAAAACTCTTTCCGTCTAATGTTAGACTTCAGGAACTCATAATCAACATATGAGTGACAAACTTCGTTTAAACAGAGAGCCTGCCTCACAATATTCCTGCATTCAAGTACAATTGAGTAATGGGTTTACGCAATTCCAGAGCCACCTGCAACGAATTTACGATCAATTATTGAGACGTAAACTTATAAAATCATACTGTTGAGAGCTGTAATTGAAAACTTCCGAGCTCTAAAATCTGATGCCCGAAAAGTGTCACCTCACCTGAAAAAAAACAAAAATGGTGGTTTGCGCTGAGGTACTACCGGCCTGGAGAAGTGTCGAGAACGTGCGGTATCTTCATTAAACGGAGGAGTAAAAGGAAATTGGAGTTGCTGTGTATTATTTGGTGTTGGGTATTGTAACCTCTTTTCCATCTGCAAAAAACGTCTTTGCATGCAGACTATATGTGNTTCGCTCAAAGCTGTTGCGTTGCAGCAATTATCTTGCGAGTGCGAATTTTGACGGCTAGCATAACGCAAGGAAAATGCAATTATTAAGGATTGAAGGAGATGAAATATGCCATTTGAGCGAATAGGTGTTATTGGTGCGGGCACCATGGGTTCTGGCATAGCTACGAACATAGCGGAGCATGGTTTCTATGTTCGGCAAGTTGATATTTCAGCAGAAANACTTTATCAGGCTCAAAGGTCTGCTGAAAAATTTTACGCGCGCAATGTTGAAAGACATCGGATGGATCTTTCTGACAGCGAAGCAGCGCGTGCAAGGCTCAGTTANTCNGAAGATTTTAATACGCTTGCCGATTGCGATCTAGTAATAGAAGCGATATTCGAGCGTATTGATGTCAAAATGGAGCTATACAATAAAATCCTGCCTATNCTTAAGGATGAAGTTATTCTTGGCACCAATACAAGTTGCTTGCGCGTAAGCACNCTTGCTGAGGCTGTTGCNAAGCCACAAAATTTTATTGGTATTCATTATTTTAATCCTCCGACAGTCAGTCCTATTGTTGAAGTTGTAAAGGGAGAAAAGACTGCGCCCGAAGTAGTGATTTCCATAGTTGAATTTTGTAATCAGACAAACAAGAAGCCCGTCCTTTGCAGAGATAGTAGTGGCTTTGCGCTTAACCGATTTTTCTGTCCCTATGCCAATGAGGCGGCTCGTCTTTTTGATGAAAAGGCTGGCTCACCCGCTCAAATTGATCGTGTGGCCAGTGATGTTTTGGGTGCGGCAGCAGGGCCTTTTGTCGTNATGAATTTGGTTGGCATGCAGGTCATGTCGCATGCTCAAAATAATCTGTCTCAGCTTGGGCCCTTCTACAGTTTAGCTAAATCAGTTGAGCAAAAGGGCTTAAGTGGCGAAGTTTGGGCATTAGATGATCTCAATAGTGCGCCGAATTTTGAGCGCGACCGTNNCATTTCTGACCGTCTTCTCGGCGCTACCTTTCTACCTATTTTGCAGGCGCTTGATGAAGAGGTTGCAAGTCCAGCTGACATCGATATGGGNGCGCAGCTTGCGTTAAAATTCGGCAAGCCACCATGTGCCTTAATGGATCGGCTTGGCGCCCTTGAAGTCGAGCGACTTCTGCAACCCTTTGCGGAAAAATATGATGCAACAATGCCTANTTCATTGTCTAAAATCGGGNAATTGANCGAATGAGATAGTGGACACATTCTGTGATTAAGATANAATAAGGCAATGCAAAGTACTCGGNTAATGTTGTGTCCCTTTTGTGGTCGTGAGACACCTTTAGATTATGTCCACGGGCATGCNCAGTGCATTCATTGCAAGAATAATCACACTCCTTGTTGTGACGGGGCCACCTGCGATAATTATTTTGAGGATGGAAGGACCGACCCTTTTTCGGAAAGTGGAGTAGAACCCGAAAGGAATTGACAAGAGGTTTTTATTTCAGGGCGCGCGACATGGTTCGGATCGTGTTATGTAGAAGAAAAAAGAATTCGACCCACTGAATTGTTTTNAGAGTTGATTATCGGGAGTGTTGATGCCAATCGTTCGCCAAAGGTCATTTNTTATTGGTACATCGCTTTNTGTCGTCTCTTTTTGGGCCTTATTGTATCTTTTCTCGACGGCGATGGCCGCTAACAAGGAAATAAATGGTCTTGCACAGGTTCTATCCGCAAACCTCATTCTTATCAAAGGTAAAACTGTTCGTCTGTTTGGTATTCATGCTCCTCAATTAGACCAGACTTGCAAAATTAATGGAGCTAGGATGCGGTGTGGAGTTGTTGCTTGGGCTGAGCTGATACGNATTGCCGATGGTGCCTACCTTTCNTGTGACGTGGAAAAGACCAAGGGCAGCAAAACGGGGTTNCAAGTTGCTACCTGTTATTCAGGTGAGCATGACATTGGAGAAGCGCTGGTACGCACNGGTTACGCGGGGGCTCTTATTTCTCAATCGGATCGTTACAGAGTGGATGAGGAGGACGCCAAGCTGTCTGTTCGCGGCCTGTGGGCAGGGGACTATTTTTCGGGCGTCAATGATGCGCCTGTTCCGCTGGCACGAAANGGCAANAAGAAAATAGAGAGAAAAAAAGCCGATGGAACCATTGAAAAACGTGAATCTTCCATTGCGCCAAAAACATCCTCCAACATATCCACGAAACGTAAGAACAATGGGGTAGATGTTCCCAGAAAGAAACNCAGCAAAAAGATAATCAAGGGGGCGAGCAAAAAGAAAGCGAAGAAGCAGCAAGCAGCTCGAACAAAGGGTACTTCTAAAAAATCCCGATCAAATGCAGCTAAAACGAACAGAGTGCGTGAAAAGAAAAATACCAAAAGGCAATCCGTAGTTNTCGATGAAGATACTGANTTGCAAGAGACTTCCGAAATGAATGCTGTGAAGGAGGATCTCGCTGATAGTGCCGGGCTTTCCAATGAGGACGCGCCATCGTCACGCGGGAGATCATTTTTCCAACGTATTTTTGGTGACAATGATGACCAATCTGATGCCAGCCAGGAATTCTGATTTTACTTATATATCAGATATATCCGAGATTAATGTCCCATCGGCTGGATTTTAAATATCAGACGAAGTTTGCGATTTTTCAATGGGCTGCTTAATCGCCAGGGGAAATCATCTTTTCAGGCCGCACAAGATTCTCAAATTCTTGCTCAGTTACGTAGGCAAGTTTCAATGCTTCCTCTTTCAAGGAAGTGCCGTTTTTGTGAGCAGTTTTTGCGATCTCTGCTGCTTTGTCATACCCTATAGCTGGCGCCAGCGCGGTTACCAGCATTAAGGACCTTTCCATCAAATTGGTGATATTGCTTGTATTCGCAGAAATGCCAGCCACACAGCGGTCAGCAAAACTTATAGCTGCATCTGATACGAGGGCGATGGACTGAAGCATTGCAAGGGCCATTACCGGCTTATAAACGTTTAATTCAAAATGCCCTTGACTGCCCGCGAAAGAGATTGTCGCGTTGTTTCCAAAAATCTGCGTGCAGACCATAGTCATGGCTTCAGCCTGCGTAGGATTTACCTTGCCCGGCATTATCGATGAGCCAGGCTCATTCTCAGGAAGTGATAATTCACCGAGGCCGGATCGCGGACCCGATCCGAGCAACCGAATATCGTTAGCAATTTTGAATAAAGACACTGCAACGGTATTCAGTGCCCCATGAGCGTGCACATATGCATCATTTGCGGCCAACGCTTCAAATTTATTGGTTGCAGTTCGAAATGGAAGTCCAGTGATCTTGGAAACCTCAGTGGCAAAATCCTCATCAAACCCAATGGCACAATTGAGTCCGGTGCCAACGGCGGTGCCGCCCTGTGCCAAATGGTATAATCCATCTTGAGCTGCTGATATACGTTCGATACCTAATTCCAACTGAGCGACGTAACCACTAAATTCCTGTCCCAAAGTAAGCGGTGTAGCATCCTGTGTGTGGGTTCGACCAATTTTAACAATATCTGACCATTCCGCCACTTTCTGATCGAGCGCTTTTTTCAAATGCTCCAATGCAGGAATAAGCGTTTCGTTCACCTCTTTAGCTGCTGCAATATGCATTGCAGTCGGAAAGGTATCGTTGGAAGATTGCCCCATATTACAATGGTCGTTAGGGTGAATGGGATCTTTCGTTCCAATTTCTCCACCCAATATTTCTATCGCCCTATTGGAAACCACTTCATTGGCATTCATATTCGTTTGCGTGCCTGAGCCAGTTTGCCATACCACCAAGGGAAAGTGGTCATCGAGTAAGCCATCAGCAACTTCGCCAGCGGCTTTGTCAATTGCCTCAGCTCGAACTGCATCAAGTTTTCCTTGAGCTTTATTAATACGAGCAGCAGCTTGCTTAATGACTCCTAGTGCGTGTACCAGAGGTCTTGGCATTTTTTCTTGCCCTATGGGAAAGTTCATTAGCGAGCGAGCGGTTTGTGCTCCATAATATTTGTCCGAGGGCACTTCCAAAGTTCCGAAAGTGTCAGATTCCGTGCGAAAACTTTTTGACATTTTAACCTCTTTTCTGTTTTGCCCGCATGGAAAATAGCAGCACACCGTGAAAAAATCATAAGGTGCACGAATGTTGAATGAATTATTCCAGGTCAGGGCAACGCTAATAACACGAATACTCATCGACCATGAAACGCAGCTTACTTAGACTTACGTCCGGCTGTCAAAACCCTTATTCATATCGTGGCTTTGGCATAGGTAGGGTTATAAATAATCCAAAGCGGGTTTAAGCAGGTTTAATTGTCCAAAGACCGTCGATCGTAAAACAAAACACGCAACAAACTGCATTAAGGTTACACTGTGTGGCACAATGTATTTTCAGTTGAGGATACTTTTTTGAAATATTAATTCAGTAGGTTACTGTGTTAAGGCGACAAAAATCTCTATCGCTAATCATGTTAAAGGGTATTGCTTGCTACACTATTTTTTTATGAAGGTATCTGGCTTTCTCTTCGCAACTTCGAAGGTTGCAACGGTGATTGCTACAGCTGCAAGAATGGCTAAATGTGCCAAAGCCGTAAAACCAAAAATCCACATGCTTCCCATGTAGATTGAAAACGCGGTGCACCACATCCACGCGAGAATCTGCATAATCAGATGCCGCACATTTTCATCAGGAATGTGCCTCAACGGATTATACCGTGCGTTCATTACCGAATTCCAAGTTTTAACGATAAACGCTTTCATCAGAAATCCCTTCCAACATATTCCATGGATCCTAGTGTTTAAAGATTTGGTTTCAAGCCCTCGCCGCATTAATTTTGCAATTTAGTAAACTCGACTGGTGCTATATTTTCCGAACCTATTCCTCAAAAATGCCGATGCTGTATTTCAGCGGTCAAGAAAAATTGGCGCGCCCGGGAGGATTCGAACCCCCAACCCCCTGATCCGTAGTCAGGTACTCTATCCAGTTGAGCTACGGGCGCTTAAGACCCAAGAAAATACACCACCATGAGCGCTTTTACCTGATGTCATAGCTTGNAAACAATATGTTAGATCATGATTGTCCGAAAAATTATTAGCCCAGCGTTCAAGCAATGTCACCTAGAAGTTTTGCTTTGAATGTTTTCAGCTTTTCTGGGAAAACAAGAATGCAAAGCCTTACTCAGACTTAAGGTATGCGTTTTGTGAAACAAAAGACCACTTAACAGTAATAAAGTTTGAAGATTATGCGGTGGATGAAAGCTAATCGCAATCGTCAGAACCTTGATATGTTACACAACCGAGCGATTAAACGTCCTTGATGGACTGAATTGCCAGAAAGCATTCAATTTTTATCGATATCAGAAAACAGACCTTCTTCGTCTATTGAAAAGCTGCTGTTCCGTTTTGGGTAGCTACCCAATTGTTTGAGTAAAAAAATGAAATTACTCAAAAGATTTTAAACATTCTGCATATTGTGTATACTGTTAAAGAATGGCACCTTATGTGGTAACATGGTGCTGTTTGTTAGCAAAACCGATTTGTTTATGAGATTTACCAGGTCGGATGATGGTTAAACAAGGTAAGGGCTGTTATTATGGTGGGATAAATGTTGCGAATTTGCGTTTGTTTGTCCATATTCGGATTACTGGAATATAGGTGTTATGTATGGTAGTTGTTATCCCAGTTATAAAGGTTAGTATTCGAATATAGTTTATTTGGGTCTGTCGGGCTCACTTGAGGGCGTGTGTAAGTTGTCTCGGTTTAGAATTGTCAAGGTTTGTAAATCGCAGGGTGGTATTTTGAAATGACATTTTCGCGAAAATTGCTCGTTTTGTTTTTGGGCGGCTCCCTCCTTGCTGGCTGTGAGTCTAATTCCATGTGGCCGTCGCTGTCAGGCGAAGCGCCTCGGGCAGCCTCAAATCCAACTAAAATCAATATTGCTGCACCAAGTGCTCCGGCGCCAGTTGGATCGGTTGGACGAACCTACCAGCCCCCTTCGTTGAGTGCTCCATCCAAAAAATCCGGTAAAACTATGGGTGGTGCCGTCAGCGAACCCCAAACGAGCTTGGGAGGCAAGAAAACAGGTACTTTTGTTGGTAAGAAAATTTTTTCGATGCGGGGAGATCTTTCGAAGTTGAAAGGCGCGATAAAAAGGCTAAACGGTCGCATGTCGAAAATTCGTGGTGAAAATGAAGCGGCCACACAACGCTACCATGGCATTGTTGCAGCGATGAGTGCCAAATTGCAGGCTGGAACTACACCGGGCAATCCAGTTTTAGTAAAGCAATGGAATGAAGCGCAGCAGCAGTTGGAAAAAATAGAAGGTAACATATCCAAAATGAACGGGCTCTCAAACGACTCCGGGTCTGAGGCTACTGTGGCTGGATACCTTCTTGATAGCGTGCGTGCTACATACACTCTGAGCGGAGCTGTTGATGAGGATCACGTTCAGTTGCGGCGTCTTGAAGATGAGGTAAATCGTACGGTAGTGTTTATTGACCGGCTGCTAAATGAGTTATCAAATGACATAAATCGGCAAACAGGGTACTTGGGGAATGAGCGCCGTAATTTGACCACCATGTCGATAGCCATCAAAAATGGTGAGCGTTATGGCGCCAGCCTAGTGAACCGCGCCTTTGCACAAACTGAGATCAAGACACGGGCAGCAGTGCGTTCTGGCAAGCGCCGGGCGAATAGCAGGCCTCTCGTGGTAATACGTTTCGATCGTCCAAACGTCGCGTATCAACAGGCATTATACAATGCGGTTAGTCGTGCAGTAGAGCGGAAACCAGAGGCTGCTTTTGATTTGGTAGCGGTTAGTCCAAAAGCAGGTACTCCATCCGCGCGCATATTAAATACCACTGCGGCCAAACGAAACGCAGAAGGAGTTCTCCGAACTTTAACTGATATGGGTTTGCCAGCGTCACGGGTGAATTTAACTGCAACTAACAGCACTACGGCCCGCTCTAATGAAGTACGTGTTTACGTGCGGTAGTGAACACAAAAAAGAGAACTGAAGTTATACCCCGAGACACATTCTTGGATGCTTTCCGATCTCTATGCGCATGTTTGCGCTTTAGCATATTAATGCAACGGTGAGATGGCGAAATAAGAATAGATTAAAAGTAGAGCACTCTTATTGCCGAACAGCTTCAGTGTTTTGCTAACTCGTCCTCGCGCTTATTTGTCTAAAAAATTAGGTATTTACCTCAACGGGCACATTGTCGATTAACCTTGTACACTCTAGGGTTGCTGCACCAAAGATTCTTGCAGATCTTTTGGATTCATAAATGTCATCGGTTTTCTCCAGGGTTAATCCGTCCCGTACATCAACATATTCAACGGTGTCAAAGCCCGCAATTTTCAAAGTGTTCACTGCCCACTTTTCAACCTCTCTGCTGTGCGCACCTTTTATTAAATTACTCGCGGCTTCCTGTAACGTTCCAAAGAGTGCAGTGGCAACTTGTCGCTGTTGACTNTTGAGATAAGCGTTGCGGGATGACAGCGCGAGGCCNTTTTTGTCGCGTATTATTGGACACCCGACTATCTCAGTTGGGATATTTAGATCTTTAACGAGCTGTCGTATCACAAGTAATTGTTGGTAGTCTTTTTCGCCGAAATAAGCTCGGTGTGGCACGCACTGATTCAAAAGCTTAGCGACCACCGTGGCTACTCCACNAAAAAAACCAGGCCGCGCTGTTCCACACATGCATTCAGTGAGATNCCCAACTTCAATCCGAGTTGCAAAGTCCTCGTCATAGATCTCTTGAACGGGAGGGGCGTAAGCGATTGACACGTCAAAAGTTTCGAGCGCTGCAAGATCTCGCTCCTCATTACGGGGATATGTCTCTAGATCCTCGCGTGCAGAAAATTGCTTGGGGTTAACAAAAATACTTACAATAACTTTGTCACATTCAGTCGTTGCATGATGAATGAGAGAAAGATGACCCTTGTGCAATGCGCCCATTGTTGCCACTAGTCCGACTTTTAGGCATTGTAATCGCCAGGTGTTAGTAAGTGCACGAATATCAGCGACTGTGCGAATTATCTCAGGCATTATCTGAAAACTAGCCCAAGACTTTGCGTGGCTCCGCTCCAAAACAATGTTCTGCATCTGGAAACCTTCGTTGACGGACATCGTGAGAAAACTTTTCAACTGCTTTTGCCATTTCGTCGTTTAACTCTGCGTACCTCTTTACAAACTTCGGACGGAAAGTGTTAAACATCCCAACTAGATCTTCGGTAACCAAAACCTGACCGTCACAGCGAGGTGACGCACCGATACCAATTATTGGAACTGGCGTGTTTTCGGTTACACGAGTGGCTACCGGTTCAACTGTTCCCTCAATGACAATTGCGAACGCTCCTGCTTGGGCTATGGCTTTCGCATCTCGCAAGATCTGTTCCGCTTCTCTATTATCTTTTCCATGGCTACGGAACCCGCCGGCCGTNTGAAGGCTTTGCGGTCGCAGGCCTACGTGCCCAAATACTGGCACTCCACGTTCGCTAAGAAAATGCACCGTGTCTTCCATTTCCACGCCACCCTCTAATTTAATAGCTTGGCAGCCAGTTTCGGACATTATCCGAGCCGCATTCCGAAATGCTTCTTCTTTACTTNCTTGGTAGCTTCCAAACGGCATATCAACAGCAACAAGTGCGGTATTAGAAGCTCTTACTACTGCTTTGCCGTGACCAATCATTGTGTCGAGTGAAATACCTAGTGTTGTCTCCATGCCATAAAGAACCATAGCAACAGAGTCCCCCACCAGTAGGATATCTACATACTGATCAAGAACTTCGGCAGTTGGTGCAGTATATGCCGTTAAGCAAACAATTGGCTCCTCGCCTTTCCTGGCTTGGATATCTGGTGCGGTTAGGCGTCGTTCGGTATTGTTCATGGTTATGGTCCCATCCACCATCCTACGGTACGATCAATTCGACGTGATCTACATGTCACATGTGGTGCATCGCAGCAAGAGAGAACTTAAATCTTCTAACGGCGCGTAGTAATTTTCCATTGGACAAGTTCGACTATGGTTGGTGTGGTAGCTATTTTCCATGAACAAACAGATAAAGTCTTTGGCCAAAGCTTATAAGATCCGAATTCGCTAAATTNTAAAAAACAGGCCTTTATAATATGTGAAAAGTCGGCATTCTCTAACTCCCCCAAAAAATCAAACCTAATGTTAGGCGTCGTTAAGTAATGTTTGAATTCTAGGTAGGCACAAGAAACTGATTAATTATCGCCCACGTTTATGTCACGTTTATGTACTGAGCTGCCGGGCGTTCTTAGCTNCTTGTACAAAACTGGGAGCAGAGTGAGTATAGCAATACCGCAAAGTAATATAATTGTATTCGGCGTGAGTATGTCGTCGATTATGAAAGTATCTCTGCTGTTGAATATTAATTCTAGGTTTGCACCGGCTGTTACGAAAATGAAAGTGCCTGGTATGATTCCAAAAAAAGTACCCAATAAATATGTNCTCAGACTAACACCCAGGAAAGCCGGCACAATATTTACGATGAAAAAAGGAAATATTGGTATGAGGCGTAGGAAAAGCATATAGTAAAAAGCATTTTTTCGAAAACNCGGCTCCATTGTTTTGATTTTACCTTCTGCACGTGCGCGAAGTGACAGGCACTGTGTAGTTTTAGCCAGTAAAAAAANGATGCAAGCACCAGCNGTCGCTGAGNTGACAACATATACTGTTCCGAACAACTGGCCGAACATATATCCCCCCAAAATTGTAAGCAATGCACCTATTGGTAAGGAGAGAGCTGCACTCANCACATATGTAAGCATNAAAACAGCCGTTATGATGGAGGGGTATTGATTTACCTGTCTTAAAATCCAGTATCTTTGAATTTTTAGGTTCTCCAGCGTGGCAANTTCGCTAAGACCTGAGACGTAAAATAAAGTAAACCCTAACCCAAGTACTAGAGGTACAACTACTACTTTACGGAGTGGGCGCGAACTTTCCCGGACTCGGCATTTCCTGCGTTTCTCATCTGTGTCATTTTTTATCGGTTTTGTGCTCATAATCTTCGTTAATAGTACCTATTGGTGGATCGGGAAAAAACCAGTTTTCGTGTAAATTGTCATTTGTTATTGTTCAGCTTGATTACTTGTTTTACAGGGATCGTTGACTTAGTGGGCGATAAATTCTATAGNGNGCGATAAATTCTATAGAGCGCACGTTAATTAAATAGCGTTTGGAGTCCTTCGTGAAACGTACATTTCAACCGAGCAGATTGGTTCGTAAACGTCGCCATGGTTTTCGCGCTCGAATGGCTACGAAGTCTGGCCGTCAAGTGCTTGCCCGGCGGCGTGCCAAGGGCCGCAAGATTTTGTCTGCATAGGCATGCCGACCGGCGTATTGCCGTTGAAACGGCGCGCGCAGTTTCTTCACGTGGCTGCCGCTCGACGTTACTTTGTCGCCCCAGGCTTGCTATTACAGGTGTGCCTCAATGACGAAGCTGGCAAGGCTATACGTGTAGGTTATACTGTTAGCAGAAAGGTTGGGAACGCTGTGGTTCGGAATAGGGCTAAGCGGCGCTTGCGTGCAGCGGTAGAGGAGGTTATGCCTTTACACGGTTTAGTTGGTTGCGATTATGTAATCATAGCAAGATTGGCGACCACCAAGCGGCCGTTTCGAGCAATAAAAGCGGATCTTAAGACTGCGATGAAAAAATTGAATGTATGGCGCAAGGCTGATGTGATGGCGCCGCGATGCGAATATAGGGGAAAATGAATGCAACTTTTTGGAAAATGTCTTGTGTTTTGCATTCGCTGCTATCAGCTCACGTTTGCTGCTTTTACAGGGAATAGTTGTCGCTTCCATCCGAATTGTTCAACTTACGTTACTGAGGCAATTAAAATCCATGGTCCATGGAACGGGATCTTGCTTGGAAGCGTACGCATTTTGCGATGTAACCCCTGGGGTTCTTCTGGTTATGACCCAGTACCCCCTGAGGTGGATGGTAACCACTCCCAGTTACCACCTGGTTAACTTGTACAGGACTGGAATTTTTTATGTTGCCCGAACAACAAAAGAATATGCTATTGGCGATAACAGTTTCATTAGTGATTGTTGTCGGTTTCAACATTGTTTTTCCACCACCATCACCCGAGGAGATGGGTCAGGACCAAAAGGAGCTAGGACAAAAAACGCCGGTTGAAAATCGTGAAAAAAAAGCATCATCTGATGTTCAGGGCAAAGTAAAGGACCAGACTGTAACTGCTGACGCAGGGCCCCAGTTGGGTGCTGATACAAAGGATATGATAAGGCAACCTCCTCCAAAAAGCCTTAAGCCAATTTTCAAAGATCGTGCCTCGGTGCTCCAAGATGGTGGAAATCGAGTAAAAATCGCCTCAACGCGGTTGACAGGATCAATTGCTTTGACTGGAGCCCGCATTGATGATTTGGTTCTTAAAGGCTATAGGTCCTCGCTTGATCCGAATAGTGAAGAAATTATTTTATTGCGGCCACAAGGCTCTGAGCAGCCATATTATGCAGAATTTGGTTGGCTTGGAAATGCAGTTGAAGTTCCAAATGCTAAGACCGTTTGGAAGTCAGATCGTTCTGTCCTAAGCCCTGGGAAACCTGTTACTCTTAGCTGGGATAACGGTAAAGGGCTGTTATTTGAACGTGTAATTTCTCTTGATAATTCTTACATGTTTCAAATTACTCAACGTGTGAAGAACACAACAACTCAAGCAATTTCGCTCGCACCTTACGGGTTGGTCTCACGAACTGGCACACCTGAGGTCCTAGGGTTTTATATTTTGCATGAGGGGATGATTGGCGTTCTTAAGGGAGTGTTACAGGAGGTAGATTATGATGAGTTCGATGATGGGAGGCCTAAGCGGTTTGAGAGCAAGGGTGGGTGGCTTGGAATCACTGACAAATATTGGCTTGCAGCCCTAATTCCAAACCAACAGCAGACAATGAATACAAGCTTTGTGAGTCACAAAAGGGGCTTACAGCACGCATACCAGGCTGATTACCTCAGCCCATCTATGAGTGTCAATCCGGGTGAAACGATTGAAGCGAAAAGCAACTTTTTTGCGGGTGCTAAAGAGAAAAAACTTCTAGATTCATACATGGCAGATCTCAAGGTGGATAAATTTGATCTTGCCATCGATTTTGGCTGGTTCTGGTTTTTCACAAAGCCCTTTTTCTCAGCACTAAGTTACTTTAACGAAATGTTTGGCAACTATGGGGTTGCCATATTGATATTGACTGTGATCATAAAGATCATCTTCTTTCCACTCGCTAATAAATCCTATCGCGCGATGAGCAAAATGAAGGCGCTCCAGCCAAAAATGGAAGAATTAAAGGAAAGGTTTGGTGAAGATCGTCAGCGTATGAATACCGAACTAATGAATTTATATAAGACTGAAAAAGTAAATCCGGCAGCTGGTTGTTTTCCAATTCTGATACAAATTCCGGTGTTCTTCGCTCTTTATAAAGTTCTATTCGTGTCTATTGAAATGCGACAAGCGCCATTCTTTGGTTGGATACACGACCTTTCGGCGCCAGATCCTCTAGGTATATTTACCCTTTTCGGGCTCATTCCCTGGGAAGTGCCTGCAACTCTTGCTTTCATTAATATTGGAATTTGGCCAATCATAATGGGAGCGACAATGTATCTTCAGCAGAAGCTCAATCCCACCCCCGCAGACCCAATCCAGGCGAAGATTTTTATGTTCATGCCAATTATATTTACCTTCATCCTTGCGCCATTCCCCGCTGGATTAGTAATTTACTGGGCTTGGAATAACATCCTTTCAATAGCTCAACAGTGGTTGATTATGAAACGAATGGGTGTCAGCATAAGCTAAAGGTGTTGCCGTATTGGTAAAGCGTTGTCGTGGCTCGAGTGTAGACGGAGATAGAATTGAAGAAGGGCGTGTACTTTTCGCGCAAGCCTGTGTTTTTGTAACTGGCGCAGCCCAACTTGGGCAAATGCCATTACATGCTTTACCCGAACTTGCATTTGTAGGGCGTTCAAATGTGGGAAAATCAAGTTTAATTAATTCATTGACGGGTCGTAAATCATTGGCTCGTACGTCTAATACGCCCGGCCGTACCCAACAGATAAATTTTTTCAATTTAGGTGACCGTCTCATGCTCGTTGATTTACCAGGATATGGCTATGCTCGTGCGCCTAAGATATCAGTGATAAAATGGACCCAGTTGATTCACTTGTATTTGAAAGGGCGGGCCAATTTACGCCGCGTGTGTGTTTTGGTTGACGCCCGCCATGGGTTGAAAAATAGTGATCGATCTTTAATGAGAGAGCTTGATCAGGCAGCTGTTGCCTATCAAATTGTGCTAACTAAGGTTGATAAGGTGAGGAATTTCGCTCAGCAAACGCGATGCAACATTGAGCGCGAATTATTAAAGCATCCAGCCGCATTTCCGGCTGCTTTCTTAACAAGTGCTCAAAAGGATATAGGGCTCTCAGAATTGCGAGCTGAACTATTGTCAATAGTGCCTAAGCTTGGGCAAGGTTTGCCTTTAGGTTAAAATCTATAGCATTTTGAGAAACTGGAAGTTTGATATGATTGATAAAGCAAAGGTTCGTGCTGAGTGGTTGGGTAAAGCGGGTATACTCACTGAGGCGCTCCCCTACATGCGCCGTTATGGCGGTAAAACCTTCGTTATAAAATATGGAGGGCATGCTATGGGTGACTCCAAGCTTGCTGCTGGGTTTGCTCATGATATCGTTCTGTTACAGCAAGTAGGTATTTTCCCTGTTGTGGTGCATGGGGGTGGACCGCAGATCGGCGCAATGCTTGAGCGGTTAGCAATTGAAAGTAAATTTATCGATGGACTTCGGGTCACTGATGCTGCAACGGTAGAGATTGTTGAAATGGTATTATCGGGCCAACTCAATAAAAATATCGCAGCGGAAATCAGTAGGGCCGGTGGCAAAGCAATTGGTATATCCGGCAAAGATGGAGGTTTGATAACGGTCGAGAAGGCAACAGGAGCGTTAGTAAATTCTGGACCTATAAATCCTACAGATCTAGGTTTTGTGGGAGAGCCAACAGAGATCAATCCATATATTATTTATGCGCTGCGAGAGACTGAGATCATTCCAGTTGTTGCTCCGCTTGGCTGCGATGTGACAGGGCAAACCTTTAATATTAATGCAGATACGGTGGCTGGCGCAGTTGCCGCTAGCGTTGACGCGGAGCGTCTTCTGCTTTTGACAGATGTTGAGGGAGTGCTTGATAAGGATGGAAAATTAATTCCAGAACTCTCCACGGATGAGGCAAAACTTCTTATGGAGGATGGGACGATCTCAGGCGGAATGATTCCAAAATTGGAGACTTGTATCAGTGCCGTTGAAGATGGGGCTGAAGGTGCGGTAATAATAGATGGTCGAGTGCCACACGGTGTGCTTTTAGAAATTTTCACTGAACATGGCTCGGGAACTTTGATTCGAGCGCATTAGAGATTAGGCCTCACCGATACTAAGTATTAGAAACGTTGCAATGACAAACCACGATGTGTCACGGTTAGAATTTGCGACAAGCATAAATCTTATAATGCTAATATTGATGGAGATTGTGTAGATCCATGTTTAAAAGAAACAGCGCCTAACTTCCGTGTGGCATAATTATTTTCTGCTGCAATAAGTTCAACATGATAGAAAGAGTGGCTAACTTTCTTAATTGGTATGCGACATGACACTTAATATCGCAAAAGCGGAACATTGGATTTTTGATCTCGATAATACTTTGTACCCTGCA
>PARQ01000002.1 GCA_002711555.1 Rhodospirillaceae bacterium | reverse complement strand
AATGGCAAGACTGGCTAGAGGATGAAACTGAAAGTCAAGAAATTCAGGTTGCCGAAGCGCAAGAATTGCAAAAACGGCGCGAGATGCTGTCGAATGCCATGGCCATCCTAAACGAGCGAGAAAAACGTATAATTAAAATGCGCCGTTTGGAAGATGACTCTATGACCTTGGAAGAATTGAGCCATGAATTTGGGATTAGCCGAGAACGAGTTCGGCAAATAGAGGCGCGCGCTTTCGAAAAGCTTCAGAAAGCTATTCAGTCCCAAGCTACAGAGACAAACTTTAGCACAAAAAAGTAGTTACATTTTTCCACCGTTAGACTCGGCATCTTCTTCACCAGCTGTCTCCCCTAAAAGTTCGGATACATTGACATTGTCAGGGAGTAGTTTTTCGGCTTCGATGCGCACTTCGTTTCCCCAGTTTTTTATTAATTCCTTTTGTCTTTTCTTGATTGCTGCTGCTCTCACCTCACTTTGCATGGATAACCAAACAGCAACAAAAGGCGGCACGCTATAATAAATTATCCAGCCAACAGCACCAGCAGCGTACATCGTAACTAAAATAATTGGATCACTGATCAGCTCGAGAGCTGCATCAACCCCCCCACTACCCCCACCAAATAGTTTAATTGCGCTAGGTAAAACTCCCACCCCATTGGGAAAGGCAACGGTCATCGTAAAATAACGCCGCGATGATCGGTCTATCACTAGTGCTCCAATCGTAGGCGCCATACCTACAACAACTAAGATAAAAACATCTAAGAAGACAAAAAAGATTAAAGCCGCAGCAACTAGGGTATATATCCAGGCTCTCATTGAGCCTGCTTTAGTTGAATTTGATTTTTTATTTTTATCTGCCATTAACCCTTACCCTAGTATCCAATACACTCCCATACTTATCAGGACAATCATCGACAGAATTAACGAGAAGAAGGCGCTTATCTCAGCTCCAATTACCTTTGCCAATTCTGGTCGATGAGTTTTTTCAAATTCCATCCTTTGCATCGCTTGAATAGAATTAGCAAATTCTTTTACTGCTTTGTCGTTATCTGATCTATCACTTTCAAGATATTTCGAATTATCAACAAGTCGCAAGATATCAGCTAAACGTCCATCTTTAGAAATTTCTGACAATCGTTTTCTTACTTGGTCTCTTTGGCGTCGACTGCGAAATCGTTCGACAGCCGGGTCAAGAATTTTAACTGCTATCTTACAAAGGTTAGGCGCTACCGACGACCCCGCTTGCTCCTGAACGTGTCCCAAGATCCGAACATTAGCAATAGCTAGGACAGCAGGATCTGAACGGTTTTGAAGCTCACGCAATTCAGTCATGATGCCACCCTTCATGCGAGCAACTATGAATGCAGCAATATGCTGATCAACCGGCTCTATAAGCATTTCCGGATTGGCAATAGCTATGCGCTCGAATGCATCAAGCATCTCAATCATATCGTAAACATACTCTGATTCAAGAAGTGGTGATTGGCAAGGCAAGTTGGGATTGAGCTCGTATATTACTCTTTCGAATCCCTGCCCAAGTTCTGAATGAGCTAAGAATGGGATCATTTGGTCATATAACGAAATGAAACGGGTTATATCATCTCCTGTTTTTCCCATCATCTTACACGCAAAAGATATTAGATCAGCTTTAAGCACTTCCGAAAAATTCTTGCGAAGATCTTTGTCACCTCCCGGAGCGGCGATCAGATAACCAATCCCATCAAGCGTAGCAGAAAAGTTTTTAAATCGTATTGGCCCTAGTGGATCCAAAGCAATGACTATCCGGGCTAACATTCGGTCATCAGTCTCAACGCTACCTACTGTGGGTTCCTTGGCCGTATTGACAGCCTCAATTGCTTCTTCATTTCCCAAACTTCGCCGTAGCCATTCATCGAGCGAACCACCGCGCACTGGCTCAACAGCAGAGTCCCAATTTTCTCCAAATACGCGCGCAACATTACGGCGGGTCAAAATATTTTTACCTCCGAAGGGAAACGCCTTCGTCGCTCTCGGTATTTCTTGTTGTTTTGGACTTAATCTGCGCCCAGCCAGCCAAAGCTCTAAATCATCTAATGTCCAACGCTCATCAACATCGTCCATCAAAAGCCCTCGCACAATCTCCAACATAGTCAGGGATAAACGATGGCCAGATATAAGTGCGTTATAGCTTCCCCGCTCTAGTTTTGCAGAGAGGATCTCATCATCACTCAGCCCAGTCCCGGGGCTTTGCCCGATCAAAAGTGCCAATATGCAAACGCCAAATGAGTAAAGATCATCCGATATCAATCCAAGGCCACGTCCACTTGCAGGAGCCATGGCGGTTTCTACTGTCTCATAAGCCGCTGGCTGATTTATTGCTGGTGGGGCCGCAAGGCAGTCACCCAACATGATTGTCGCCTGGGCTGTGGAAACACTATCGTAAAAAAGATTGGTTGGCCTAATCGCGCGATGCGTCAGATTCTGGTGATCAATATCGCGAAGCGCCGCTGTTACTGGTTTTATAAAGTTCTGTGTGATTATTTCCTCAGAAAAAACTTGAATTGGGCTGTCGATGCTATCAATTACCTTCTTCCCGCGGGGTCGTTCGTAGATTAAAGCGGGGCAACGACGGTCTTCTAGAGGCCAATCTATTACCTTCCAATCCACAACCCTAACCAGCCCCGGTTGATCAATACGGTGCATCGTCGACACCTGTTCATGGCGTGGGGGCTGCTTGGGATCACAAACCAAAGCCAATAATTCTCGGCCAGCATTGTTAACATCTGAAGCGGCATAAGCTAGTGCCGGCGGCGAATCAAATTCTTTTAACGGCTGATCTGAAAAAACATCAAACCAATCCTGTGTACTTACAGTGCCGCCATTTTGTTCGCCCGGTTGCCCGTTTTCATCAGCCATAAGGGCTCCGATACCAAGTAATCACAGTTTCGTAAGATACGCATTCCTGTGTCCGCAGCAAATGCAATCTCAAACGAGTAAAAACAACAGTTGTGCCTTAGGCTTCTTATCTAATCACATTTATAAATTTGCATCACCCATTTCCTGCACAAAAAGCTACTGCTTAGAAATTTTCACACACCGAACGGATCTACAACGGTAATGGTGTCGTCCCGCTCCGGACTAGTTGAAAGTAATGAAACTGGTGCTTCAATGAGTTCTTCGATCCGCCGTATATATTCTAAAGCTGCAGCAGGCAGCTCATCCCACGATCTCGCTCCTTCTGTGCTGTCTTGCCAACCCTCTAACGTCTCATAACACGGCACGACCGAAGATTGCCCCCGCATCGAAGCAGGAAAGTAGTCGATATTTTGCCCATCTAAGTTATAAGAAGTGCAGATCTCAAGACTATCTAGCCCGTCGAGAACATCAAGCTTAGTTAGTGCAATACCATTTATACCAGCCGTTTTGATTGCTTGACGGACCATAACCGCATCAAACCAGCCACACCGCCGTTGGCGACCCGTTACTGTACCAAATTCACGCCCTTTTTGCCCAATACGCTGCCCTATTTCATCACTCAATTCCGTTGGAAATGGGCCACTGCCAACTCTTGTTGTATATGCTTTCGTAATTCCTAGGACGTAATCCAAAGCTCCAATACCGATTCCTGCACCTGTTGCAGCTTGCCCTGCAACAGTATTTGATGACGTAACAAAAGGGTACGTCCCATGATCAACGTCGAGCATGACGCCCTGAGCTCCTTCAAACAAGATCCGCTTGCCCACGTTCCGTGCATTGTCTAATTCTAACCAGACCGGAGCTGCATAACTAAGGAGCTCGTCTTTTATTGCCCCAAGCGTACAAAGTATCATTGATGCGTCTAAAGACGCTATGCCGAAACTGCGCCGCAAAGGATTGTGATGTCGCAATAATTCTTTAATTTTGAACTCCAATATGTCAGGGTCTTTTAAATCACAAATGCGAATCGCCCGCCGTGCAGCCTTGTCTTCGTAAGCGGGCCCGATACCACGGCCAGTAGTGCCAATGGCTGATTTCCCGCTAGCCTTTTCTCTTGCCACATCCAGTTCTTGGTGCAGTGGCAAAATTAAAACCGCGTTGTCTGCTATTTTCAATTTCTCCGGAGAAATATCCACACCTGCCGAGCGCAGCCGCTGTATTTCATCAATTAAGGCACGCGGATCAACTACCACCCCGTTACCAATGACTGAGAGTTTACCGGGCCGTACCACTCCCGAAGGCAATAGGCTCAACTTATACTCAGTTCCATTAATGACTAGAGTATGGCCAGCATTGTGCCCTCCTTGGAAACGAACAATTACATCTGCCCGTTCACTGAGCCAATCGACGATTTTGCCCTTTCCCTCATCACCCCATTGAGCGCCGACAACGACCACATTACCCATAGTCCCCTCCATTTTTATTGCTCGTCTCTCACTAAACAATGTTAATGATAAGCGGTGTAACCAACATTATAGTTTTATGAAAGCTCGTGCTCTATCGTTTTGTCGAATTCCAATTAGGCATTACCCACCCGTGTGCCACGCTTCACTATTCTTATAGATGAATGTGCTTTGCGGTTTAAGTTGGCGTTTAGAAAGCAAACGTTCATCAAGTTAAACTCATAATACCGGCAGCATTCTAGAATAATACTTGGAAGGCCTTTCTAAAAGAAGAAGTAAAGCTCGATCTCTTATTACAAAACTGACTCTTCAAATAACAATTGTCATCAAAATAGTCTATTTGTTGACTCAAATTGCTCAAGAATAAAAGGGATATCGATACTAATGCCTTTTTGATGAACAGATCAAAATTTAAGCGATTTGACCTGTGTCACATTCGGGAGTGCTCTTATTGTTTCAAGCATTTCAAAACTAGCGGCGTCGTCAATTTGTATCAGAGCAATTGCTTCCTCCCCTGCATTTACCCGGCCTAGGTGAAAAGTGGCAATGTTAACATTCGCTTTACCTAAAGCGCCACCAATTGCTCCAATTACTCCTGGCCGGTCATCGTTTGCGATGTACAACATATGTGGCCCAAGTTCAGCCTCAATTGGTGTTTCATTTATTGCGACAACGCGCCCTCTATTACCACCGAACAGAGTGCCTGACACACTCCGTTCACGGCGCTCAGTCTTTACTATAATGCGGATCAAATTCTCATATTCATCAGGATTTTCATGGCTAACAACCCCAACGTCTATTCCCCTATCCCTTGCTATGATTGGCGCACTCACCATATTCACATTTTCGAGGAGAGGTTTTAGCAGGCCATGCAGAGCACAACTAACTAACGGCTTCGTATTCAGCTGTGTAACAGTCCCATAAAATTCAATAGTGACTGCTGTTAGCCCGGTTTCAGTCAACTGGCCGGCAAAGCTGCCAAGCTCCTCAGCTAGCGTCATGTAGGGTTGCAAGCGAGGAGCATCCTCGGCAGAAACTGAGGGCGCATTAATGGCATTTTGCACAGTCCCCGTTAATAGGTAGTCGGCCATTTGCTCTGCAACCTGCACTGAGACAATTTCTTGTGCCTCAGTTGTTGCAGCGCCAAGATGCGGAGTCGCGACAAATTCCTCATGCCCAAACAAAGGATTACTATCCGCCGGTTCATTGACGAACACATCAAATGCGGCTCCAGCTACTTTTCCATTGTCGAGCGCTTCGCGAAGATCATCCTCATCAACAATTCCGCCCCTTGCACAATTAATGATACGCACTCCATCTCGCATTTTTTCAATTGCGCTTTTATTTATAAGATTACGCGTTGCCTCCACTAGCGGGGTATGCACCGTTATAAAATCAGCGCGAGCAAAAAGCGTGTCCAATTCTACTTTCTCCGCACCCATTTCATTCGCGCGCTCTTCAGAAAGAAAAGGATCATAAACAATAACTCTCATTTTGAGCCCCTTTGCGCGGTCCACCACAATTGTTCCGATATTGCCACAGCCAACCACACCTAAAGTCTTTCCGGTAATCTCGACACCCATGAACTTATTTTTTTCCCATTTCCCATCTTGTGTCGATGAATTCGCTGCAGGAATTTGTCTTGCTAGGGCCATTAACATGGCAATGGCATGCTCTGCAGTTGTGGTGGTGTTTCCAAATGGCGTATTCATAACGATAACGCCCTTTTTTGACGCTGCGTCCAAATCGATATTGTCCACACCGATGCCCGCTCTTCCAACTAACTTAAGATTTCCCGCAGCATCCAACACCTCTGCGGTCACCTTTGTTGCAGAGCGAACGGCCAGTCCGTCATACTGCCCAATAATATCTAACAAATTGTCTTTGCTCAAACCTGGCTTGAAATCCACCTCGATACCGCGTTTCTCAAACACTTTGGCCGCATCTTGGCTTAGTTTGTCCGAAATCAGAACTTTTGCCATAGTTTTACGTCCTATACCTGCTGTTACAAATTTAATTCGTCTGTTTTATATATTGAGCAAATGCCCAGTCTAGCCACGGAAGCAATGCTTCTATATCTGTGGTCTCGACAGTTGCTCCGCCCCAAATGCGTAAACTTGGAGGCGCTGCTCTGTGGTTATTTAGGTCGTAGGCCACCCCCTCACCTTCAAGTAATGAGGAAATATACTTCGGGGCATTTTTCAAAGCCTCGGTGTCTAGGCCACTTGCTTTAGCAATTTCAACGCAGATTGAAGTACAGGACCGCGTGGCAGGGTTTTTTGGAAGAAATTCCACCCAACTTGTTTTTTCTACCCATTCAGCCACTGCATTCAGATTCGCAGCAGATCGAGATACTAATCCTTTTTTACCGCCAACTGATCGAGCCCACTCAAGTGCAAATATCGCGTCCTCCACACATAACATTGAGGGCGTGTTAATTGTAGCTCCCCGAAATAATGCCTCGTCAACTTTACCTTTAGAAGCCATCCGGAAAACCTTTGGCATGGGCCAAGATGGAGTATGAGACTCCAAACGTTGGACAGCGCGAGGGCTTAAAGCCAGCATTCCATGCGCAGCCTCACCCCCTAGCACCTTTTGCCACGACCAGGTAACGACATCAAGCTTATCCCAAGGCAATTCCATCGCAAACACCGCGGAGGTAGCATCACAAAATGTGAGCCCATCACGATTGGCATCGATCCAATCGCCATTAGGCACGCAAACTCCACTTGTAGTTCCATTCCACGTGAAAATTACATCTCGATTGCAATCAACCGAAGACAGATCGGTAATCTCGCCATAAGGGGCATCCATAACTCTGCTATCCTCAATGCTGAGATGTTTAATAATATCAACGACCCACATTTGACCAAAGTTTTCCCAAGCCAATACATCCACACCACGTTGCCCTAACAGCGACCACATGGCCATTTCAATCGCACCAGTGTCCGATCCAGGCACTATAGCTAGCCGATAATCGTCAGGAATACCTAATAACTCTTTGCTTGTGCCTATCACATTACGCAGTTTTTCTATGCCTACAGCAGCCCGATGCGAACGCCCCAAAGCGGCACCCTTTAATGCCTCGAGTGACCAGCCCGGAGGCTTCGCACAAGGACCAGAGGAAAAATTTGGGTTCTTCGGCTTAGTTTGCGGCTTGTTCATTAATGACTCCAAAACAACAGGTTAGCTTATACCAACCTTTATGACCTTATGAATCCCCGATCATTGCGTCAACCGGATAGATGTTGCTATGTAATCTTTCTTGGTTGCCTGCGCCCCTTTGCCGCAGGTCTTGGTATTCCCCTGCAAAAGACAATTCAGCATTTCATGTTGAATTGCTCACAAAGCAAGTATGTGCATTAGAGTTTTGTTATAAAACCCAACATTTGGAAAGAGCAATGATTGACGAACTGCGTGTAAAGTATCAATATAGTGATATCCTAGGGGTGCCTTTTTAGAGGCTGAGATATCGTTAATACGGTGACCCTAAAAACCTGATCCGGGTTATGCCGGCGGAGGAAAGGAGCAATTTTGCAGTCTAGCTCCAAAAAGTCTTCCTCATTTCCGATGTGTTTCCTGTGTCGATTAGAATTTTGGTTGGAGGACTGAGGCATGCCTAGAGACAACGACGCTATTTCTATTACAACAGGCCCGATCCCAGGGTCTAAGAAAGTTTATGAAGAAGGTACAAACGGAATTCGCGTTCCCTTTCGTGAAGTTGTGTTAGAAAAGAGCGCGAATGAGCCGCCTGTTCGCCTCTATGATACTTCAGGTCCGTACACGGACCCAGATGTGATGTTGAATGTTGAAAAAGGCCTGCCTGCATTGCGAAGCCCATGGATTTCCGCTCGGGGTGATACGATGCCCTACACGGGTCGTAAAATTCGCCCTGAGGACAATCACCGAAACATAGGCGATCCGAAGGCGGTTCCAGAATTTCCATCAAAACGTGACCCATTAAAGGCAAAGGCAGGGAAGAATGTTAGCCAAATGAGATATGCTCGTGAGGGTGTTATTACGCCGGAAATGGAGTATATCGCAATACGTGAGAACCTAGGCCGGTCCGAATTTTTTGGTGATGGAGAAAGCTTCGGTGCTGAGATTCCCGAATACGTAACACCTGAATTTGTGCGCGAGGAGGTTGCGAGGGGCAGGGCGGTGATTCCTGCCAATATTAACCATCCTGAGACGGAGCCAATGATCATCGGGCGTAATTTCCTGGTAAAAATTAACTCCAACATTGGGAATTCCGCAGTCTCATCATCGGTCGCAGAAGAAGTCGAAAAGATGGTTTGGTCAACCCGGTGGGGCGGCGACACGGTTATGGATTTGTCCACAGGTAAAGATATTCATAACACAAGAGAGTGGATTATCCGTAATTCACCCGTGCCTATTGGCACGGTACCTATATACCAAGCCCTTGAAAAAGTTGGGGGAATAGCTGAAGAGCTCACTTGGGATATCTACCGGGATACTTTGATTGAACAGTGCGAGCAGGGGGTAGATTATTTCACTATACATGCTGGCGTGAGGCTCAAATACATTCCCATGACAGCGCAGCGCCTCACAGGAATCGTAAGCCGTGGTGGCTCTATAATGGCTAAATGGTGTCTTGCTCATCATAAAGAAAGCTTCCTCTACACCCAATTTGAGGAAATTTGCGAATTAATGAAGGAGTACGATGTAACGTTCTCGTTAGGAGATGGCCTCCGTCCCGGTTCAATTGCAGATGCCAATGATCAATCACAATTTGCTGAACTCGAAACCCTTGGTGAATTGACTGATATAGCATGGAAACATGACGTGCAGGTGATGATCGAGGGTCCAGGCCATGTACCTATGCATAAAATTAAAGAAAATATGGATAAGCAATTGGAAATTTGTCATGAGGCACCGTTTTATACGCTTGGCCCGCTGACAACAGATACCGCGCCCGGTTATGACCACATTACGTCAGCGATTGGTGCTGCAATGATTGGCTGGTACGGAACTGCAATGCTTTGCTACGTCACTCCCAAAGAGCACTTGGGCCTTCCGAATCGGAAAGACGTGAAAGACGGCGTGATAACTTACAAATTGGCTGCCCATGCTGCTGATCTTGCAAAAGGACACCCTGGCGCGCGCCTCTGGGATGACGCTCTGAGCCGGGCGCGTTTCGACTTCCGTTGGCGCGATCAATTTAAACTAGCGATGGACCCGGAAACGGCAGAAGATTTTCACGATCAAACCCTACCAGCTGAAGGTGCAAAGGTAGCACATTTCTGCTCAATGTGCGGCCCTAAGTTCTGCTCAATGCAAATAACACAAGAGATACGTGAGTTTGCCGAAAAGGGAATGTCAGAAATGTCTGATAAGTTTGTGGAGGAAGGTTCCAAGCTTTATCAGCCCAGCGAAGAAAAATCATCTCGGCAAATAAAAATTGAAGCTGCGGAATGAGTATGCAAATTCAGCTCAAAAGTTAACAAACGAGAATTTACTTTTCGCATTTGAGCGGGGTAGACGCGTTTGCCCATTATTCCTTCGAAAGAAGTGATGACTTAAATTGCATCAGCAATCGCTTTGCCCAGATCTTCAGTCTTAGCTTTACCCCCCATATCCGGGGTTTTCGGCGCTTTCGGGTCGGCTAATACGTTTTCGATAGCCTCTACTATTGCGGCGCCGGCTTCATGCTGTCCTAAATGATCTAGCATCATGGCTGCAGACCAGATTTGGCCGATTGGATTAGCAATACCCTCTCCGGCTATGTCGGGCGCGGATCCATGCACGGGCTCAAACATTGAAGGGTGTTCACCCTCAGGGTTGATATTAGCCGAAGGCGCGACTCCAATTGTCCCGGTTACACCAGGACCCAAGTCAGACAAAATATCACCAAACAAATTTGACCCGACCACAACGTCAAAGGTATGCGGACGCCCAACGAAATGTGCGGTCAGGATATCAATATGATATTGGTCGGTCTCAACTTCTCTATAATCCTTTGCATTCTCAGCAAACCGCTCATCCCAGTATGGCATAGTGTAAATAATACCATTAGATTTCGTTGCTGATGTGAGCTTCTTCCTTCTCTTTAAAGCAAGCTCAAAAGCAAAACGTTGGATACGATCTACACCCTGACGTGTAAAAACCGTCTCTTGGACAACCGTCTCGCGGTCCGTGCCCTCAAATATTCGTCCCCCCATTTCTGAATATTCGCCCTCGACATTCTCTCGAACAACGTACATATCGATATCACCAGGCTTATAACCTTTTACTGGGGCCTCTATCCCTGGCAACAGCCGAACGGGACGCAAGTTCACGTACTGGTCGAAATGACGACGTATCGGAATAAGAAGGCCCCAAAGCGATACGTGATCGGGCACTCCGGGATATCCCACAGCACCCAAAAAAATCGCGTCATGAGGCCGTAATTGCTCTATGCCATCCTCCGGCATCATCCTTCCATCATTTAAGTATGTTTGGCAACTCCATGGAAAGTCACTAGTCTTAAAGTCGATGTTAAAACTACTGGCCACCTTCTCCAGAACCCTGAGCCCCTCTGGCAAGACCTCCTTTCCGATGCCATCGCCTGGAATATTCGCTATGCTGAAGGATATTGTTTCTTGATTGCCTGCCATTAGATTCGCCCTTAATCTTTTTCTATGACGCCTTGTCTCAAAGCTTTAGAGAGATTGCAAGTACGATAGAGCAAGTGTAAGCCATTAAGATGGAATTGATAAGAAAAGTTAATAAGGCTAGTGTTGCATCTGGGGGCCAACTACTTGCCAAAGGTAATTTGGTAGCTTTCCCAACCGAGACTGTGTACGGACTGGGCGCGAATGCAAAAGATAGTCGAGCAGTAGCAAAAATATTTGCCGCTAAAAATAGACCTAGTTTCAATCCATTAATTGTTCATTTAAGCGACAAAGGCGAGGCTTATAAACACGCAGTTTTTAATAGCTCGGCAAAAGCACTAGTAGATGCATTTTGGCCCGGCCCCTTAACGCTCATTCTCCCACGCCACGAAAGATGTGAGATATCACCCCTTGCAAGCGCTGGGCTCGATACGGTTGCGCTTCGGGTTCCTGCCAGTGTAGATGCAAGAAGATTAATTGCAGCTGCCCGTAAACCAATTGCAGCGCCAAGCGCTAATCTTTCAGGTCGACTAAGCCCTACCTGTGCAGAACATGTTGCCAACCAACTTAAGAGACACGTGTCATTAATTCTTGATGGTGGCCGTTGCGACATTGGTTTGGAGTCTACGGTAATCGATGTAAGCGACAATATTCCCGTGATATTGCGGCCCGGCGGACTTCCAAGCGAAGCGATTGAGCAGACGATTGGCCAGAAATTACTCTACAACACTGGGAATGGCACCAACAATAAATCTCCGGGAATGCTTGCGAACCACTATGCTCCCTCGTTAGCCCTTCGAATAAACGCAAAAAAGCCGCGGCCAGGCGAAGTGTTTCTAGGATTTGGCAAAGATGCAATCAATGCTGACTTGAACTTAAGCCCGACGGGAGATTTATTGGAGGCGGCTGCAAATCTTTTCGCATATTTGCATCGGCTTGATTCAATGCCCGCAAAAGGAATTGCCGTGATGCCAATACCGACCGAGACCATCGGTTGGGCGATCAATGATAGGCTAGAGCGTGCTGCTTGCCGATAGGCCAAAGGCTCAAATACAGTTACAATCCTCTGACGAGCAAAAAGGCCGAGCCATTTTAAGCATGCCTCAAGTTATCAATCTGTTAACCTTAAAATATAGCATTCGAAAATTTGGCAAAATAATAGCTTGTTTCTATTCGTTTTGGGTTTCATAGAACCTTCAACAGAAAAGTTATTGATTTTCGCATCAAATTGGCTTGAGAAAGATAACCGGCTACCTATTATCAAGTAGGTGTCGTTTGACCAACGGCTGTAAAGTTTTTAATCCTAAATTTTTTTTAAATAGCATTTCGAATTAAAATTTTTATGGTGGCTAAACGTCAAACTAATTACCTTACTCATAATTATGTTACCATAAAGCGCGGGTTCGTTAAGAAAGACAAAATGAGGGCAATTATGTCTCCTGATGATTCTAGAAGTCTGCTGCCCATCGAAGCTCTTGCGAAACTAAAAAATGTTGTTGGACATAAGGGTTATATCACAAATGAGGTAGACCTAGCGCCATACCTTTTGGACTGGCGCGGGCAATTTCGAGGTATGTCCCCTTTGGCACTCCGACCTGATACAACCCAGCAAATTGCCGATATTGTCCGTATCTGCAACGAATATAAGATAAATATTGTGCCTCAGGGTGGAAATACCGGGATGAACGGAGCCGCAACACCAGACGGCAGCGGCAGTTCCATAATCGTAAGCACAGACCGATTGAATAAAATTCGGCACCGGGACCCACTTAACTACACGATCGCCGTCGAAGCAGGATGTGTGCTTCAAAATATTCAAAAAGAGGCAGCCCAGATGGATCGTCTTTTTCCTTTGAGTCTAGGTGCAGAAGGGTCCTGCCAGATTGGTGGGAACCTCGCAACAAATGCCGGAGGAGTGAACGTTCTTCGGTACGGTAATATGCGTGATCTTGTTCTAGGGCTTGAGACAGTGTTGCCGAATGGTGAAATTTGGAGCGGTTTGAGAGGATTGCGTAAAGACAATACGGGCTATGATCTCAAGCATCTTTTCATTGGCTCTGAGGGTACACTTGGCATTATTACCGCTGCTACTTTGAAACTTTTCCCTAAACCAAAACATTTTGATACTTGTTTTGCCGCCGTGGCAGGCCTGCAAGAAATTATTGAGCTTCTGGACCGTGCTCGTCATCGCAGCGGCGATGGAGTGAGCAGCTTTGAATTAATCACTCGCCCGCCTTTGGAACTTGCCTTTCAGCACGGAAAAGGTTTGGCAGACCCGCTCGCTGAACCCTCCGAACTTTACGCTTTAATCGAGTTCTCGAGTAGTGCCGAAGTGAATGACGAAATCATGGTAGATTTTCTTGAATCTGCGCTAACAGATGGTTTGATCTCCGATGCAGTTATTGCAAAATCTGAGGCTCAGCGGCAGGCATTGTGGAAACTCCGCGAATTTTTGCCGGAGGCAGAAAAAATTGAAGGGGCCAGTGTAAAGCATGACATCTCTGTCCCCGTAAGCTCTATTCCCGAATTTGTCGAAACTGCGATTTTGGCCGTGAGTCAGTATATTCCAGATATCCGTCCAGTATACTTTGGCCATGTAGGGGATGGCAATTTACATTTTAACTTCGCAAAGCCAAAAGCAATGACGGATAAATCTTTTTTCCTTCATAAGGAAAAAATCAATGAAATTGTTCTAGACATTGTCGCGTCTTTGGGAGGATCCCTTAGCGCCGAGCACGGGATCGGACAGCTTAAACGTGACTCGTTTCTTCATTATACTCCATCGATCGATCTACATTTGATGAGACAATTGAAGAATACTTTGGATCCTAACAAGATCATGAATCCTGGCAAACTACTCTAAAGGGAAAAATTGTGACAGATTATGTGCCACCGCTTCGTGACATGCAGTTTTGTCTACATGAAATGGGGGTAGTGGATACCATTCGCAAATTACCTGCTTTTAAAAACCTCAGCAATGATGTGATTGATGCAATTCTGGAAGAAAGTGGAAAATTTGCTCGGGAGGTGTTGGCACCAATAAACCACACAGCTGACATAGAGGGTGCCTCGATCCGTGATGGAGTGGTAAGTACACCGGATGGATTTGCAGAGGCCTACCAAAATTTTGTGGCCGGAGGCTGGGCATCTCTACCTTTCAGTCCAGTCTATGGCGGGCAAAACTTGCCGTGGGTCCTCGCGGCAGCAACACAGGAAATGTGGATTTCCGCTAATACATCTTGGTCGCTGTGCCAAATTCTCACTACCGGGGCAGTTGAACTTCTCAGTGAGCATGGAACTGATGACCAGAAATCACTCTACCTTGGCAAACTTATTTCTGGCTCATGGTCAGGGACTATGAATTTGACTGAACCGCACGCTGGATCTGACCTTGGAAAATTAAGCTGCAAAGCAATACCAGCGGGCGATCATTATAATATTCAAGGACAGAAAGTTTACATCACTTACGGCGACCACGACATGGCCGAAAACATCATCCATCTAGTGCTTGCTCGCACGCCAAACGCAAACAGCGGGCCAAAGGGTATTTCACTATTCCTTGTTCCAAAAGTTCTCGTAAATCGTGATGGCACACTTGGTGGCCTCAATGATCTAAGATGCCTATCTCTCGAGAAAAAGTTAGGCATTAATGCAAGTCCCACTTGCGTAATGTCTTATGGCGATAAAGGTGGAGCCGTGGGCTACCTGGTTGGCGAGGAAGGGAGAGGTCTCAACGCAATGTTTACGATGATGAATAACGCTCGACTGAACATTGGGATCTCTGGCCTTGCAATCGCTGAACGCGCCTATCAGCAAGCTCGCAACTACGCTAGGGAACGTCAACAATTTGGACCAATCGTAAAACATCCAGATATCCGGCGCATGTTAATGACAATGAAAGCCCAAATTGAAGCAATGCGTGCAGTGATTTTTGACGCGGCACTTGCACTTGATTATGCAAAAAAAGCACCGGGAGCAGTACAACAAGCTCGAATCAATTTACTGATCCCAATGGTAAAGGCATGGTGCACAGATCTTGGCGTGGAGATCACATCCCTTGCTCTCCAAATTCACGGAGGTGCTGGCTTCATAGAGAGCACAGGTGTAGCTCAGCATTTTCGGGATGCGCGCATAGCCCCGATCTACGAAGGCACCAACGGTATTCAGTCTATTGATCTGATAAGCCGTAAAGTATTACGTGATAAAGGCACAGCGATGTTTACATGGATAAATGATGCTCGAGAAACAATAAAAAATGGTGCTAAAAACGACGTTAGTCGGGCAACTCATCAAGGACTTGATCATCTAGCAGAGTTAACAGATTGGATGCTCGAGAGTTCGGTATTTTCCGCAAACCCGGCACTAGCTGGTGCTAATGCTTATTTGAAAATTTTCGGTGTAATCGCAGGTGGAGTTCAATTAAGCAAGGCAACTGGACTGGCAAACCAACCCGAATATAAAACAAGTGCATTTCATAATGCAAAGTTAATAACAGCAAAGTTTTACTCAAGTCATATACTGCCGCAGATCTCAGGACTTCGGCAAACAATTGAGTATGGTCATGAAGAGGTTATGATGTTACCAGAAACTTCATTCTAATCCCGTAAGCTTTAGTGTTCCGTTACCATTGCCTATCGGCAACTCGCTAATTAGCTGTTTTACAGTTTTGCCGCTAATAGGATGTTTTAAATTTGGCGCAATATCTAGGAGCGGGCGAAGCACAAAATATCGCTCCTGTATCCGAGGGTGGGGCACCTCCAATATATCAGTCGAAATGCAGCGTCTGCCATAATACAGTAAATCGAGGTCAATTAGCCGCGGGCCATTTCGAGGCCCGTCGACGCGGCCTAATAAAGTTTCTAACTTTTTCAATTTACCCAACATATCAAGCGGCTCAAAATCGGTGTAACCACACAGAACTGCATTGAGAAATTTCGCCTGCTTGAGAAAATATTGGGGCTCGGTCTCATAGACCCCTGATTTATTGGTAACAATCATAAATTCTGAAAGTTTACAGCTGGCGTTATTCAAATTGGCTTTTCTATCTCCTACATTGCTACCAACCCCAATATATACTTCCTCCATATCAAGCCACTCTCTCAGGAGAAATACTGCCATCTTCTGAAGCACGGATAATTGCGTTGCACATGTCTACAATACGTTTCATTACGGTAACATCGTGAACTCTAACTATATCCGCCCCACGAATAACGGCAGCGGCTATCGCGGCAGCTGTTCCCTCTTCACGACACTCAGCTTCAACCCCTAATACGCTGCTAATAAATGATTTGCGGCTAGGCCCAACCAAAACCGGATACCCAAGGGCCCGTATGCGATCTAAGTGATTGATTAGGGCCAAATTCTGGGATGGTGACTTGCCAAACCCTACACCCGGATCCAAAATAATTTGATCGGCTGGGATACCAGATGCTTCCGCTCTGTGTGCACTAGTTGATAATTCACTACACACTTCGTCCAGCAAATGGTTATAGCTACGCGGAGTATATTGAGCACCTCCCTTTTCAAGCTTTTCAACTCTAGATGCACAGCTTGCATTGTGCATTAGGATCACCGGTGCCTTTGCATCAGCGGCGACACCAGCAATATTTTTATCGTGCCTTAAAGCCCAAATATCATTTATAATGTCAGCTCCTGCTATTAAAGCAGCAGCGGCAACTTCAGCTTTGCTAGTATCGATTGAAATCATGCATTCAGGCAAAGCGGAGGTAACTGCCTCAATCACAGGCACCACCCGATCAATCTCTTCAGACACTCCTACCGGTGTTGCACCAGGACGAGTACTTTCACCACCAATATCAATCATGTCAGCCCCAAAATGAAAAAATGTGCATGCTTGATCAACCGCAACAGATATAGGGTCTCGTTGACCCAGCACTCCATCACCCGAAAATGAGTCTGGAGTTACGTTCAAGATGCCCATTAAGTAACAACGGCTCCCCCATTCAAAATGATCATTAAGAAGCATTCACTCCCCCCCACATTCACAATAAAAAAACATCTTAGAAGACCCGATTTAGCCCGACTCGATTACTTATTTCTAAGTATACGTTAACATGACTACATTGAAGCAGACATAATCGCGCGCATAAAAAAAATGTTTTGCATATTGTACAGGTAGTTAAGCTAATTTGATTAAGTCTCATACTTCTTCGCTTGTAATTTTGAATTCAGTATCCTTATAAACATTCTTTTAATTTAGAATGCACAGCGCCTACATAAAACCCCCAGCGCGGAGTTCCCAATCTCTTACACGCGCTGCTTTTCATATAGGGGTCAAAAGTGGGAAACTCCTGCATGATCTTTTATGAGTTTGGAATTTTTTAGTATGAGAGTATTCCGACCAGACGTAATAATAATCTTTATTTTATTATTGGTAATCGGCAGTCATACCCTTAGCCATGCCGGCACCGCGCAAGCTCACACCGCCATAGGTGACTCACAGCGGTTTATCCAGTCGCTAGCAACCAAAGCGTTAGCCACGCTTAGTGATAGAACCGGCACAATTGCAAGCCGCGAAAGAAAATTACGCGCTATTCTTCAAAAAGAATTTGCAATGAAAAAAATAGCCCGTTTTGTAATTGGAATTCATTGGCGACAAATGAACCGATTTCAACGTCGTAAATATGAACATCTGTTTTCCGAATGGGTACTCAAAACGTATGCAGCACGGCTTGGCGGATATTCCGGAGAGACATTTCAAGTTACTCGAGCGACCGACGCTGGCAAAGGCGATATCATTGTGCATTCTCGCATTCTCCAGACCAATGGAAGCCCATCGATAAAATGTAATTGGCGCGTAAGGAATTTTAAAGGTCAGCTAAAAATAATCGACGTATACGTCGAAGGAATCAGCATGGCAGTTACACAACGTTCAGAGTTTGCTGCTATCATAAAAAAGAATGGACTCAAGGGCCTATTGGCAAGAATTGAAAACCGCTTGCAATGATTACAACGTAAATGGATCCTACAATAATCCGCAGTCCTATAATTAGTTCAATTCCGTTAATCACAAACTAATGAGATTGAAGTCAGAGATCCTCGTCAGAGGGTACCGAAATCGCAGGTTAATGACGGGTTGGAAGATAGGGGTAACATCTTTTGTGACGCGACGCCCCACCATTTTATTTCAACATTTGGTGCCAAATTTTTATTTTTTGCTATATATTGTATAGCTATTATGAAAAACATCATGGCTCATAATGCGTAAAGAATGACAAATACGCCAATGATTGATTGTTGGACATCACGAGGAGGCCTCAAACATTTTGTTTATTAGTCACTTATATTGGATCCAGGGCTTTCGCAACAAGGAGTGGCATAACCTTCATAGTTGCAATAATCGGAATGACGCACTCACGCATATTAACGTTTTGGTTTGCAGTAATAAATACCAAGAGCTTCGTTTGAACAAAGCGAGCCTGCCCAAGGGTGGTGGTGAAACGATCTACACTGAACTAGCGGTGGTTCGATACGGAGAAATTTTAAGCTGCGCTAGCCAAGAAATAAATCGTGAGCTAATTAAAAAAATAAAAGAAGGAGTTCCCAATACACAAGAACTCTCATCAAACGGGTCTATTGAATTCAAGGACTCTGGGAAGCTTGCTGCGAATGAATTGTCTGACATTCCAGCAGACTTGAAGGTGGCCAAAACTCCCGCCGAAAGCATATTACGGAAATCTGCTCACCCGTTCGGATCACCAAATACTGATGGCCCTTCGTTTCTGGTTCAATCTAAAGCAAAAGTTTTTTCACAATCTTCCGAGAAAGTATTGTGTCAAGATATAGCAAACCCGATTTTTTTTCAAAGATACCCACAACACCTTAATTCTAAACCGATCGAGCCCAAACAGAATTTATACCGAAAATATGTTACGGCATTAGGAGCATCAATTATTTCTTTGGTAGTTCTGGCCTCCGTCGCATCTCTCTCGGGTTTCACCACTGACGATCTCGATGAAGTGTATGCATACATAAAGAGTACCTTTGTTGTAAAAAAGCAGAGTCGAATAACTAACGCCTCTGACTTGGAACAAAAAAACACTGGCGTATCAAAAGCACGTTCTCTACCTAATCGTACAAAACCAGATTCAAACATTATCAGAGCAGCTTCCTTTAAATCAAAAATTCTAGGAACGAAAATTCCAAAAGATCCAGACATCTTCGAACAGGAGTTATTTGATGCCATTGCAGCTAACAACGTCAAACTCATGCGACATCTATTACTCAATAGGCCAGAACTCGTTCAGCTAGATACAGTCACCAAATTTATAAGCGATAAGTTTGCAACAGGGTACCGTTCAGCGATTGATCATTCATTACTTTCGGGTAACTATTCTATCGCTTTAGGATTGATGAATGCTGGAATGGTTCCAAGCACAAAGCTTTTTCATCAAGCTATAAGCAATTATGACCAAGCTGAGATGCAAAAAATTGCGAACTTTCTTGTTAAAAACGGTAGTGAATTAAATACTTTCTACGATGGACTAAGTGCACTTATGCGTGCAGCGTTTATAGGCGACCGAAAATTGGTGACCTTAATGCTGGCGCATGGAGCGAACCCCTCTGCGCAGACAAAAGCGGGGATGACTGCAGCGGAATTCGCCGCCATGCGCGGCGATAAAGGGCTTCATGAACTTCTTGTATTCCGCGCAGAAGCACAAAAATATAATGAGATTATGCTGGGCTTCTCTTGGTTTGATAATATCGATTCAGTACGCCATATGGCAGAAAAATGTCAAAAAGTTGACAGCCGGTATCTAATTTGCACCGTCAAGTCTACTGGTTGGTTACGCGATGTAGCAAATGTAGAAGCACAATTTGATAGCCGAGCGAAGAATAGGCTGGTTGCAATTAAAATTAAAAGTAAGCAGTTAAAGGAAGACAGTCCTCGCGGGATAGAAGCAAGAAGGCGTTTTGAACAGGTGCTGAAATCCATAAAAGCGCGCCTTCCGCGTGATCATATTGGTGTCGCTACCCGGCGGATTCCAACAACCATGTCGTTTTGGGAGGCGCTCAACCCCAATGTAAATGCAGGACAATATCTTGCCTATTGGTCCGACGATGACAAGCGTCGACCCGTATTTGTATACCTGAAATTACAAGGTGACCGGGAAAAGGAGGGACACTACAAAATCATTATTGGAAATCCATTTCGAGTTAGCTAACGATATATTTCACAATCACTCAGGGGTTAGCAGTCTTTTTAACCTCGTCTAGTGCAATCCACACGGTCCCTGGCTTACCGTTACGCGCAATATATTCAAACAGCCCCCAGTGTTGTTGCCGCCGAATTATCGTGAGAGGTACGTGCTCGGGCATTTTAAAAAAATCACTGCGTGGATTTGGCCCCCAATATGCGAGAACACGCGAATGTACCGTTTTCCATATTGGGGGTATCTTGCCCAAGGAATTGCGAGACGATACCAAATTTGAAGTCGCTTGGGAACCGCTGCCGAGATCTCTTGCAGACCTTATTAATGCTTTCTCCTTCTTTAAGGATTGCTTTGCAAGCTTTGGCTTTGCCGCGGACAAGGGTAAGTCATTGTTTCGAATCTTAATCGAAACTTCCTCTTCATATTTGTTAAACGCTCCCGTGGTATAGTCTGTGATACAAAGATCAAGGAGACAGCCTGCTATACCCCATCGAGACGGCGAGGACTCAAATTTGAAACTTTTGCGCACCATACCCGGTGCCATGCAATCTGCAGTAAGTGCCGTAAAACTTTTCGACACCCGTATAGACCCACCCCCATCTTTTAGCGTGCCTAGCGTTTTACCTTTTTGCTTAATCTCGCAAGTAACTGTTTTCGGAGAGATGCTGAAATCTACAACCTGATCAGTTCCCTCGATAATTGAGGCGCAGGATGATATCAATCCGGCAAGTGCCAAAGTTCCTATGCTTTGAAGTTTCATTATCTTCAGCACTTTCAGAATGACCGCAAAATATTCTCGCTATAGCATCCTCCACAACACCCAAGAATATAAATCAACTTCCTAGATAGCCATAGTCTATATGAGGCATCACGACCGTCACTTTTCAAAAATACGATCAGCATCTTCTGCAACGAATTTCCTCGAAAATCTCTTCCAAGTCACCATCTTCCTGAGCAAAATCTAAGAGGCATCTGAGCGCTTTGGAAATATCAGGTAGATCGTATTCTTTAACCATTTTTTCCAGAAATTCTTTCATTTCTTCCGTAACTTCAAAATTTACATTTATTTTTTTTTCACTGGCCATAAGATCATATCCTTGTTGATAAATTAAAGCTTGATTGAGGATAAAACGTTATTTCATGCAATTTCATTTTTTAACCTATTTAAACATCTTATTGATCGTAACTTCTGGTTTTACAGCAAAAAGCGCCATTACCATTGCTATTAAGCTGAAAACACAAAATAACCTGAGCGCCGCATCATATCCACCAGTTAAGTCATATAAAGCTCCTGAGATAAGAGGACCTGAGGCCTGCGCAAGAGTCTGTAAAGGAACCGTTATACCTCTGATAGCCCCTATGTACTGACGCCCGAAGCTATCAGCCCAAGCAACGGGCAACAATGTCATAAGCCCACCAATGCCCGCACCAAAAACAATAGCTGACATGAATGCTGTCAAATTGTCGGCAACAAGTACCATTAAAACCGTTCCTATCGCCATTAACGCTGCGGCAAAAGACAAGCTCTTCCTAGCACCGAACTTTACTTCAAATTGGCCAAATACTAATCCACCAAGGGCACTCATAAATGAGAAACTGCTCACAGCTGATGCCGCGACCCCGAGTGATATTCCTCGTTCAATGAGGTGAGGAGCTTGGTGCAAACTCACTCCCGCTTGCACAGGGTATATAAAAATAGAAAAAACAACGAGAACCCAAAATGTCCGTGTCCTCGAAGCCTCGCGCCGCGTAAAGCTATATTCCGTACCTTCTGACAACTTGTTCAATGTATTTTGTGACTTTTTGGGAGATTCACGATTAGCAAACGGGCGAAGACCTACATCCTCAGGTCGATGAACCATCAAAAATATGTTAGGTAAAATTCCCACAAGCAGCACTATAGTAGCCACGGCGAGCCATCCGATCCGCCAATTCCATGTTGCTATGGCAGCAAAAGAAATAATCGGAAGCACAGTAAGGCCTATACTATGAGCAAGGGACGCCAACGACATGGCTCGTCCTCTTAACATTATGAACCAATTGGCTACAGCGCTCGTTACGGCAATCTCAAAAGGTCCAGAAAAAGACATACGCCCGAGACAGAATGCTGCATAAAACCAGATTAAGGAATTAGTCTGCGATAGTGCTGCCGCGCTTATTCCAATTAATAGGGTGCCAATGGCCAGCACTTGTCCAGAACCCCTACGATCTACAAATACGCCGACCTTTGGCGATATAAGGGCACCCAAAAGCCCCCCTAAGGACACAGCACCAGAGAATGCCGTTCTGGACCAATCAAATTCTGCTGTCATAGGCACTGCGAAAATCGAGAGCGTGGCGACGGCTGCGCCCTGCCGAGAAAAGTTGGCACACATCGCACACCCAACAATTACCCAGCCGTAGAAAAAAGGGATACGGCGAACTAATGTTTTGGGGCTACGCATTAAAAAAACTTCCGAATAATCAATTCGCTTGTGATTGATAAATGACCATATCAAAATTAAAAAACAGAATTTATGTTCAGATATAAAACCATCTGTAAACTAAAATTCGACACACACTTTTTTACTTCCGGCCTAGGGACTATCCAACTGCATACGCCACATGGATGGCCCATATTGTGAAATTTGAATTGTTTTTATGACTTTTGATATGTCTTGTTGACGAGTCGTCCTATGTGTTTGCTTGCTTGAAACCGTATGCAAGCCGCCTGCAGAGTAGGACAATTATTTTCTTAATACATCAGGATTGTAAACCTCTGTCGGTATTGCATATCAAAAGGACTCTTTAAAAAGTTAAAATTAAAACATACCGTCAAAAATACACATCCATACTGAATCAGAGACGGCTTCATCTTTAAAAAATATGCAATAGTGAAAGTTTTAATGATTGGAACGATGCGTTGTCAGCTCACTGGACTTCAAGAACAACTACAACATCACCCTCAGCAACAGGATCTTCTTCCTTGACCTTAATCTCAATAACCGTCCCATCCTCAGGACAGATTACCGGTATTTCCATTTTCATAGACTCAAGTATCATTAATGTATCACCATCAACAACTTCATCACCTACTTCGCATTCAATCTTCCAAACGGTACCCGTTACTTCCGATTCGATATTTTCCGCCGCCATATTTCTAAGTCTCCCTAACCTTGAATAACCTCATTTACGAGGCCAGTGTGAACATCGCCTGATTGGAATTCTTCAGATCGAAGTATTTTTACCAGCGCAGGAATATTACACTTTATGCCTTCAATTTGAAATTTTTCCAATGCAGATATTAGAATTTGCGTCACCTCCTCGCGATTATCTCCACGAGCTATAACCTTAGCAAGCAAGGGATCATAAAAGGGAGTTACATCCATACCTTCAACAAAGCCAGTCTCCACACGTACACCGTCTCCCTTCGGCGGACAATATTTTTCAAGGGGCCCCGGAGATGGAAGAAATTTTTTAGGATCCTCGGCATAAACCCTGGCTTGGATTGAATGCCCAGAAACCGAAATGTCTTGCGGAATGATGTCCGCAACAGACTCTCCCGCAGCGGAACGGATTTGCGCAGCAACTAGATCAACGCCAGTGATTTCTTCACTCACTCCGTGCTCCACTTGAAGTCGCGTATTCATCTCTAAAAAGCTGAAATTCTTATTTTGATCCATCAGCATTTCAACAGTGCCTATATTGTCATAAGGCAGCGCCTCAAGAGTAGAAACGATACTTCTTGCCCTGTCCAAGATAAAGCTGCGCGCTACACCGGGTGCTGGCGCTTCCTCTATGATTTTTTGGTGTCGGCGTTGTATTGAGCAGTCTCGTTCAAAAATATGCCGAACATTACCATTTGCATCACCAAGAACCTGAAATTCTACGTGCCTAGGCTTTTCTACAAGTTTCTCGATGTAAATGTCACCGTTGCCAAATCCGCGCTCAGCCATTGATCGCGCCCGACTTGCAGCCTTTAGCATTTGGGACTCATCGTGGGCCGGCAACATGCCAATACCACCGCCACCCGCAGCCGGCTTGATTAATACCGGGTAACCTATTCGGTTTGCCTCGTCAATCATTGCTGCATCTTCTGTTAATAATCCTGAACCACTGCCTACTTGCATGCCATGTTGGACCATCAATTCCCGCGCTTTGGTCTTATGACCCATAGCCGTAATCCACCGTGACGAAGGGCCAATAAAAGTCGCACCTGCTTTTTCAACGCAGTCACAAAAATCCGGGTTTTCAGCAAGAAAACCATAACCTGGGTGGACTCCGTCGGCACCGCTGCTACGAATTGCATCACCAAGCGCTTTTTGGTTGAGGTAGCTTTCTTTAGGATGTGCTGGGCCGATTGCAAAAGCCTCGTCGGCTTCCTCTACATAGGGCGCTCTAGCATCGGCTTCTGAATATACGACTACCGATCCAACACCAAGTTTCTTGAGAGTGCGAAGTATCCGTGACGCAATGGCACCTCGATTCGCTATCAGAATTTTTTTAAACATAGCTACCTGTTGGTTCCGCTCCATAACAAAACAAATTCATATTTTTAATTTTCCATAAACCCAAGTGTATTTGGCATCCTCGCCGTCACTGTTTCCGCATTGATGTCAACATTCCACCAAAAAATCGCAGCCACATCTGCGCGTTTCCGGGTTTTATGGCCTGCTAGGCCGTGTGGCACTTTTCAAAATTACAAACAACGCTATTAAATCTATGTTACTACATTATTGGCAAGTATGGTGCCAATTTTTCACAATAATTTTTCATTTGTAACGGCTACTCAGAAAAATAACCCAGGTTTAGTTTTTGCGTGGAGACTGAACTTGACACCCTCTCGTGCTCATTCTCTTTGCGTTTCTTAGAGTTTAGATATTTTTTAGAGAGAAAAGTTATAAATTATTGACACGTTGCGGAATACAGCACCACTGTACGAGAGTAGTGACTCTGACGAGCTGATAGATTTGTTAGAGGCTAGCGATGAGATAGGTCAAAGGTTATTATTTTGCATGGTGTTGGCTATCAAAAGTGAGTTTCCTGTGAGCAAATTGGCCGCTGAAAGAAATAGCCCCAAGGGGCATAAGCCAAAATTATTGATCCTCATTGTGGCCTACAATGCGGAGAAGACGATTGAAGACGTCCTAACACGTATTCCGGAAACGCTTGCTAATGAGTTTACAGTCGAAGTGCTTATTATCGATGATGCAAGCGATGATGAGACCTTCGAGCGAGGCAAAGAAATTCAAAATAAAGGCGACTTTCCATTCACGCTCCACGTGCTTTTTAATCCCGTAAACCAAGGTTACGGCGGCAACCAAAAAATCGGCTATCACTTTGCTATCGAAAAGATGTTTGACTTTGTCGCACTTTTGCATGGCGATGGTCAGTACGCACCTGAGTGTCTGCCAGATCTTGCTCAACCGCTTAAAGATGGAAAAGCCGATGCGGTGTTTGGAAGCCGGATGATGAAAAAAGGTGCCGCATTGAAAGGAGGCATGCCTAAATATAAATACGTTGGAAATAAAATCCTTAGCTGGTTTGAAAATAAAATGCTTCGTACCCAGTTAACTGAATTCCACTCAGGTTATCGTCTTTACTCAGTCGCAGCATTGCAGAAAATTCCATTCGATTTGAACACTAAAGACTTCCACTTCGATAGTGAAATAATAGTCCAGTTTGTAATCGCTCAACTTAGGATCAAAGAAATAGAGATTCCCACCTATTACGGTGACGAAATTTGCCACGTTGACGGACTGAAATATGCTTGGAACGTAACTACGACCGTTCTTAAAGCTCGAGCTCAACAACTTAGCATTTTTTATGATAGGCGATTTGACTGCAAGAGCAGCACGGCCGACACCTCTCATTATCTACCGAAACTAGGCTTTAAAAGTCCACATAGTATTGCTCTAGAAATGGTGGGGACGAAAAAGCGCGTACTCGATCTCGGCTGTGCAGGTGGGCATATCGCGAATGCACTCACCGAATCAGGTAATGACGTAACAGGTATAGATGCCTTCCCTCCTGCTGAAGAGATAAAGTTTCAACAGTTCATTGAGCACGATCTCAACCACGAAACATTGCCAATTACTCTGGAGGGTTATGACTTCGTGCTGATGTTAGACGTCATAGAACACTTATTAGCGCCTGAAACTTTCGTCGATCAGTTGCGTGCTGCATCAGAAATGGCGCCGGGCGTTCGAATATTAGTATCTAGTGGCAATATATGTTTTATGGTTGCACGTATCATGCATCTTTTTGGCCAATTTAACTATGGCAAACGAGGGATCCTGGACATAACCCATACAAGACTTTTTACGTTTACCACTTTAAAGCGTTTATTTGAGCAAGGAGGATTTGAATTGGTCAAATGCGAGGGTGTACCGGCACCGTTCCCCATGGTTCTAGGGGATACTGTTACTAGCAAGGCCCTCTTTGCTTTTAATAAGCTAATGATAAAAGTATGGCGCAATGCATTTTCATATCAAATGTTTTATGAATTTCAGCCGACGCCGTCCTTATCCTTTTTACTCAAAGATGCAATAGTTCAGTCAAAAAAGCGTTCGGTTGAAGGTAATAATCAAATCAATAAAGATCCCCAATAATACTATTTTTTTCGCAAAAATTTGCTGACAATACTGTCGTTCAGGGGGGTGTACCTTTTAAGAAAAGAATATGCTCTCACAAGCCAGCGGTCAAACGCCACCAATGCATGCTTTGAGAAGGATTCGTCGGGCTTTGCCCTATAGTAGGTGGGTTTCAACTTCAATGGCACACCAGCGTCACTAAAATAATAGAGTGCTAACGATTTTCGTGAGTCATTTTTAGGGCAATCCACAGGAACAGGGTGCCCATGAAAACTTTTTTCTGTTGTATGAAAAATCACACATCTATTGAACAGGGGCTCAATGGAAGCAGCCTGAGATTTCATGCCCTCACCCCACAATTCCAAATCACCATTCCAATCGCGCTGCCAACCCTTATTAAGATAAAGAAGTAAATTGAGTTGTCTGCGCCAATGAGGACGCTCTGTGTGAGATAAAAAATCCGTATGGATGTTTAGAAAGCCCCCGGCCTTTATCTCATGTAGGCCGCCACCATCTAAATCGGGATCGGGCATAAGACCCTCAATGCCTGAAAGGTCGCCTAACCAACCAATAAATTCTGGCGATGATAATTCATCAATAACACCGCGCGTGACCTTACCCATTGCATCCATACGCGTTAGGCCTGCTTTGCGCTCATTAAAATGAGTATATTGGTTCCAAGAGCCACCGTCGCTTGGCGGTTGACCAAACTCCTTCAACAACAACTCCGCGCTCTCGTTTTCCAGAAAATCGTCGATGACTATATATGGAAATGGGTCTGCATTCCGAAAAGTTACTTTGTCGGAAGATAACCGCGCTGCCAAGTTCTTGTAGTTAAGAATTGCAATTAACCTTTATCCATCAGCCTATTACGCCGCCAGTCACAAAATATCCCCCAAACAGATTGAAGACCATACAAAGAAAACAATATCATAGCCGGTTCCACTGGTATTCTATAACGAGAATTACCATGAAATAGGTGTACTGCGACGAAATAACCAATGAGCCCCAAAAGGGTGAACATTAATGCATAATTGCCACGACGCCACATCGCAAAAATCCCGATAAAGCCAATACATCTTGTAAGAAAGGCAAAACAAAGCGCCAATAAACTTAATCCAATAGCAGCCATCGGTGCCTCACCGAAAAATGTAAATAGCATGGCTGGCACGTCTTGTTGAGATGTCTTAAACCAGACGCGATTTAATCGTGCTGTATCGATCCCCAGAATATTGTGAAGATTTCCGGCACCACCTGAGAACATAAACTGAATGAAAGACCGAGCCGTAACTTTTGCTAAAACTTCAACGGGATATGACAAAATAGCATCATAACCATGTCGCTCTAACACTGCGAATTTCTCCACACTACTCAGAGTATTCCAATCCTCACCTTGAGCGGCTATCACTTTTGCGTGATAAGAGCCCGGCGCGGTAATACGTATTTCTGCCTCATGATAGCTTAGCCCGTGCATATTTGCCTCTAGCATCACCACCTGGTCCCATAAAAAACGATATCTAATTTCATGCTCTGACAGTGAGTAACCGTTACCCGCAGCAGAAAGCTTCATAGCCCATGGTGCCATTATCGCTATCGCCATTAGAGTAGCTGAAATTCCTTGAACAAATAGCCTCCAAAAAGAAGATGGGGCACCAGCTAATAGAGCAATTATTGGCAAAAAAATCGGAAGGACGATGACAAGAAATTGTGACGTGGGTTTTACTAGGCATGCTAAAGCCAAGGCAATCCCAATAGTAAATGTATTTTGCCACCGAAAATCTTTGCGGACGATACGAAGCAATGACCAGAAGCCGATAGATATAAAACAAAGATAAAGTGTTTCACTTTGAATTAAATGGGCTGTGCCAAGAAGATTAGGATTTAAGATAACCAACGCCATCCCAACGTCCTCCCAGCCGGACAGCCAATCACTAACAATGCTGCGAAATAGAACCCCAACACCAAAAAGCAAAATCAACTGCACACTAATAACTACCCCTGGCGATTCTCCAAATAAAAATATCAGCGCCGAGATCATTAATGGATAAAGCGGCGTGCGATACAGATCCGGTTCTGCTGGATTATCAAGCTGGACAAAATCGCCATACTTCAAAAATGCTATTGCCGGATCCCAATAGGAACCCGCATCACCACCTTGGGCTAAACTAGCGCCCGGCTCTGCAAAAACAGCAACTACCACATTGCAAAGAAAGTATGTGCCGGAAACGGCCCAGAACGGCCAAGGCAGTGAGCTGACATAAACATATAATTTTTGAAAACCTGTGGCCGAAACCGCCATTCCTCACCTCAAACCAAAAATTTTATCGAGGACATTATCAAGTTCATCACGCCAATCAGGCATTTCAATAGCATAGTTGTCTTTAAGACGTTTTAACGACAGTCGACTATTAGCAGGTCTAATAGCTGGCGTTGGATATTCGACGGAAGATATTGGTGTCACCTCTTTAACACGAAGCTGCACCCCACGCAGCCGTGCTCCTGCGAATATAGCCTCTGAAAAGCCGTGCCAGCTTGTCTGACCGGACGCAGCACAATGAACCAAATTTGCCTTTCCAAAAAATCCCTTTATTCCAATATCATGTATTTGTTCAATAATACCGGCTGTTGTAGACGCGACTAATTCAGCAGATGTTGGGGCACCGATTTGATCTGAAACAACCGATAATTGTTCCTGCGTCGCCCCAAGCCTCAACATTGTTACAAGGAAATTGCTCCCTACTGCGCTATAGATCCAGCTCGTTCTCAAAATTAAATGAGGAATGCCACTACTAGCGATCGCTTGATCACCTGCTAACTTACTCTCCCCATAAACGTTTATAGGCCGAGGCTCAGAGTCTTCGAAATGAGGCCTAATTCCACTGCCATCGTACACATAATCGGTTGAAAAGTGTATCATAGCAGCACCATTGGCCGCACACCAATCAGCCATTACCCCAGGCGCCAATGCATTAACCGCAAATGCGTGCTCTCGATTTTTCTCCGCACCGTCAACATCGGTATAAGCAGCTGTATTTACTATTAAATCTGGTTTAAAATTTGTTAAAGCAGTTCTCAGCGTTGCTGGTTTTTTCAGATCAACCTCTTCTCGGCCAACCACCCGGCACTCGCATACATTCAATAAAAAATGACTTAAATGACTGCCAAGTTGCCCTTGCCCACCAGTTAGCAAAACCCTCATTGCTCACCTTCGTAGATTGGCAGTGTGGTCGCATCTGCCAGAAAAAAAGCGTTTTCGTCCTTTTCAGACAATACCGGCACTTCTAAAGGCCACCTGATGCCAATTTCTGGGTCGTCGTATCGAATGGTGTGCTCAGTCTCAGGATTATAGGGGGCCGTACATTTGTAAAAAAATTCGGCTCGTTCACTAATTACACAGAAACCGTGTGCAAAACCCTCTGGAATCCATAGCTGCTCACGTGTCTCACCACTGAGCTCAACACCAACCCAACTGCCAAACCTAGGACTTCCACGTCGCAAGTCTACTGCAACATCAAAAACTCGCCCAACTAGCACCGAAACTAATTTGCCTTGCGCCATTGGTTCCTGATAATGAAGTCCGCGCAGTGTGCCCTTTGTTGATAGCGAGACATTATCTTGTGCAAAATCGTTAGGGATACCGTGCCCAGCATATCGATCCTGGTTCCAACTCTCATAAAAATATCCTCGATTATCATCAAACTTTTTCGGTTTTATCAACAAAACCTCTGGCAGTGCTGTCTTTGAGACATCCATCCCCTAACCTCTCTGAATTAGGGATTTCAGATAGATACCATATGCACATTTAGAAAGCGGTTGTGCTAATGCTAACAGCTCTTCGTCACCAATCCACTTATTCCGCCAAGCAATTTCCTCCAAACAAGAGATCTTTTGGCCCTGACGGCGCTCAATAGCGGCAACGTAGGTTGACGCATCGAGAAGCGAGTCATGTGTACCGGTGTCAAGCCATGCGAAGCCGCGCCCCAACAGCTCGACATTAAGGGCGTCTCGCACCATATACTCATTCAACAAGTCTGTGATTTCGAATTCACCTCTTGCAGAAGGGCTCAATGTTGATGCAATATCAACTGCCTCATTATCACAAAAATAGAGCCCCGTGACTGCCAAATTAGATTTCGGCTGAATAGGTTTTTCTTCAATTGAAGTGGCGCGCCCAAATCCGTTCATCTCAACCACACCGTAGCGTTTCGCATCATTGACAGCGTATGCAAATACTGTTGCACCAACCTCATTAGCAGTTGCAGTCTGCAATCTAGCACTAAGGCCCTGTCCATAAAAAATGTTGTCACCAAGAACTAAGGCAGCTGGGCCACCTGACAAGAAAGTCTTAGCTATACAGAAGGATTGGGCAATACCATCGGGTGACGGTTGAGTCGCATACTGAAAACTCATGCCAAGCGCCGTTCCGTCACCAAGTAGTCTTTCAAAAATTGGCAGATCTTTGGGCGTTGAGATGATCAAAACATCTCTAATATGTGCCAACATCAGAACTGATAAAGGATAATAAATCAGAGGCTTGTCGTATACAGGCATCAGTTGTTTACTGATTGCCAGTGTTAATGGGTACAGCCTAGTACCTGCGCCTCCAGCGAGTAAAATTCCTTTGCGAGCCATATTTTTCAATCCACCATGAATGATTTTATCTCAGCGGCCGTCTCATCAGGCAATTCTTCAGCTAGAAAATGCCCACACGCAAGCCCGCGTCCCCTCACGTCGACGGCCCACTCACGCCATATTTCTAACGGGTTCTCATTTCTACCCGGCCTTCCTAGATTGCCCCATAGCACTAACATCGGGCACGTAATTTTATGTCCTGACTCTTTATCAGTTTTATCATGTTCGAAATCAGCTCGTGCATTATTACGATATTCATCGCAAGTTGCACGAATAGTTTCAGGGTTTTTGAAATCAGCAATGTACCGATCGCGTGCTTCCGGAGTGAAAGGATCTTCCTTGCCGGCCCATTTGTTGCACAAGAACGTAAAATAAAACTCTGGATCAGCACCAATTAATTTCTCCGGAAATCCAGGTTCCTGGCCCATAAAATACCAGTGAAAACCTCCGTAAGCACCTCTCGCGTCCAGACGATTTAACTGTTCGTACGTCGGCACAATATCAAGCACAACAAGTTTTTCTAATCTATCGGGAAAATCTAAGGCCAAACGATAGCCACATCGCCCTCCTCTATCATGACCAATCACACTAAACTTTTTGTAGCCAAGTATTTCCATGACTTCCACCATATCGAAAGCCATCACGCGTTTTGAGAAATTTTCAAAGTTTTGCTCTCGTGCTGGCTTGTCTGAACGTCCATAACCTCGCATATCCGGGCAAATCAACGTAAAATAATCTGTTAGTTTAGGGGCAACCATGTGCCACATGATATGATTTTGAGGGTATCCATGTAGCAGTAATAGAGGGGGGCCCTCCCCGCCGATGCGGAGAAATATTTCCACTCCGGAAACGCTGATATATCTTTCTTTAAAATTTTTATACATTACGATTTGCTAGCGACAGACTGTCCCTTGACTTTGTATGATGAATAAGGTTTTCCGTGTCATGGAGAATTCTAGCAAATTAGTAAAGATATATGTCTTTTATAGGGGATAGTTTATGACACTCGATACAGGAATATTTCAGCAACTCGAGGACACGATAGCGCGCGTAGTGCGTGAACGGTGGGTGCCAGCGGAAGACCACGTCGAAGAGACAGGGGAAGTTCCTGAAAATATCATAGATGAGATGAAAGAACTTGGTTTGTTCGGGCTGACGGTGCCGGAGGAATATGGAGGGCTTGGACTCAACACGGAGGAAGAGGCGCGATTGATGTTCGAGGTTGGTAAGGCCGCACCCGCGTTTCGCTCGGTATTTGGAACGACAATAGGAATTGGAAGCCAAGGCCTAGTTATGGATGGCACGGAAGAGCAAAAACAAAAATATTTACCTAAGTTGGCGGCAGGTGACATCATAGGGTCTTTCTGTCTCACCGAACCTAATGCTGGTTCCGATGCAAAAGCGGTACAAACCACGGCTATTCTTGATGGCAACGAGTATGTTCTGAATGGAACAAAACGCTATATTACCAACGCACCGCGTGCTGGGTTGTACACGGTATATGCTCGCACCAATCCAAATGACAAAAATGCAAGTGGTGTCTCCGCAATCCTTGTTGAGGCGGGCACAGATGGGATGACTACGGGTAAGACAGACAAGAAAATGGGACAAAAAGGCACTTTAACCTCCGATGTGATTTTTGAGGATTGCCGTGTGCCGGCAACCCAGCTGCTTGGGCATGAAGAAGGCATGGGTTTTAAGACTGCGATGAAGGTGCTGGACAGAGGGCGGTTGCATCTGGCTGCAGCCTGTGTCGGCATGGCAAGACGTCTTATTGATGATTCGTTAGCCTACGCTATGGAGCGTAAGCAATTTGGGAAACCGATTTCGAACTTTCAGCTCGTACAGGCAATGTTAGCGGACAGCGAAACCGAACTTTATGCAGCACGGACCATGACTTTAGATGCTTGCAGACGCAGAGATGCCGGCGAAAATACTGCACGTGTAGCTGCCTGTGCCAAATATTATGCAACTGAAATGGTTGGCCGCGTCGCAGACCGTGCTGTCCAAATCCATGGAGGTGCGGGCTATATCGCAGAATATAAAGTCGAACGTTTTTATCGCGACGTCCGTTTATTTCGATTGTACGAGGGGACGTCGCAAATTCAACAACTTATCATTGCTCGTGATATGATCAAGAATGCGCATTAGCACAGTCCTTCTTGCAACGCGCCCTCTAAATGTTTGAAAGAATCAAAAACACATTACAAGAGTGCTTCTGATACCTCACGGCTTTGATACATGTGGCAATTATTACAGGAGTTCAACTAATATGAGTCGTCCCTTTGAAGGTATTAAGGTTATCGATATAACCCACGTACTGGCTGGACCTTTCTCTACCAATCAACTTGCACTGCTTGGCGCTGATGTTATCAAAGTTGAAAATCCGGAAGACCCAGATCAAGCGCGCAATACGGGCTCTGACCATTCACTGAACAAAGGTAACATGGGCACAAGTTTTCTTACTACAGGATCAAATAAACGATCCTTAACGGTAAATCTTAAAACGAAAAAAGGGCAGAAGATAATAAAAGCGTTGGCAAAAAAAGCTGATGTGCTCGTAGAAAATTACAGGTCCGGTGCGCTTAGTGCTTTGGGTCTTGGATATAAAAATATTAAAAAAATTAATCCCGCGATCATTTACTGCTCTTTAACTGCGTGGGGTCAAGAGGGACCGCGCGGCCAACAAACCGCATACGATCAGGTTATTCAGGGTTATTCAGGAATGATGTCTATAACCGGGAATTCCGAAACAGGTCCAATGCGGTGCGGTCCTCAACTAATCGATTTTGCAACAGGAACTACTGCCGCCTTTGCAATATCAAGTGCACTTTTTCAACGTGAACGCACTGGGAATGGTCAATATATTGACGGCTGCCTAACAGATACAGCGTTCATTTTAATGGGAGCTCAGATCACTGGCGCGCTTAGAACCGGCAAAAAATTGGATTATCAAACACCCGACAGAGGCCAGGCCACTCACAGTGAATATATGGCAGAGGACAACATGCTTCTTCTCGGAGCTAGCAACCACCGCCAACATTCGCGATTTTGGGAGTTGGTCGGCCAGCCAGAGAGAGCTAACAAATCGGACTCTTACAGGCGACAGCATCGAGCCAGCGAAGCTGAAGCCCTCAGAAAATTGATAGCAACAAAAACAGCCCAGGAATGGGAAGATTTTCTTCAGGACAATCATATTCCTGCTGCACGCCAACGTAGTGTCGAAGAGGCGATTTCCGATCCACAAGTAAAGCATCGTAATATTTTTCATTGTTATAAGGACGGATCCCAAGAGGTTGATGGTGAGTACACTGTGCCTGTTGCGGCATTTAAATATGCTAAGGAAGGTCCAAGGGTAGATAGTCCGCCGCCTTCCTTCGGTCAGCACAATACAGAAATTCTAAGAGAGTTGGGCTACTCAAGCGACGAAATTGGGGAACTTAAGAAATCAAACATCATAGGCTGAATGAATAATGTTCTGCTTCAAACCCATAAATAGCGAGCGAATTAGTTTGGAGGTGTTTTGGTTGCGTTTGCCAGCACAAAGCCTCAGGTACACTCCAATAATCAAGCGGTATGCTCGTACACTGAAAAAACCTAAGAGCAATTTATGACGTTCACAACTTTAGAAATTCTAGCGTACAGCAAGAAGCCTCGCAATGGTGCCAGCGTCTTCAACATCCTCGATATTTAGAATTACATCGCGTAACTCACCGACTTGTTTCTGATCCAAACTCTTTGAGGCCAACTTTTCAAATTTCTCTATTACATCAGCATCGGATGCGAAGTGTTTCTCACTACCGCGTGCTGCCTCGACCGCTTCTTTCTCTACAGAACCGTCATTGAAGTGGATCTCAACATCAACACTGTGTCTGTAAGCCGGCCCCTTGGCAGTTATTTCAGGGTCCTCAACCGTCTTCACTTTTTTTGCAAATGCCATTCTTGTTGGATCAGCAACAATCGCTTCACTAAATTGATCAACAAAACAATCACCTTCAAGCAGCATTGTAGCTACACAGAATGGCAGGTTTAGCTGTGCTGATGTTACTCCCTCCGGCTTGTATTCCCATCCGACATGCTCGACGGTTACTTTTGAGCCATGAATAATAATTTCCTTTACGTCATGTGGCTCAAAAGGACGCCGTCTCCGAATGATTTTCAGTGCATCCATCGTGGTGTGATTCGTGCCAACACAGGAATAAAATTTCAAAGCTATCCCCATCGTCTCCCAAACTTCGCCAAATCCATGATTTAATTGTTCTAAGTCAAACCGATCCTGAGACCGCGAAAAAGTGGTGCAAAAGCCACCATACTCGCTCTCCAGCACATCAGTGATCCCGGTAAATCCCTGTTCTGCCAGAAGGGCTCCGTAAAGACCACTTTGAGAGGAACGACCTGCATGCATTCGTTTTACCATGCCTCCAAATTGAGCCGCCATAAGACCGGCAGCCTGAGTTCCAGCTACACCAAGTGCATGAACTGTTTGATCCTCAGAGAGACCTAGCCCAGATGATGCGCCAGCGGCAGCCGAAAATACACCCACAGTAGCTCCAGAGTGCCAACCTTGGGTGATATGCTCGTTACCCATGCAGACACCAACACGAGGACCAATTTCGTATCCGGCAACAGCAGAGGTTAGAAAGTCTTTGCCAGTCAATCCTCCTTTCATCTCAACAATAGACACTAATGCAGGCAGCGTAACCGCGCCTACATGCAAAATCCCCCGCCGATGTACATCATCGAGCTCAAACCCTTGGGTCAAGGTTCCATTTATCAAAGCAGCATGAGGAGCCGAAATACGTTGGCTGGTTCCCCACACTCCGCATTGTGTAGAGCTGTCAGAACACCCAAGTGTTTTCATTAATATCTGAGACCATTCCAAATCTACAGCATAAAGAGCGCAACCGAAGGAATCTAGAACGAGCAATTTGATGCGATCGCGAACATTCTTCGGAATATCGTCATATCTTAATGCAGAGACGAATTTAGCTATTCCACGCGTGTAAGGATTGTCTCGTACAATATGCTGCGCCACTTTTTCCCCCTATGTAGGTCTATTCAGATTTACATCCATCAGGCTAAGGCATGAGGTGAAATGCAAATATCTAATGCACCCGCTCAATGATTTCCCAGAGTGTTATCAAAATATCAATAAACTTGCCAAGAGACTTAACAAAAGTTGCGCTAAATTATTAAATCCCGCTAAAAAGGTTTAGATGAATTGCGGGCAAATTACGATGTGTTGACGCGAGTTGGATAAATTCGCCAAACGATCTTAATGTAACGCCACCAATGCGGAAAATAAAAATAATTCCACAATTTGTTAGAAAATCAAATTGGCACCCAGCCCTTGCCTGTTCAAAAATATTTTTTTTAACAAAGAAAATTTTTTGAAAGGTGATTCTATTTACATAAAAGCAGACCAACTATAAAAAAAGTCAAATTAGTAGGGGGTATCCGCTAACATGAAATGTTGAAGAATTAATAGTGTTTTATTTCAATTACTTATCGTGTTCTGCAGAAAATTTTTACAGCATCTTGTTGGCAAAACCTTTAGGATCAAGACATTAAAATATTGACATATCTGCATTTCAAACTGAAACGTCATCCGGCTAGATCTGGTTGCAGTTTTTTTTTATTTGAAAAGAGTGCGATTCAGGACTAGCGGCTTTTTCACAAAACCGCTATATCTCCCTCCATAGTGTGCTGACATAACTGTGTTAGGGCACTTATATGTTTAAATCCGAGTAGCGAGTGGCATCGCTTTCGGAAAATTTGTAACCTCATAAGGGAGGCCTTTTTATGATCAAGAAATTGCTCTCAGGCCGCGTGGCTTGCGCTCTTGCCGTATCGGCATTTGCCATTTCGCTCGGCGTGACGACCGCAAACGAAGCCAAAGCGGTCGACTTCGCGGGTAAGCGCATCCGCGTAATTATACCCTTTAACGAGGGTGGCGGCACGGATAGTCTTGCCCGTTTCTTACAGCCATATTTGGAGCGGCACCTGCCAGGGAAACCCAAAATACTGGTTGTCAACAAGCCCGGTGCAGGTGGCATTGTTGGAGGTAACTATTTCCAAGCTCGTGCCAAGAAAGACGGGACATGGGTAATGGCTGTCTCTATTTCAACTGTTATGAACTATGTGCTCAAAGATCCAAGGGTAAAGTTCGATATCATGAAATGGGATCCTATCGCCCTCTTGCCACGAAGCGCCATGATTTACAGCCGTCCAGAGCTTGGTCTCAAGGGGTTGAGCCCGAAAGCTCAGTTGGCAAAAATGGCATCNTTGCCCAAAGATGCGCTTGTGATGGGCGGTAAAACACCAACCTCTACCGACATCAATTATCGTGCAGCCTTCTCGTTAATGGGNATTGAGCTNAAAAACGTTTGGGGNATGAAGGGTAATGGCCCGATGGCTCTGGCATTNGAACGTGGTGANTTTACGCTTATGTACGATAATTGTTTATCGTATCTAAACAATCGTAAATCTTTCCGNGATGAAGGNTTATCGGTNGAATTNTTCACATTTGGCGCNCCAGANNTTAACGGCAANTGGAAAGATAAGAACGGAAAATGGAATCGTGATGCAGTCTGGCCGAACGTACCCTCATATTTNGAGTATTATGAGGCAGCAACCGGCAAGAAGTTCACGGGTGCCGCNGCAGAAGCCACAATGAAGCTGACCAAGATTGGGGTTAATGTCAACAAAGCNTACTTGCTNCAAGGCGGTACATCTGCTCCAGTATTGAAAGCGTGGCGTGGAGCTTTCAAAAAGGCAATGGCAGATCCTGACTTTATNAAGAGAAAAGATCGGATCATCGGACCCTATGCTGTGACAATTGGTGAAGCAGCAGGTNCCGTTATGAAACAAAACTTCTCTCTGACGAANGGCGAGAAGGCATATTTCAGGAAATACCTAAAAACTCGGTATAATCTTGATNTAAANATCTAAATTAACCAAANNCTAGTAGTGTTNGCGCCCGGATGTCACTCCGGGCGCTTTCTTTTTGAGGNACGANANNTNTNGGNGCTNTTNGANGCNNCGACTTNNAATTCGTCCTTTCCATNATCACTTGNTAAANGCTGGGGNATTGAAANCCTNCACAGTATCAATTACCTACAATAACACCCCTCAGTTCGTGTNATAGGCGAACATCNTGTCATCTTAATTNAATTTGCCACTTTCCTGGTTTCAATAAGTGCGCTAAATANTAGCGAGNTATTTGGANTGCTTGGTATCCATATCNACGANTTGCANAAAGGNTCCCTGAGTANAAGGGTGGAGGGTNAGCAATGGATGACGTTTTCTTTCAGGCTCTGNTAAATCTTTTTGCGTTAGAGCACCTGTTTTTCTTGTTACTCGGAACTGCTTTAGGGCTTGTNGTGGGCGTGTTGCCGGGCCTTGGAGGGGTAGCTGGTTTATCACTACTACTTCCTTTTGTTTTTGATATGGATCAAGCCTCCGCACTCGCTATGATGGTTGGTCTTCTGGCACCAACAACGACCTCTGATACATTTCCATCTGTNTTAATGGGCATTCCTGGTACATCCGGATCGCANGCTACAGTTATGGATGGTTTCCCACTTTCCAAAAGGGGTGAGGGTGCNCGNGCATTAGGTGCAGCTTTCACTGCTTCATTGTTTGGGGGNCTTTTTGGAGCATGTGTNCTTACNGCNGCNATNTTTGCNGCACGTCCTATNATATTGCTNTTCGGNTTAATCGAACAATTTATGCTGATCATGTTGGCCCTCAGTATGATTGGAATGCTNACAGGNAATAATGCTTTAAAAGGGTTGGCTACTTGCGTAGTCGGCCTAGTGNTTGGAATGGTAGGNTNCGAACCTCACGGGGCGTTTCGNCTGACCTTCGATTTAATTTACTTAAGNGATGGCATCAAAATCGTTATCATCGGGCTTGGNATGTTNGCAATGCCTGAGATCATTGATCTTGTGCGTCGGCATCAAACCATCTCNGAAGATGGCACCGTCCTGGGCAAAGGCTGGGTGAGAGGTGTTAAGGACGCNTTTAAGAANTGGTTCATTGTNGTTAGATGTGCGACTATCGGCTGTATTGTGGGAGCCCTTCCCGGCTTAGGTGGNTCTGTTGTGGATTGGATCGCATACGGACACATAATACAAACATCAAAAGATCGCGAGAAATTTGGAACNGGGGATATCCGCGGTGTGCTGGCTCCTGAGTCNTCAAATAATGCCAAAGAAGGNGGGGCAATGATCCCCACGATATTATTTGGCATTCCAGGTTCAGGCAGCTATGCGATCATGTTGTCNGGCTTTATTCTTATNGGTATTGAACCGGGCACGGAAATGATCACGACCAAGCTCCATTTAACGTACACAATGATNTGGTCACTTGCTCTCGCNAACGTTTTNGGNGCAGGCTCCTGCATTCTCCTNGCTCCATACATCGCTCGTTTAACAACTATAAAATACGGATACTTAGCACCATTCATGCTAGTTCTGATCTTTTTTGCTGCATTCCANGCNACGCGCATCTGGGCNGACCTNATCAGTCTTTTTATCTTTGGCACCCTTGGGGTCTTNATGAAGCGGTTTGGCTGGTCGCGNCCCGCGTTGTTAATAGGNTTCTTCCTCTCCACAAGAATAGAAACCAGTCTCTATCAGTCNCTGCAAATCTATAATTCGTGGGATAAAATCGAAGGCCGCTGGATGCTGTGGCTTNTNGTTGCATTGACCATANTTTCAATTATTGCGGCNCTCCGCTACAACCCAAATGCTGGCAAGACGTATAGTGAGGATAGTGATCACACCACACGCAATCGTCGTCCNCAAATCTTGTTNACCCTTTTGATGCTGGGANTAGTTNTGGCNGCGGCTGTGGATGGCTTCAAATATGAAACTATGGGTCGNATNTTCCCATTCACTATTGGTGGNATAGGTCTGCTATTCATTCTTCCGTTATTGTATCAACAATGTTTTGCAACCGAGCCTAGAACAGCCCTATGTGACAGAGAAACCAATACTGAAACCGAGCACTCCGAGTGGTATTATNTGTTGTGGATAATTGGCATGCTAGTGTTTATGTCCATTGTNGGATACGCGCTCGGGGCAATGTTCTTTATTTGGCATTTCNTTCACGTGAAAGTAGGCAAAAATCACCTGCGTAANGGCCTTATGGGACTTTCNGCATTTATATTTCTCGGCNTTTTATCTTGGGCCCTGACTTTAGAATACCCTCCNGGTCTCCTNCAATGGGTCAGCGNAACATATTTCGNTTANGAGATGCCATTCTGGATTGGAGGCCCGCAATAAAATCTNAATCGTTNNACTAGGCTAATGGGAGCAGNCCTNNATTGNTCGCAAACAACATCNGCCNATCCNAACCACNGNTTNTTGNACGGCGGTTGGGTCGCNATGNACCGTGCGGCAAGATGCNATTTTGTTGCAAAAAAATAATCNAGGGCANTCGGGTTTTCCGGCCTCATNATNATNCAGCGCCGCTATTCNANTNAAAGTNGCTCATTTCTAACTTCTTGAAGCANGANTGGAGATGTATGACACTAATTACGATCTGTCTNGGAATTAAATNAGGAAANTCAAGCTACCATCAATGGTCGTAATTCCNNCACATTATCAATNACCTCAANTTCCCAAACCTTATCAATTAAGGACCGTGTGTTACTNTGCCCTAAAATTGGNGCCATNAGCTCAAATGCTTTGTCATCTACTTCCTGACGCGTCATNGGATTGTCCGGAGTGCCACGAACTGCNACTTGTTTNTGTGNGAGANNATCGCCGTTNGCNAGGGTAACCTCTACGATAGCATTACGTCGCGGTATGTCTTTTTCACCAANAAGCTCAATCTTCTTGCGGAANTCAANCACAGCTGGGTCTGTCATNCGTGCCTCATCATGAGCAGAAGCAAANGTTNCNGTNCCATCTAAGATCATCAAAGCAACCATATGTTGAATACAAATNTCGGCCATGTGNCGATCATCAACCACCGGACTTTCCATATCTGAGAGGCGAAGCTTGATGTGTTTGATATTTTCTCTCGATAAATCATTATCTTTCTGCAGTACCTCTATGCAGTCGAGAGGTGCTTGTATGGGAGATCCAACGGTCCATTTCTTTATATTCGTTTGGATGACTTCAAATCGTTCACCCAGCCCATCAACCATAGCTTCAGGTCGAGGCTCAGTTGAATAGGTAGAATAGAAATTACGTGGTCCAACAAACACATCGTCAACGCCAGTGAAACCGGACTGCACAAGTGTGGCTGCCGTAACACCATTCCGGCCAGCCATACCACCAAAATCAAAGCCCTTTTCAACATGGTCTAAATCGCGCTGCCAGCAGTTTATACCGCCCACCTGTTGTGCCGTATACGATATGCCCCAGCGAACCTGATCTGCGCTGAGCCCTGCCAACGCCATAGCTGAGGCAGCCGCACCAAAAGTAGGAGCGAAAGTATGTGTGCTATGTCCAGCATCATACATTGAATGGACACCGATAGAAAAATTGGTTCTGGCACCTATGTCGTAACCAAGGACAACTGCATTTAATAGCTCCCTACCAGTGGCCCCCTCACGTTCGGCCATTGCAAGAGCTGCTGGCACTGCCCCGCATCCTATGTGGCTTCGGGATTCCTTGTGTGAGTCATCGGTCTCATCGGCATGAGCTATCATAGCATTCCCAAAAGCAGCATTGACTGCGGTTGTCACATAATCACTTCCTAACAACAAAGCCTCTTTAGTGCCGCCTAGACTTCTCATATACTTCATAATGACTTTACCAGGCGCTAATCTTGAGCCAGACACTATAGAAGCCACAGTATCAATAAGATGATGCTTCCCGTGTTCAGCGGCATCCGCAGGTAAGGTCATTTGACCTGCGTCGGCTATGTAAGAAGCTAGCTTTTTCATTACCTCGCTTGTCTCTATCTTTTTTTCACTCATCTATATTCTCCATTAGACATCACTCACTGCGCGAACCCTGGCAGCTGCATAAGTCGACACACCTTATGCTCATCGGAAACCTATATCGCCATTAATTCAATAACCCCACGCAAGTCATCTATCGTCTCGATTTGTTGCAGATTAGATAATATTTCTTTTGCACAAGTTTCACCGAGGACTGGCACAGTAAGTCCTTCGTACTTTGCAATCATTGCAGTATCTGACACAGGGTTGCGAGCCGAACCCAATGGCTCATCTACTTCTTTCGAAAATTTACGGCCATCCGCAGTCCTAACCTCGACGCGCGTTGGCCGTTTTTGCGGATAAACCGCATCTAACTCCTTATCAAGGTAGGTATGCACTTTAGCGCAATCCTCAATGACAGAGATATTTTTTCTCGCCTCCGGCGTGAAATGCCCGAGCTGTACAGAACGATAATGAAGTGCTGTTGCGGCCGTGAAGGGAATGGACATCTGCGCTGTTGTAAAGGTATCCCAACCGATATCGCCGTGCACAAGCCCCACCTCGTAAATGCCAACATCAACCGCATCGATATCCTTTGGGTTTAATTCTTCCTTAACAAGAATATCTATCAGCGCATCCAACATTGGATGCAAATGCCTGCAACAGGCGTGTGGCTTAATATAGCAATCACCGATTACGTAATCTGAATTAATCCGTCCACCCTGACACATAATGTCAATTTTATCCCAATCCGGAGCGTCTCCATCCGTGCCAGCGAACGTAGCAAAAAACCCGTATTGATCTTCCAGAGCCGTCTCAAGCCCGGAAAATCCATTCTCCGCCAAGTTTGACGCCATAATGCCATTGTGGGCGGCTAACCCTGGATGCATACGCTTTGCATCTCCGCCCGATCGATGTGTATTGATACCAGATGCCATTGATGCGGCTAGGCCAAAAGCGTTGCGAATTATCGCAGCAGAATGTCCTTTTATTGCAGACACGGCAGCAGCAGCACCTATAACACCAGCAATTGGCGTGCCGTGAAACCCGCGTTGACGCTGACGTGGATGCATAGCCGCAGCAACACGCCCCATTACTTCGTAACCAACAATCATTGCGCTTAAAAAACTTCGGCCACTGATATTATAACGATAGCCAGCGGCAAGAATGGCTGGAACAATGGCCACGCCAGGATGGGCGCCGGCTGGTCGATATCCATCATCCAGTTCGAGCCCGTGCCCAGCAGTGCCCGCAAGAAATGCTGCCGTAAGGACATTATAGCGCCCACTTTGACCAGGAACCGGCACATCCCCATCGGGCGTCAACTCAGCCATCGTTTTTTCACTCGCAATAGTCACTTGTTGCACAGCACCTGCAATGCAGGCGCCCAAGGTATCAAACAAGTGAGTACGAGCCCTTCCTAAAGTAAAATCGTCTACAGACACTAAATCAAAATTCACAACAAATTCTGCTAACGCTGCGGTTGCAGAATTTCCTCCAGCATTACAGGGCTCAGGCAGTTTATTCATCTTATTGTCCTTCCTTTGTAATAGGGTGCCTTTTGTATTACATGAACGAATATGCACCCCTCAGCCATCACTGCCGAGCGCATCTGTTTCAATAGTCAGTCTATGCATCAGCCTTTTTTGAGGCCAATAATCGGCCACGGCATAATGTAACGTTGCTCGGTTGTCCCAAAAAGCAATTGAATTGGGACGCCACCGAAAACGACAATGAAATTCGGGCCTCTCGTAGTGGCGATACAATTCTAGCAGTTTCGCATCTGACTCATCTTTAGGCACCTTATCTATGCACCTCGTGAAACTCTCTGAAACATAGAGGCTAGGCAGGCCTGTAACGGGATGCTTACGCACTATTGGATGACTAATGGGCGGATGATCTTTAGCCATCGACTTCATCCGAACTGCATTTTCACCATTCCAGCTGCGGGCCTTGCTTGCACTGCCATGTAACTTCATAAAGTCTTGCGTCGCGCTCTTTGGTGCCAGATAACTCTTCATATCAGTGGAAAGAGCTTCATAAGCAGCTGTCATACTTACAAAGACAGTGTCCCCACCGTATTCTGGGACTTCTTTGCCATGGAGAATTGATGCAAATTCCGGTTGCTTACGAAATATTCCGTCTGGGTGAAAATGGTTCACATTAGGTGGGCGACTCTTGTCATTTACTATCACCGCAACCTCAGGCGCTTCTTCAAGTAATTCAAAAGCCGCCCTACGCGCTTTTCTAAGCCTACCGAATTGACCAGCCCAGGCAGAGAATTCTGCAGGTGTTATATCCTGATTATGAAAAAACAATACCTGGTGCCGCATCAAGGCAAGATGAATCTCCTGCAACGCATCAGGCAGCGGTACTTGCGCTAAATTAACACAACTAACTTCGGCCCCAATGACAGGCGTAATGGGATCAACACCGATATGCTCATAAACCTCAGACTGTCTAAACATACTTATATTTTTACAGCTTGAAGGGGCTCCTCGGCAACGTTTAGTAATTTTTCTTATCGTGGCGTGCTTACATACCAATTAAGCAGTGATTTAATATTGAGCGGACACACACCATCATTTTATTAATTCGGATTACTTTTTTTAGCCTTGCCAGATTTCACCTTGGTGAGAACATACTTGAAACTTCGAGGCGTTGAGGAGTTAAATAGTGCAATCCTTGCTTTCAATATATCAATTACCAACAAAGAGGACATAGCTATGACGGCTTCTGAAAAAAAACCACTTGTATCTGGTGCTTCGCGCCGGAAGTTCCTCAAAGGCGCGGGTATCGCAGCCGCCACCAGCACCGCGGCTGTAATATTAGCAGGCTGCGATGAAAACTCCGAAGATGTAAAGAAAAAAAAGAACCAGCCATCAGCGCCTAATATTTCAAGGGCAGAGACTGTCACCCTTAAAGTACAATCATCATGGGGTTCTAAATCGGTATTCCAAGAAATGGCAAAACAATACGTTGAACGTGTCGACAAAATGTCTGGCGGCCGACTTAAAATTGACCTCCTACCTGCAGGCGCAGTGGTTAAGGCATTTCAAGTTCAGGATGCCTGTCATAAAGGAGTTTTAGATGGTGCTCATACAGTCACCGCATACTGGTATGGAAAAAATAAAGCGGCATCTCTTTTTGGCACTGGCCCCGTGTTTGGTGCCAATGCCGCCCAAATTCTGGCTTGGATCCACTATGGTGGCGGAAAAGATCTTTATCGTGAGCTAGTGCAGGACATTCTTAAACTGAACCTAGTAGGTTTCTTCTGTATGCCAATGCCCACTCAACCACTTGGTTGGTTTAAAAAAGAAATACGAACCACGGAAGATATGAAAGGTATAAAATACCGAACCGTTGGGCTTGCTACTGATATCATGCAAGGTATGGGGCTAAAAGTTACACAGTTGCCAGGCGGCGAAATTATCCCAGCTTTAGAGCGTGGAGTAATTGAGGCATTCGAGTTCAATAATCCAACATCGGACCGTCAGTTTGGAGCGCACGATGTTTCTAAAAATTACATGCTTGGGAGTTACCACCAGGCTGCAGAATTCTTTGAAATAATTTTCAATAAGAACCGATTTGAAAAGCTCGCGCCAGAACTACAAGCAATTTTGGAGTTCAGCGCAGAGGCGGCAAATACAGCAAATTATGGCTTTGCTATGGATAACTATTCCAGAGACCTGCAGGGTCTAATCAAAAAAGATAAGGTCAATGTTAAACGAACGCCACAAGCAGTAATGAAGGCACAACTATTTTCATGGGACGAAGTCCTTAAAAAATTGCAAAAGGATCCTTTTTTCGCCAAAGTGGTTAAAAGTCAAAAAGATTGGTCATATAGGGTAGCTTTTTATGACCTAATGAATGCAGCTGACTATAAGCTTGCCTTCAAACATCACTTTCCAAATGAAATAAGTTTCTAATAAATAAGGATTTTGCAAGTTCTAATGTGAGTTGATTTGCATCAAATTTTATAGAATTCAATTGCACTTTTGGGGAAAAAAAATTTTAACCAATGCATAGGCTAATAAATATTATTGATACTGTATCCGCTTGGGTAGGTCGGGCTTTCGCTTGGTGCATCTTAGTAATGGCTCTTGGTATTGGTTATGAGGTCTTTATGCGCCGAGTTCAGCAAGACCCCACGGCTTGGGCCTTTGATCTTAGCTATATGATGTTTGGTGCGCTTTTTATGATGGCGGGGGCCTATACCTTGTCCCGTAATGGCCACGTAAGAGCGGATGTTATTTATCGATTATTGAAGCCCAAAACGCAGGCAATCATAGAATTAATTTTATATATAGTGTTCTTTTATCCAGTGGTCATTGCATTGATTTTCGCCGGCTTTGATTACGCATTAGATTCGTGGTCGTACAACTCGGGCAGAGGCGAGGTCAGTGTGATGAGCCCTGCCAATGTTCCCATTTTTCAATTCAAAACCATCATTCCTATCGCAGGCTCACTATTTTTTATTCAAGGAATAGCCCAACTTTGCAGATGTATTATCTGTATTAAAACAGGCCAATGGCCACCAAGTTACCGAGATGTAGAAGAAACGGAGTCGGAGCGACCGCGAATTCAAGAAAATAGGTCCATCTCTTCCGACGGTGTAAAATGACAGATCCTCAAGTCGCCATTATGATGATGATTTTGTTTATTTTTGTCATTCTACTTGGATTTCCTATTTGCTTTACATTGATGGCAATGGGCGTGGCATTTGGGTACTACGCCTATTATGACGCATCACGCATGACATCAATTTTCGACAATCAAATCTTCGATTTATTTGTCAATCAAACCTATTCGGTAATGGCAAATGATGTTCTGACAGCAGTACCACTGTTCCTTTTCATGGGTTATGTCATCGAACGAGCAAATATTCTTGATCGCTTATTCCTCACTTTGCAAATATCAATGCGCCGGATGCCTGGTTCAATGGCGATTGCCGCGCTCGCAACATGCGCGATTTTTGCCACCGCTACAGGAATTGTAGGAGCCGTTGTAACCCTAATGGGCCTTCTTGCTCTTCCGGCTATGCTCAAAGCAAAATATGACACCAGTTTCTCTTCAGGTGTCATCTGCGCAGGCGGCTGCCTAGGAATCTTGATACCGCCTAGCATCATGCTTATTGTCTATTCAGCAACAACCAACGTTCCGGTGATGAGGCTTTATGCGGGGGCAATCATTCCAGGATTTTTGCTTGCTGGGCTTTACATCATTTACGTAGTCGGTCGGGCTGCGTTCAATCCTGCCCTAGCACCGAAGCCCCAAGAAAGGGATATAGAGGATAGCTCTTTTGGCGCAATAATTTGGATGTTGGCCACATCATTTTTTCCGCTCGCCTTCCTCATAGTCTCAGTTTTGGGAGCTATACTCATGGGACTGGCCACACCATCGGAGGCTGCCGCAATAGGAGCGCTAGGGGGACTATTGCTGGCATATTGCTACCGTGCACTTACCTGGGATAGACTGAGAGAATCTGTTTATTTGACCGTACGTACCTCAGCCATGGTCTGCTGGCTTTTTGTTGGATCCTGGACCTTCGCATCCGTTTTTTCCTACCTTGGGGGTCACGATATTATCAAAGATATCGTGCTATCGATGAACCTGTCGCCGCTGATGTTCTTAATCTTGGCGCAATTGATAATTTTTTTACTCGGCTGGCCGCTAGAGTGGAGTGAAATTATCATCATTTTTGTCCCTATCTTCTTGCCTATGCTCAGTTTATTTAACGTTGACCCGCTATTTTTCGGCATTCTCGTAGCACTCAACTTACAGACCTCCTTCCTTACGCCACCGATGGCTATGGCAGCATACTACCTTAAAGGGGTTGCGCCACCGGAGGTCGAGTTAATCGATATTTTTAAGGGCATTATGCCTTTCCTAGCAATGGTGCTTATTGCAATGATAATTTTATATAATTTTCCCCAAGTGGCTCTTTGGCTTCCAACTAAACTTTATGCAAGTTAACTTATTCCCATGAATCTCATAGAATTCAGTGCCTTAGAGGCTCGTAATAAATTAATGAATGGCGAGATTTCTGCATATGACCTTACGCATGCATACTTAGATCAAATATCAGACATAGATGAAGATATTAATGCTTGGTCATTTCTTGACCACCGGCATGCACTCAATCAAGCCCGAGCAGCTGATGAAACACGTGCACAAGGTATGCCGGTGGGTGCATTATTTGGACTCCCAGTGGCAGTTAAAGATATTTTCGATACATATGATATGCCAACTGAGTGCGGCACCTCCGTATATTCTGGTCGTAAACCAGCACATGATTCAACGGTAGCAGCCTTACTTCGCCAAGCAGGCGCAATCATTATTGGCAAGAGCGTCACTACAGAACTTGCGATGTACGGCCCTGGCAAAACAAGAAATCCACATGACAAATCACGGACCCCAGGGGGCTCATCAAGTGGCTCAGCTGCAGTTGTTGCTGCGAAAATGGCACCACTTGCAGTCGGCAGCCAAACCAATGGTTCCATAATACGACCTGCTTCTTTTTGCGGTGTAGTCGGGTATAAACCCTCCCATGGGTTAATTTCCCGAAGCGGCTCTCTTATTCTTTCCTCACCTTTGGACACAGTCGGTGTGTTCGGGAAAACTGTTACGGACGTTGCATTAATCGGAGATGCACTTGCGTTTTTTGACTCTTCTGATAATTGCATGAGCCCTAAAGCTTGTCCTAATTTGTTAGAACATATGAATAACGGAATATCCATCGATCCAACGTTTGCTTTCGTAAAATCACCAGCATGGAATAAAGGGCACAATGATCTGAAGGCTGGCTTCAATGAATTAACTGAAGAATTGGGTGATTTATGTGAGGAAGTGGGGCTCCCAGATATATTTACGCAAGGAGCAAAATTACACCGCACAATTATGATTGCTGACGTAGCTAGAAACCTAGGGCCTCTTTATGACAAAAACAAAAACGATATTAACTCAGAGCTATGCCAAATGATTGAGGAAGGCCGCAATGTGAAGGCTATCGACTATAATAACGCGATTGAGCTTAGAGAGGTTTTAAATGCCGGACTAGATCAGATTTTTGAACGATATGATGCCATCATTACCCCATCAACAACCGGAGAGGCCCCAAAAACGCTCGAATACACAGGTAATCCTGTTTTTTGTTCGCTGTGGACTTTTTGTGGGGTGCCGGCGATCACATTGCCTCTCCTGATAGGAGATAACAGCATGCCAATAGGAGTTCAGATGATAGGCCAACGTGGTTATGATGCTCGGCTGTTACGCAACGCTCAATTTTTATCAAGCCATCTGGCACGCTGCATGGACGCCACGTAATGCTAAGTATGAGATCTAAAAAATTTCAAAGTAAAAATATCCATACTAAATCTCTCTGCTTGCAAAACTCTAAAGAGGCTTTGAAGTTTGGCTTCGGAGAAAAAGTATTTGGCGGAATAGCTCTCACTACCCTTGCATTATTTTTGGGTGTTTTGGTTGTGTATGTTGCCAAAATAGATCTTGCAATTGTTTCTTTTATAGGAATGGCCTTGGCCATTTACGATTTTTGGCTTCATTTATTTAGGAACTAGTATCTTAAGAGTTTGACTTTCTCTAAAGGCATTATATTCCCAAAACTGATTCGTTAGAGGTGCAGGACGCCGCGTCTCTACCCCGGGCAAGGGTATTTAACTGGCACCGTATATTTCTGAACCAACGTATTTTCTTGTATTGACGAGCCTAAGATATTTGTCGGAATTTCGATGGTACCTAACCGTTATGCGTTAAAGTCCGACCTAGAATCATATCCGCTGCTTTTTCAGCTATCATGATAGTTGGTGCATTTGTGTTACCGCTACAGAGGCGTGGCATTATCGAGGCATCTACTACTCGAATTCCTTGCAACCCGTGGATCCTTAATTCTGGATCAACTACAGCCATAGGATCAATGCCCATTTTGCAAGTCCCAACCGGATGATAAAGTGTTGCTCCGGTATTGCGAGCATAATCCAGCAACCCTTTATCGTCCATGATGGCTTCACCAGGTGAAAGCTCATGCGAAACAAAAGGCTTCAGCATATCGCTTTTCGCTAACGCACGAGCAAATCGCATCCCTGATAAAAGGACCTGCTGATCGACTTCGGTAGAAAGAAAATTTGGTAAAATTTCGGGTTTATCAGATATCCTAGGTGTAACGCTGTGGATCTGTCCCCGACTATCCGGCCTAAGCTGGCATGGGCCTATTGTAAGACCAGGGAAGGAATCGAAGGTACGTTTATGCGTATTGCGAAAGGTAGCGTGGGCGATATGAAATTGGATATCAGCGTCCAGTAATTCTGGTCGGCTCTTTATGAAACCGCCAACAATTCCAGCGGATTGGGCTAATGCGCCCTCTCGTTTGAAGATGTATTTAATCACTTCTCCAACTAGTTTTGCTCCTCGGGTAAGTTGGTTTATCGAAATAGTACCTGGGATCATTCGCCAAGATAAGCGTGCGATATAGTGATCCTGTAGGTTTTCGCCCACCCCCGGCAAATCGTTAACTACCCCAATCCCCAATGACCTAAGTCGTTCTCCTTGGCCAATACCTGATACCTCAAGTAACTGAGGCGATTGTATTGCCCCCGCAGATATGATTACCTCTGCTCTTGCTGCCACAATGTTGTCTCGGCCTTGTTTTCTAAAAGTTACCCCCCAAGCGCGGCCATCTTTGATTAAAATCCTCTTTGCTAAAGCTCGAGTCCAGACCGTGAGGTTGGTTCGATTACGAGCTGGGTCCAGATAAGCGTGCTTTGCACTAAACCGTCGGCCATCTTTTTGAGTAAGTTGATAATAAAAAAAACCCGCCTGACTGCCAGAGTTATAGTCATGCTCTGGCACGTAGCCCAAACTACTTCCAGCCTCGATAACCTTATCTAAAATATCATACCTATTTCTCGTTTCGGCAACATTTAGTGGGCCACCCTCACCACGATATCTATTCCCCCCACACTCCCAATTTTCTGATCTTTTAAAATAGGGCAACACATCTTTATAGGACCAACCCGTACAACCCATTTGAGCCCAAACGTCATAATCGGCAGGCTGTCCGCGCACATAGAGCATGCCATTGATTGAGCTACTACCACCTATCACTTTACCACGTGGGATCGGTATCGGACGATTTCCGGTACTATCCTGTGGCTTGGTCTCAAACAACCAATTCACAGATGGATCTGCCATAGTTTTGACGAAACCAGCAGGAATGTGTATCCAAGGGTTATAGTCTTTTCCGCCAGCCTCCAACATACACACTGTATACTTTCCATTTGCCGACAGACGATTAGCCAATGTGCAGCCAGCGGAGCCACCCCCAACTATTACATAATCGAATTCCATCTTCGCCCTCTACCAAATTTATCCGTTATAAGCAATCTGAGAAATCACAGTAGATTGATGGCCCCAGCATGAACAATTTGTATTGAAAAAACTCGACCAAAATTAACTGAGGTACCTTTCAAGTCGCGAAACGATGGACTTTAGTTTCCAGAGCCTTCGTCAAACATTCAGTATAAATGGATTGCAAGATACCCTTGGTTCTACATCTTGGATAGAACTTAGAGAGGGTATAGATTATAACTAATTGATTTACGGAGTGTGATAAAGGAGGAGGGAATCACATGCCTTATTATTTTCCTAATGAGATGGATACACACCATGGGCTGGCAAACCCACATCAAAGCATACAGCAAGTGGCAGGGGAGTTTATGAAAGCTGGCGTTGTTACAAAACCAGAGGGTTCGGGCCCACCTTTGCACTCGCATCCCAATGAAGAACAATTCACCTACATATTAACTGGAGAGTTACATTATATACTTGGAGAAGAGGAACGTATTGTTAAAGCCGGTGATATGATCCACATTCCCCGTAACACGAAACATAGAAGTCGTGCCATTAACGGCGAAGCGACTTTCTTCACTGTTAAAAGCCCTCCAGGCAATACCGGTCACCTAGATGAAGATTATAATAAAGCGGACGATGCGGAGGAACGTGAGGCTACATTTCCCGGAACAAAAAAGGGATAAATTTCCAACCGCTATTTGAATTAATAAAAGCCGAAAATCGTTGTAAAAATCACTTCCGTGGAATTATCTTTTCCTATTTCTAGGTCTCTGGAAAAGAATTGAGTGAGTGTACGTTATTATAACCACATTAAAGAGCCGTGCACCCGCTTAAACCTCTTTTGATATCTATTCCATTCCATACGCAAATTAGGTTCCTGTAAAAAGTTATGAATCCCTTTTTTTGCCAAACTCAAGTGTTCACACGGCTACCTTTTGCCAACGGCGTCAGTAAAATGGCTAATGGGCATTCCCCATTACTGTTGACCACCGCCGGTTGGCTTGAGCGAAATATCGATAAAATCGTTAGGTCACAATTAACTACAGATCTGATCGTTGCAGATCCGGTCAATAGCCATCCAAAATTGTTAGATATAATCGGCATGGAGCAGACGCTCCCAAAATTCGACCAAATTATCGCAATCGGTGGGGGCAGTGCTATAGACGCCGCTAAAGCACTAACGGCTCTGAGGGCCCTCGATAGCAACGCCAGCCTCTTCAAGAATGCAGTTATCAGGGCTACACCACTAGGCAATGACTTTACCCCAAGTCCCATCATTGCAATTCCAACCACATCTGGTACTGGCTCCGAGGTAACACGATGGGGAACACTTTGGGGACCTAATATGGAAAAATATTCGATCATGCATTCAACGTTCTATCCAACCTCTGCAATTTTGGACCCAAGCTTATGCGTATCAATGCCAGAAGATGTGACCCTGTATAGTGGTCTTGATGCTATAAGCCATGCTATGGAGGCTATTTGGAACCGCAACCACACCCCAGCTTCTGATATGGCATCAATAGCATCGATCCGTGCATTGAAGAGAGCACTGCCAATGGTGCTGAATAACCCTGATTCTTTCGAGCTTCGTCAACAAGTTCAGATCGCAGCGCTATATGCCGGCTATGCCATGGGCACAACTCAAACTGCCCTGGCTCATTCTATTTCTTACCCTTTTACTGCCACATTTGGCTTACCTCATGGATTTGCCTGCAGCTTTTCACTCGGTGAGGTGGCCCGCTACAACACTGAGGCTGATAGTGCACGGGTCGGATTGATCGCAGATGCCTTTGATTGTTCCCTAGATGAGCTGCCAGATAAGTTTCATAATTGGATTAAAGAAATGGGCGTCGTCACCTACTTGCAGAATTATATTTCCAATAGATCGATTGATTGTATCGACGAAGATCTCATTAACCCTGCCCGCGCAAACAACAACATTCGTAATGCTGATGAAAAATCTGCGAAAAAAATTGTACAGGCAAGTTTAAAGGCACTTTTTTAATCAGCCCGCAAAAATCGAGTAAGACACAACAAAACCGCACGACCTAACAGCTTCATCTTTTGCAGAACTGATCTACTCCCTGTCTAAATGGGCGCCACCTTTTGGATGCAACACTCTTTCTCACAGGCTAAAAAGTGGGAAAAACTTATGGACTAACGTTAATTAAAAGCCCGATTATTACAACGCCTAGCGTTTATTCTAAACTGAAAGAACTAATATTTAATACTTCAAAGCGATGTGTATTTATTAGCAGCTTGCGTAACTCTAAGCTTGCAGTTAAATGGTGCCCAGGGACAGAATTGAACTGCCGACACGCGGATTTTCAGTCCGCTGCTCTACCAACTGAGCTACCTGGGCAACAACTTCATTTAACCAAAAAATAGTGACCGGGGATATCTAATTATTTATATAAAGTCTAGTCATGCGCAATAATTATATGATTTTAAGAATTAATTGTATGATGATTTAATGAAAATTCTCTTTGCCCCGAGGGATCAAACTCTCAGGAAAATCATCCAAGCCGGGCCTTTCCTCAGTTTCCACTCGATATTGGCCCCTAAACCACCTGCTAAGATCCAAATTTGAACAATTCTTTGAACAAAATGGTCGGAATTTATGGGTTGCAATTTTCCCACACATTGGACACTTGATTTTTTTTCCGAGCTTTTCCACCTCTATCACCTCTCAAAATAAATATTAGAAACCGATACTTCATTATCAACTCGTAATACCAAGCTTTGGCCTATACGCCGCTCTGTCTCAGCTAATGCTCCGGAAAGCATTCCACGTAATTCAGAAATGATATCAGAATGGGCTACTACAGTTAGACGACCGAGCCCTTGCAACGTCAATGCACGCCGCAATAAATCTGCAGCTTCACAAGTAGCCGTCAAATGTATGTCTGTTGCCTTCTTTGCCAAAAATTCCTCGTTGAGGGTGGCTCCTACACGTTGACGGGTCATCTCGATTAAGCCGCCAGGCGTCATACCTAGTATATCTGTTACACGATTATCACCTTTCATCGCACGTCGTAATATATCGACTAATTCTTTCCGGTGTCTCCGGTTAGACATGCTGATGGGATCAATAATGATTAAGCCAGCCAGATTCCGTAAACAAATTTGATGGGCAATTTCAGACATTGCCGCAAGATTAATCCGCCTAATGGCATCAGACTTGCCCTGCGCTCTCGCGCTATCAACATCAATAGCTATAAGCGCCTCAGTTTCATCAATTGTAATACGCCCGCCTCCCTCAAGTGGTACTTCACGGTCCAATGCAGCTAACCACTGTGATTCTGTATCTCCAACCTCAAAAATATTAGTTTGGTCCCTAAGAAAAGTTATCCGCCCCTCGAGATCCGGCCAATATTTGGTTAATTTATTTATTTTGTAGAATAAATTACGATCACCTATCAAAACTTGCTCAATAACACTAGTGTCCCGTAATATTCGTTTGCTAATCTCAGGCGCTGTCATCAGCATTGCCGGTGGTTTTGCCGATACTGCTATGTCCCGTATTTCTTCCCATTTCCTTGCAAGAAATTTAAGTTCGTCTCTAATTTCCACTAATGATGCAACAGCACCAGGCCCTCGAATTGTGATACGCCCCTTTTTGAATAAGTCCCGTATGTCAGTCAGCTTTTTACCTACTTTTGATTTTGGTACTCCTCTCTCAATATGTATACCATCGCGTTGCGGCTGTAAGGAGACGTAACGTCCTCGCAATGTCGGTATTGTCGTAACAACTGCCGATTTGCCTTTATGCTCATCGCGGACGACCTGAACGATTAGGTCCTGCCCCTCTGTAAATCCTCTTGTCTGAGGTAAATACGCGGTTTTCCCCTCGTCAAGATCTACAAACCCACCACCGCTTACCTTATCCACAGCGCTGAGCCGACCACGATAAACCCCATCAGTTTTACTTGGCCTGCAATTTAATGACCTAAAAAATCGAAGGAGCTTTCCAGTCAGGTCTAAGATTGCAACTCGCACTTCTGCTGGAGAGCCTTCAATTAAAATTTCAACGGGAGTATTCACCATAGATAACCGTTACCGCGTAGCAAGTGAGATACATCATAGAGAGGCAAGCCAACAACATTACTATAAGACCCAGAAATATGTTTTACGAATGAAGCTGCGCGACCCTGAATCGCATAGCCTCCAGCTTTACCATCCCACTCACTGCTACTTAAATAGGACTCAATCTCACCTTCCGTTAGTCTTTTGAATGAAACTGTAGTCTCGACCAAACGCATTCTTCGTTTGCCATTTGGCAATAGAAGACAGATGCTTCCCAAAACTTTATGCCGCCGTCCGGAAAGAAGGGACAGACAATCAGCAGCTGCATCCTCGGTTTCGGCCTTTGGGAGAATTCGGTTCCCACAGACCACCGCAGTATCTGCAGCCAGCAAGTACTTACCAGATTGCTTCGTTGCATCTGCTTTCGCAGATGCCATACGCTTCACATATTCACGGGGTTTTTCATTTTGAATAACGGACTCATCGATGTCAGGCGACACTACTGCATCAGGTGTAATACCTATTTGTGCTAATAAGTGAAGCCTGCGAAGGGAACTCGAGGCTAAAATTAATTTAATTGCGGAAACTTGCGTCATAAAAATAGAGTTAATTTTCGTTGCTGTGTTAGGCTCGTATGTGCAGGACGCAAATGAGAGTAAAGAGCCTCCGGGCTGTATCAGCATCCACATCAATTTTATCAGCGAGACGTTCAATTAACAAATTTGCCCCTTCATCATGCAAGCCTCTGCGCGCCATATCTATACTTTCGAGTTGTTGCACGGTCCGCTTTTGCAACGCATCAAAATAACTTTCACAAATCTTAAAATAATCCTTAACAACTCGGCGCAACGACATCAATGACACCAAGACTCGACGAAGAGGCTGATCATTCTCATCATTTATGTCAATCACTAAACGATTAGTGTCCGACACGCTAAGGCGTACCCTGTATGGACCTTGATCATCATCTTTGGGAGCAAAGTAATTACTATCGAGCAAATCATATATTGCCACTTTTCGCTCGTGTTCTATCTCAGGCCTATACCGAATAAGCGAAACCTCATCGAGAGTTATGTCGGAGATACAGCATTTAGGCACGGGTCTTTCCCTCCGGCCTCAATCTAAACGATACCGAACGCGCATGAGCATCTAGCCCCTCTGCCTCTGCGAGAGTGCAAGCTGCAGGTCCAATTTCCTGAATACTATTTGAATCACACTTAACAAGAGTTGTGCGCTTCATAAAATCTATAGCCCCCAATCCAGACGAAAAACGAGCTGACCGTGCTGTGGGCAAAACGTGATTAGGGCCGGCAACATAGTCTCCAATTGCTTCTGGGGTGTGTCTCCCAAGAAATATAGCACCCGCATGCCTAATTTTTTCCGCTAATATTTCAGGCTCTTTAACAGCAAGCTCAAGATGTTCAGGAGCAATACGATCAACTAGGTCAGGCACCTCGTCCCAAGTATTTGCAATAATGATGACCCCATTCTTGTTCCAGCTTTTCCTAGCTATCTCTTTCCTATCTAGGAATGCCAATTGTTTGTCTATGGACTTCAGCACGGCTTGAGCCGTATCGCTGCAATTGGTAATCAGCACAGATTGGGCATTTTCATCATGCTCGGCCTGACTTAATAAATCTGCAGCAATCCAGTCCGGATCATTACCAGAATCAGCCACAATCAAAATTTCCGACGGACCCGCAATCATATCAATCCCAACCCTGCCAAATACCTGTCGCTTAGCGGAAGCAACGAAAGCATTACCTGGTCCCGTTATCTTATCAACAGGGTTAATTGTTTCTGTTCCGAATGCCAGCGCCCCTACAGCTTGGGCACCGCCGACGCGGTATATTTCGGATATACCCGCAATATTTGCTGCAGCCAATACAAGAGGATTAATTTCTCCATCCGGCGTTGGAACCACCATAACTACTCGCTCAACACCAGCAACTGTTGCTGGAATACCATTCATTAACACGGAGCTTGGATAGGCAGCCGTGCCACCAGGAACATATAAGCCAGCTGCAGTTATGGGCGTCCATCTCATACCCAGCTTTATTCCAACACCATCCTCGAATTGATACCCCTTAGGGATCTGCCTTAAGTGAAACTCGCGTATCCTTTCTGCAGCTACGCTCAATGCTGATATTGCACTTTTGCTGCATTGACCCCTGGCATCAATGATTTCCGCCTCTGTGAACCGCATTCCCGAAGCATTAATTTCTAAACGGTCAAATTTCTTCGTATAGTGAAGTAAGGCCGCATCACCTCTTTCACCTACATCGCAGAGAATCTCAGCAACCACGTTATCTACATCTTCTACTACTTCTCGTTGCGCATTGATAAGGTGAGAAAACTTCGAGCAAAAATCTATTTCGGTGGTGTCTAATGTAATCGGCATGGGCACACTATAGTGATGGTCGGTCAATACAAGCTATAAACTCACTTGAAACCCCAATGTTTCGAAAATTAATAATTGTAAACTGTTGATGTTCGTAGAACAAATTTTAACAACAGCGTACCACTTTTGTACTGCATAGCAGCATAAATTGGCCAGAAGTCAATTATTTTTCAGGAACCTAAATGTTCCCGGATTTTTAAAGGAATTTCGCCAAGTGAATTTACTACGATTGCACCCGCAGAAGAAAGCATTTTGCGCTTAGCTGACACGGTGTCTTCGACGTCATTTATCATTGCAGCAACATGGCCAAAACTTACACCTTGTGGGTAATTTTCTTGAAATTCACCTGCTAACAGTGCAATCAGCGGTTTGGTGCAGGCCTTCGTCCTTAAATATGCGGCTACCTCGTGCTCTGCTTTGGTACCGGGCTCGCCAAACATAACGATTGCGTCAGTATCAGGGTCAGCAACAAACCGCTGAATATAATCAACCATCGGGTTACCTGGTATCACATCGCCGCCCATAGAAATACAAGTCGATACTCCAAGCCCCCCGCGCTTAATTGCCAATGACAGCTCTGCTGACATGCCTCCAGACCGAGAGACAACACCGATGCGGCCTGGCGCAAACACCTCTGATGGATCATCGCCGCCGATCGCGCCAAGTTTACTCTTTCCTGGAGAGATTATCCCATTAGTATTACACCCGATAACCACTGCGCCATTTTCGCGAGCAGCTGCTGCAATCACAGCGGTGTCATGACGCGGAACAAATTCCGCTAGTGCAACAATTAATTTTAGGCCGGCTTCCAGTGCTTCTATCACCGCCTCCTTTGTGGAAAGTGGTGGAGCGTATATGACGCTTGCATCCACTTGGTGTTGTTGGCAAGCCTCTTTTACACTTCCGTAGACTGGAAGATTATGAACCTCTACCCCGGCCTTGCCGGGTGTTACTCCGCACACAATTTTAGTACCGTACCGCAAACAAAATTCTGCATCTCTTGTGCCCTGAGCACCAGTTAATCCTTGCGCTAATACTTTTGTATTTTCATCTATAAGTATACTCATTTGACATTCTCCATCGCATTGCGAATATCAACAGCTGCGCGCACCGCATCATCCAGTGAGGCGTCGAATGGCAAATAAGTAAGGCCGGGAAATTCATCAAGAATTTCCTTAGCTTCCTCTTCGCCAGGACCAACAAGACGAACAATAATTGGAAATTCCTGAGTGTTAACATTTCGTTCGCGAAGGATCTCGGCCAGAGGCTGGGCCTTCCGCGCACAATGGGTGAGTTGCTGATGATTAAAACTAACAAGTAAGCATTTCACATTTGGATTATCAAAAATTGCACGGATTGTGACTTTGAACTTTTCTTCTATGCCAGCCCCCGGATTGGTATCTGTATGGTTAGCTGGTCTGCCGCCAATGGCTAACATCATGTCATGCTGCAACAATCCAGCACCGCCACCGCCAACAAGAAGCGCTATATCGCCGTCAAGCTCAGTATACCGCACGGCACCGCCTTTTATCTTTCGATTAGCCTCAGAAACGCTGAGTTCTCGGGCATTAAATTTGCGCCATGACGCTATTAAACTGCCGTCAGCAATCTCTGCCCAATCTGGATGGCGAGGCAAGCCATTCTCATCGATTGCGAGCATCGCGCCCACAATTGATGCTGCCCCATCCGAGTTCAACACTAAAGGGTTTATTTCCATCATGACTGCATCTGCCTTGACAAAAGCATCATATAAAGAAGTTGTTGCAGAAATTACTTCTGCTAATTCATCTCCAGTAACGCCTGCTCTCTGCCAAAGAGAACTTGCCTGTTTTTTGGTTACCCCTTGAATAGGATCAATATCACCTCGAATGACTGATCCAGAGTCACGTGCATGTGTCTCTTCGATATCAACACCACCGCTTGAAGATATCAAGATTTGACCAGGGAAACTATCCAAACTAAAGCTTAGATAGAATTCACGACAGATTTCGACCTTACTCTCCACGAAAATTTTTTCAACAGCAAAACCATGCACCTCGGTGCCCAATAGACGTCCGGCCGCTGCCTTAACTTCCTCGGGTGTATCCGTTAATACCACTGCACCCGCTTTACCGCGCCTTCCCGTTGGAATTAGTGCCTTCACTACTGCACCACTGCTCAAAGTTCCGGCATATCGTGCAGCCTCACTCGACTTATCGAATGCCATACCTTTTGGAACGGGTAACCCCAAACCACTTAAAAATGCTTTCGTAAGATCCTCAGTAAGCGTAAACACGCTTCACCCCTCCTCAAACTTATTGATTCTGACTTAACTCACCGCTAATTAAACACCACTCCTAATAGATATTGGTAATAATAACAACGTAATGCCATTCAAAAAGATCGGAGAAGAGAAAATGAGTTGGAAATCAGAAGTTGATGAGTTGAATAAACGAGCTGAATTGGCAGAACAGCTTGGCGGTAAAAAGGGCCGTGATTATCAGCATTCAATCGGGAAGAATACGGCCCGGGAACGTATCAACATGCTTCTTGATGCCAACAGTTTCTGCGAAATGGGTAAAATTGCTGGCAAAGGTGAATATGACGAAAAAGGTAACTTTATTTCGTCAACACCATCTAACGCAATCATTGGCAAGGGTCGCATCAACGAAAATAGAGTGGCTGTTTCAATTGACGATTTCACTATTCGAGGAGGCTCATCAGAGGCAACAATCGCTGACAAATGGCTTTATATCGAGCGATATGCACTTGAAATGAAGATGCCGCTGCTGCGACTTGTAGATAGTGCGGGCGGCAGTGTTAAACTTCTTGAAAAAATGGGTTTCACAAAAATTCCTGGTTATCCTAGCTGGCCACAGTTTCAGCTGATGGGAGAAGTGCCTGTTGTAGGTATCGCTTTAGGTGCCTGTGCAGGCCTTGGGGCTATAAAAGTTGGCTACGCTCACTTTTCCATAATGGTTAAGGGAACCAGCCAGGTTTTTGCTGCGGGACCACCTGTGGTAAAAGCTGCAATGGCAGAGGACCTTGACAAGGAAGAACTTGGAGGTTGGCGAATACAAACACGTGACAATGGGGCCGTAGACAATGCCGCAACAGATGAACAAGACGCCTTCAATCAAGCCCGACAATTTTTATCCTACATGCCACAGAACGTTCATCATCTACCACCCCGCATAGAGCCTTTGGACGCCTCGGACCGACGTGAGGAAATGCTATTGGAGGTGATACCGCGGAACCGCCGCCGAAGTTATAAAGTGCGCCAAATCCTCGAGGCAGTGCTCGACAAAGACTCAATTTTTGAAATAGCGCCAAAGATCGGGCCATCACTTGTGACAAGCCTTGCGAGGCTTAATGGGTACGTTGTTGGGGTTATGGCAAATGACCCAAATTATGCAGGAGGAGCAATGACACGTGCATCAGCGATGAAGACTGAAAAGTTTATTGACCTGTGTGACAATTTTCATATCCCTATCGTCAATTTTGTTGATGTACCTGGTGTGATGCCCGGTCTAGCTGCAGAGAAAACTGGCACTATAAGATCAGTCCTTAAATGTCTGGCCGCAATTGAACAAAGCCAAACTCCATGGTGCTCAATCATCATGAAACGCGCCTTCGGATTAGCAGGTGGCATGCACGGTCGGAAAAGAGGCATCAACCTTCGCTATGCTTGGCCATCAGGATATTGGGGCTCTATTCCGCTCGAGGGGGGTATATGGGCGGCATACCGAAAAGACATCGAAGGCTCTGAGAACCCCAAGGCTCGACTAAGTGAATTGGAACAATATTACTCCAAATTCACATCGCCCTTTCGTACTGCAGAAAAATTCTCCATTTCGGATATCATCGATCCGCGAGAAACTCGTCCTCTGCTTTGTGATTGGATTGAAGAAGCGTATGAAGTAACAAAATCGCATCTCGGTCCGGTGGCAAAGACAATGCGACCGTAAGGATGGCCGTCGAGGTAAATAAGCTAGGGAAAGTGATGTTAGCCCAAATAAACGGCGTTGATATTACTCGGCCTATTGACCCTGAAACATGGGATCGCATTAATAACGCCTTCCTTGATCATAAGGTTCTCGTATTTAGAGACCAACCTCTGACACCAAGCTTATTCGCACAGTTTGCCGCACAGTTTGGCGCCCTTCAACCTCATATCACTAAAAAGTATAGGCATCCAAACTTTGAAGATCTGATAGTAATGACCAACCTAGACGAGAATGGTGAGATTGATCCGGCCGAAGAAGCGCGGGGGAATGCGTGGCATACTGACATGTGCTACTTTCAGTGTCCTGCTAAAGCGACCCTCCTGCATACTCAACAAATTCCTGATGTTGGTGGCGATACGGAATTTGCTAATATGACACTTGCGTTTGCAGAAATGCCTAGCCACCTCAAATCGCGGATAGAAGGGCATTTGGCCACTTTTCGCTACGGCGGCATTACTGCGCGAGGCCAAGAACGACTTTCAACGCGCGATAAAAATAGGCAACCTGTACAACATCCTGCAATAAGAACGCATCCAGAGACCGGCAAAAAATCTGTGTTCATAAATCCTGCGCATACCGTCTCGATAATGGGCCTGGATCACGAAAAAGCGTGGTCTTTATTAAATGAAGTTTTCGCGTGGTGTGTTCAGTCCCAATTCCAAGAAACGCACCAATGGCGTATGAATGATACTGTTGTCTGGGACAACCGTTGTTGTTGGCACCGCGCAACAGGGGACAACCCGCTGCGACAGCCGCGAATTTTCCTACGCACCACCGTAAGGGGCACCCCCACATATTAACAGATCCGATGGCATACTCACAAAATAGTGCCACACAACCCTGTAGATACATCCTAAGAAAAGCTTTACATCANCCCAACTAANTTATGTGTNTGCACGCTNACACGCCATTCTTTGTGTTCTTCACAATATTCGGCTGCCCGNGATGTATTTATATCACGATTNGGCCCGTCTTTCGGTTGTAATAGAAAATNTTCGAAAGCGAGGTGACTATAGATGGCCGGGTCGATNCCTTTTTGTGGATACACAAGTTTCAATTCATTACCGCTTGTCTGAACCAATGCTGAATTAGCCTTCGGGCTAACACAGACCCAGTCCAACCCTTCAGGAGCCGAAATTGTGCCGTTAGTTTCAACCCCTATCTGAAATTGTTCCTGCTTTAANGCCTCGATTAAAGGTGTATCCAATTGCAGTAAAGGTTCTCCACCGGTACATACTACATAGGGAATTCCCTCCTCTGACGAGCTTGCCCAAGTTTCCGCGATTGCTCGTGCCAGTGCCAGAGCGTTATTGAACTTTCCACCACCTAGCCCATCAACTCCAACAAATTCTGTGTCACAAAATTGACAAATAGCGGTAGGCCTCTCCCTTTCTCGCCCACTCCAAAGGTTACAGCCAGAAAANCGACAGAACACGGCTGGCCGCCCTGTCTGGATGCCTTCTCCTTGCAAGGTNTAATAAAGTTCCTTCACGCTATAAACCATCGTTCAAACCTTATTCTAGCAGCTATCTTGCCGCCGATATCACTTCAGTCTTTAATGCCTANACATGGNTCGCCAAGCAATACATATCANNGGAGGAATAGAAGTGACATTAACCGAAAATCTTGTCGATATTCTAGTCTCAACAAAATATGAAGATATTCCTGATGATGTACGGGAGATAGCTCGCCAAGTGTGCCTCGACGGGATTGGCGTCATGATAGCAGGCGCCGGTGAACCGCTTGGGCTTGGGCGTATCGTATTCGAATATACGAAAGAGCTGGGTGGTAGCCCCACCTCAAGCCTAATTTGTGGTAATTTTAAATCGAATGCATTGAATGCAGCTTATGCGAATGGGTGTCTTGCTCATGCGCTTGACTTCGACAACACTTGGTGGCCGTTAAATCATCCAACTTCTCCGACTCTGCCGGCAATATTGGCAATTGCAGAACGCGATAAGTCTCCAGGAACAGAGATAATACGAGCTGTTACCCTCGCCTTCGAGGTACAAGGACGCATGCGAGTTGCATCTGCAGCCATTGATGCTGGAACAGGTTTTCACAAACCTGGTGTATCTGGCTTGATGGGGGCAGTTACGGCATCCGGAATATTGCTACGGCTGGATAAACCAGAATTTTTGCGNGCAATTGGTATTGGAGGCTCGCGAGCTGGGTCGATTTCAACCAATACGGGAACAATGACAAAATCCAGCCATTCGGGCCATGCGGCTAGAATGGGTGTGGAGTGTGCCACACTTGCGAGATTGGGATGGACTGCCAACCGGGATATGCTTGGAACAGGCGGGTTTTTTGAACTTTTTTACGGAGCGGAAAACGTTGAGCTTGATCTTTTCCTAAAGGATTTTGCAAAACCCTTTAGAATGGCAAATCCCGGCGTGGGTTTCAAAAAACATCCTGCAAATTATTTCACGCATCGACCGATTGACGCCGCAATAAAGCTAGCCAACGAATATGATCTACATGCCAAAGACATTGATAGTGTTGTAGTTGATTTTCCCACTTTCCACTATGTTGATAGGCCAGAGCCAGAAAGTGGACTTGACGGTAAATTTTCGGTCCAATATGCGACTACCGTCGCATTGCTTGACCGAAGAGTCAAAGTTGCAACTTTTTCAGATAAAAGGCGNTTTGCGGAGGACGTGAAAGCTTTGTTACCTAGAGTCCATTTAAATATGCGCGATGACATCCCTAGGAACTTTCAAGATTGCTACGCCGTCGTCCGAGTAAAAACTACGGAGGGCAAAGAANTAGTAGAGCGCTGCGATAAGCCCCGCGGTATGTGGGGTCTTCCACTGACTCGTGATGAACGTTTAGCAAAGTTTCGCGATTGTTGTGAGTTAGCACTTCCTAATANGCACATTGAAAGAGTAATTGAGNTCGTTGAGAAACTAGAAAGTCTGGATAATATTACCGAACTTATGGATATAATACGAATGGGAAAGGCGCATACACAGGAATGACGATGTTAGCCAAATAACTCGCTAGAGAGCCGAACTTTTCCTCGATAAAAAATTTTTCATTATGATAATTACGGTCATTAAAATGGATATATTGGTTCCCAATAACTTTTTTAATTAAGCAAGAATGGTAAATTAAAATGGACCAAGAGAAAGCTATGAGATTGTTGCGGCACTTCGGCAAAGCTTTTAATCAAGGCGATATTGAAGGTATTTTGGAATGTGTAACCGAGGATTTTCAGTGGCGACTTGCTGAGGGCCCGAACGCACCTGATGGAAAGGTTGTCAGCGGGAAAGATGAGGTTCGCGCAGCTCTACAAGAGCGTGATCTTGCTACCAAAGAAATGAGATTTTCCGAAACATCCATCCATTTTACCGGAGAAAAAGTGTTTGGCTGTTTCCGTGCTACTGGAGAAATGAACGACGGTACCTTAGTTGATCAACGAGGCATAGATATTTACACATTCCGGGATGGTAAAATTGCAGTGAAGGATAGTTACTGGAAACGCATCGACAAAAACCTTTAAAACATTGTGACACCTGCCCCACAGCAGCTCTTTATCATGTAAAATAATATTTCATCGCATTTACAGTTCAGACGTCTAAATTGAATCCCAACTTTCTGACTTTGAAACTTTGTAAGTGTCCGATAAGAGTTTATTCTGTTGTATGCCGAGGTTGAAATGTTGTTGGGTGGGGGTCGGCGAGGTCTTGGACAGCAACGGTAAGACGCTCAACCTCTAGACGGATCGCTCCTCCTCGAGAAAAATGTATTGCAACAAATCCATCTGAATAGTTTATAGATAATAACTCCAGAAATTGGTTTCTATCCCGACGATCAATTTCTCGCGAAACTGCGCGCGTTACACTATCAAAACGGAGCCCAGACAACACACGCAGCCCGCTCCCCTCATTGTCATATTCCCAGCAATACCTGCTTGCAACTAAGACAAACGATTTCTCATCCTTAAGAAATGCTATATCTCCAATTGGCACTATCGCATCCTGCAAAAGTGCCGAGATTAACGAAAGGTCTTCAAGTGAACACGCTCTCAATCGTATAGGCGAATGTTCCGCCTCTTCAGTCATTGGCTAATCCTCAATGCGCTCAATCTGCGCACCACACGAAACTAATTTTTTTTCCAGGCATTCATAACCACGGTCGAGATGATAGACTCTACTAACTAGCGTCTCACCTTCAGCAGCAAGACCCGCTATTACTAGGCTAACAGAAGCACGAAGGTCAGTGGCCATCACTGGTGCTCCTGTGAGAGCCTTGACACCTCGGACCATTGCCGACCCCCCGTGCAAGTTTATGTTTGCACCCATACGCATTAATTCCGGTACATGCATGAACCGATTTTCAAAGATTTGCTCCGTTATCATCGAAGCCCCATCCGATAGACTCAGCAGAGCCATAAATTGAGCCTGAAGATCTGTTGGAAAACCGGGAAAGGGCTCAGTCATAACGTCAACGCCAACTAAACCACCGCGTCGACAGGCTATCCGTACCCCTCCGTTCTCTCCAGGAGTCTCTGTGATTACAGCACCAGACTCTGTTAGTTTATCAGTTACCGCAACAAGATGTTCTGGCTGAGCGCCTTTCAGCAAAACGTCACCGCCGGTAGCTGCAGCAGCCATTGCATATGTCCCCGTCTCAATTCTGTCCGGCATGACTGTATGACGTGCACCGCCAAGTAATTTTCTTCCCTGAATTACTAGTGTATCACTCCCTATTCCCTCAATACTTGCGCCCATGGAAATTAAACAATTCGCGAGATCGGTTATCTCAGGTTCGCGTGCAGCATTTATCAACCTCGTTTCTCCGTCAGCGAGAGTAGCCGCCATCATAATATTTTCGGTAGCACCCACTGAAACAAAAGGAAACGTAATATCGGCGCCCTTCAATCCGAAGGGGGCTGAAGCTACGACATAGCCGCCATCGAGAATTATATCTGCACCCAAAAGTTCTAGTGCCTTTAAATGCAAATCAATAGGCCTGGTACCAATCGCACAACCGCCAGGCAATGATACTTTCGCTTCCCCAAATCGGCTTAGAATAGGCCCGAGTACAAGCACGCTAGCTCTCATCTTCCGCACCAAATCATAGGGTGCTGTCGTGTTAGTTATCTCGCAGGCAGCAAAAGTTATTTCTGACTTATCTAAATGCCTCTCAACAAACACACCATGCTGTTCAAGCAAATCAGCAAGCGTTCTTATATCCTCCAAATTTGGCACATTAGATAATGTTAACGGCTCCTCGGTGAGTAAGCTTGCAGCCATCAATGGCAGAGCCGCATTCTTGGCTCCACTAATCGGGATTGTTCCCTCAATTTTGTATCCGCCTTTGATTCTTATTCGATCCATATCACTCGCCAATTTTATCGCTGGGAAAGTAGATACGTTTCAGTCGAATATTCATCAGTCAGCACTCATGTAGAACAATTTTTATAATCGAGGCAGAGTTACTCCCCGTTGCCTCATATATTTCCCTTTCCGGTCAGCATATGAGATATCCGGCTCACCCTCACCTTTGAGAAATAAAAATTGGCACGCTCCCTCTTCTGCATATATTTTTGCTGGGAGCGGCGTGGTATTTGAAAATTCGAGTGTTACGTGACCCTCCCACTCAGGTTCCAATGGGGTAACATTTACGATTATTCCGCAACGAGCATATGTTGACTTACCAAGGCAAATAACCAGAACATTACGAGGTATCCGAAAATATTCCACTGTAGAGGCGAGAGCAAAAGAATTCGGGGGTATGATACAGACATCTGTATCACGCTCGACAAAACTTTGGTCCGAGAATGCCTTGGGATCAACGATCGCATTATCTACGTTCGTAAAAATCTTGAATTCTCTGCTTACTCTCGCATCATAACCATATGATGAAACACCAAATGAAATAGTTCCATCCCGATTCTGAGCATCAACAAAAGGATCAATCATGCCATCTTTCTGGGCTTTCTCACGAATCCAACTATCCGGCATAATTGACATATTGATCCCCACTTTTTTCGGTTATATTTGATGACTAAACGATGAAGGTCGAGATCACAAGACGGGGCTTAGTTTCGAATTTTTGTCTTCAAAAAAACGCCTGTTTTTTTAGGTCTTTTTCAGCCGTCCCCTTTTTTGTGCTTTTCTTTTCAATAAGTTCTCTCGCAACGCCTCACCCTGTCGAGCTTTACGGCTAGCTCGATTGCCATTGTCATTAAACTTTTTAGCTGTTTTTTGTTTGTTTATTTTATTAATCATTTGCCATGTGATTCGGTTTGACGTTTCAAGTACTAAGTAAACCTTAGGAGTAAAAAAAACCAGTTGCGATAATAATACGACGACTTGCCGGGCAATGTTGACTATGGCATATACCGGAACCTCAGTTCTTGTGCCGCCGTAGCTCAGGGGTAGAGCGCGCCCTTGGTAAGGGCGAGGTCGAGTGTTCAATTCACTCCGGCGGCACCATCCTCTAAATTACGGAGACGGAGGAATTAGTGATGAATGGTGATGTATTATCGGTGCTAATTTATCTGTATCAAGAACAAAGGTGAATCGCGCCGGAAAACTTTTTTGCACTCCCTGTTCGCTGTACAAAAATGTATATGTCCCATAAGTAGCCCTTATATTCGCTGATATATCATCCACGCTAACCGATCCGTCATCAAGCTCCACAGCGACAGCATCCCGAGATAATAATTTCCTAAAATAAGTTTCAATTTGATTATGCCCTTTGGCTGGTACAGCTGAAAAAGTTGGTAGCAAGGTAGCACTCTCAGAATAAAGGCCAAGTATCTGCGTCACGGATTTTTTGTTAACGACACCTACCCAATTGGCTGCAAATTCGACTGCTTTCATTTTGATATGCTCCCTCTTTTCATATTAATCTCAGGGATTTTCCTATCCACTCTTCCCTAATTTCGTCCACAAGGAAATGCTTAAAATAACTATTTCGATGTCGCACATTTATTCAGAAAGGCTATGCTCAGGGTATTATAATTATGTTCTGATTTAAATGATCAATTCACTGTCTGTTAAATATAAGATCCTACGAGAGACTTTTGGCTTCGATAAATTTCGTCCTGGGCAAGAGGCGGTCATTGATACGCTTCTATCTGGTCAAAATGTCCTAGCCGTTATGCCAACGGGCTCTGGAAAAAGCTTTTGTTTTCAGGTTCCAGCATTGATAAGGCCCGGACTTACAATAGTGATATCTCCGCTAGTTTCACTTATGCAAGATCAAGTAACCGCATTGAGGATTCTCGGCGTGGCTGCTGTCAGCATTAATTCCTCACAAAGCCGTGCAGAGAATGTTGCTGCATGGCGCCAAGTTGCAGCGGGTGAGATCAAGATAATCTATCTTGCACCGGAACGTATGATGACCGAGCGGATGCTTGATGCACTTACCAAGCTTGAAGTTGGATTAATTGCCATCGATGAGGCTCACTGCATATCGCAATGGGGGCCGAGTTTTAGGCCAGAGTACGAGCTTTTAGGAACCCTTCGAAATTACTTCCCAAAAACGCCCATAGCAGCTCTTACAGCGACGGCCGATCCAGCAACCCAAGCAGACATTTTAGATAAACTTTTTAATGGAAATGCCGGGTCTATCGTTCTTAGCTTTGATCGACCCAATATAAAAATTGCGGTCAAAATGAAGAATAATTGGAAATCCCAAATGCTAGCTTTTACAAAAAGTAGAAAAGGGCAGAGTGGGATAATTTACTGTCTTTCACGGAAAAAAACTGAGGAGGCGGCGGCTCTTCTTTGTAAGGAAGGTATTCCAGCGCTACCGTATCATGCTGGTTTGCCCCCAGAAATACGAGAGCAACATCAAAATATATTCATGACGGAACGCGGCGTTGTTATTGTCGCGACCATCGCCTTCGGCATGGGTATTGATAAAGCTGATGTGCGGTATGTTTTCCATACTGACCTCCCCAGTACGCTAGAGGCTTACTATCAAGAAATTGGCCGTGCCGGACGTGATGGTGAGCCCGCTGAGGCACAAATGCTTTATGGCCTTCGAGACATACGAATGCGTCGTTTGTTCATAGACCAAGAGGATTGTGCTAATGACCGCAAGCGTCGCGAACATCAAAAACTCGATGCTCTACTGGGGTTCTGCGAGGCGCCGGAATGCCGCAGAAGGACATTGCTCGACTATTTCGGCGAGCAAAGCACTGCCTGCGGTAATTGCGACCTTTGTCTCAATCCAACTGCCCTTATTGATGGAACGGAAGATGCTAAGTTACTGTTTAGAGTTATTCGCCGAACCGGAATGATATACGGAGTAACTCATTTGATAGATATACTCCGCGGTACAAACACAGAAAAGGTCCTGAAAGCCGGCCATCAGGACCTTGAAACTTTCTGCCTAGGCAAAAGCCATAAGGTACCGGAGTGGCGCTCTATAATTCGGCAACTTGTTGCCGCAGGATTTCTCAATACAGATATCGAAAATTACGGGGGGCTTAAAATAACTCAAAAAGGTAAAACGTTAGAAGCTGGCCTAGAGACTTTTCGTTATCGAATAACCCAATTTAAATCAAAAATAAAAAAACATCCGGCACCACTGCCGCCTGAAACAGGCACTACATTAACACAACCACAAATAGCATTACTCGCTGAACTCAAACACCTGAGGCTCGAGCTTGCACGTCAACGTGGGGTGCCGGCCTACCTAATATTCACAGACCGAACACTAGCACACATAGCCAAACAGATGCCACGCACCGAGTCGGAATTTGCAGAAGTGAATGGTGTTGGCAAAGCCAAATTAAAGCTTTTCGCTTCTTTGTTTCTTAGGGTTATTAATTCCACTTCCGCAGGCCCTGATAGACACCACCAATGATCAGTTTTAACTTTTTTTGGAGGTTAACTGGTTACAAGTTCGTATAAAAAGATACCAACCAGTCAATGTTGGGAATTTGTTTGGGTTCTATTCAGCTGCCACCACCTCGTCGATTGGCTCAAACCGTTGACGCTTCACAAAATCAAGATTAGAGCCCTCTATCCGAATCAACTTTGTCGGACCATCGCGACGCGGAGAATGAAGCTGCTTCTCATTGTACAAGTAAACGTCTCCACGCTTCATTCTATAGGTCTTTTTCAATTTAACCTTGCCGGGTCTATCGCCATCGGGTGCAGTAATTAGATCCCACTCATTCATGTCAGTGATACCATCTGCCTGACCATAAATTGCCCATTGCGGCCCATGGTCATGCGGTGGGCTTTCTTTTGATCCAGTGTGTACATGAGCGAAAATACAAAATCCTAAATCGTCGTCCTTGTATAGACATTTTCGAGGATCAACATTATCTGGACCAAAATGAGTAGAAATAAATTCGTCATCCATAAGAACATCACTAAGGAGTGCTCGCACTTTTTCACGTCCGGCTGGCCCCGGTTCATCTTTGAGCATCTGTTTGCAGGAAGCACTAAAGCTTTCTATGGTGTGTGCCATTTTACAATTCTCCCTCTCAGTAATTTACTATGATATCTTAACGCAATAAATCTATATACAAAATGATTATGGACCCTGAACTACATTNCAGNAATAAANTGATCCCGTTCACAAGTACCTTCACNTCACTTCATAAAGTTAATGGAGGTTGTTTTATNAANAAATTCAACGATTTAATCTCATCGATAATTTTTTTCGATAGTCTCCCGNAGCGATAACTCATAACGGCATTTTTTCTANAGCTTATGCCCCTAGTGCTAGGCCAGGTCTTCTCGGATCAGCAGCACCCTCCATAACACCCGTTTTCAAATCTACTCTGATCATACTAACTGCGCCAGCTCTCCACTCCCAATCTGGCCACATAACAACATCATGCCCAAGCGCTGAAAGTTTTTCACATGTTTGTTTATTGATGCGCCCTTCAACATTAATGCGACCGGCAAAATAATCATGAGGTTCTGACGACCTTGGAAAATTTGTTGATGCTACTCGTGGTGCTTCTACCGCCTCCAGAGGCCGCATCCCCCAAAGATGTTGGTTAAGCAACACTTGAATCATGGCTTGCGGCTGCACATCATTACCTGGAGATCCGAAGGGCATGATCCACTCGTTATCCTTAATTGCAAGTGCTGGATTTGGAGTCAATCTTGGTCGCTTGCCAGCAGCCATACAGGCTGGGTTATTGGGATCGGTCCATGATTGTGACCCTCTATTCGACGGCACAAAACCAAGCCCTGGGATCATTGGAGATGAATGTTGCCCATCGCTTGGAGTAGCCGAAAATGCATTACCGTATTTATCGATAACACAAGTATACGCTGTGTCTACAGCCATCTCTTTTAAGCCTAGAGCCTTTTCGCCCACCTTTACATTCTTTCCAGGCGTGATCCCGAGCTGTTCTGCACTGCCCGGCGGTGGCATTTCTCCAAATGCTTTGCTGGGGTCGATCAGGTCCCTACGCAACGCACCATAGTCATCGCTTAAGAGACCCTCCATCGGCACATCAACGAAGCGGGGATCGCCCTGATAGAAATGTCGATCAGCATAGGAGAGATTGAGTGCTTCCAATATTGTGTGAAGGTACTCGGGCGAGTTATGCCCCATCGACTTGAGGTCAATACCCCGCAGAATATTTAAAGTTTCAAGAATTATTGGACCCTGACACCAGGGCCCACAGCCAAAAACCGTAAAATCCATGAATTTAATTGAATACGGCTCTTCATGCCCTGACCTGTACTCAGCTAAATCTTCGCGTGTAATCCAGCCGCCGTTTGCATTATTATAGGCAGCAATCTTNTTAGCTATGTCACCTTTATANAATGCATCCCTCGCCGCCCTCAAACCCTCCTCGCGTCCACCCTTAGCCGCCATTTCCTCATCGACCATATATTGCATTGTGGCAGCTAGGTCAGTCTGGAAAAAATTTTCTCCTGCTTTAGGCGGCTTGCCCTCCGGCAAAAATACCTCNCTGTTAGCAGGCCATTTGAGAAGAGCCTTCTNATTCGCTGAAATCAACTCTGCGTTCAGTGTTGTTGCAGGATATCCATTAATCGCTAGCCGTCTCGCACCCTCAACAACTTCACCAAATGTCATAGTGCCGTAAAGTTCAAGTGCTGTTATCCATGCATCCGGTGCTGCTGGAATAACAGTACGTCTTATGCCTGGCGGCATCTTACCTTTATGTTCATTGATAAAATATTTAATGTTGGCAGCTTTAGGCCACCATCCAAGACCTGAAATAGTCATTACTTTTGCCGTTTCGGCCATGCGAATCATTATGGGCGCAACGCCACCAAAGTTGACCTGATCGCAATTTGTAACCCCTAACGCTATACCTGCTGCCACACCAGCATCGATTGCATTTCCGCCAGCTTCGAGAATATTCATACCAACTAGCGCCGCATGATAATTCCCGGCCGCAACCATGTGACGGTTTGATAATGCCCGAGCGCGATGTGGCGCAGGCATCCCTTAACCCTCTTTCACCGCGAGTTTGGAAATAAATTGAAGATCGTCCAATGACTGTAATGCCCCTACGTTATCGACAATTTGACCAGCTTTGTCAGCACCAATAACCGGCGTGGCGAGACTATTGAATTTTTCAGTCAACCGCGACCACTGCCTTGATTGATTAGTTTCTGGTTCGTAAACGGCTCCACTTTGGCGAACCACACTACCATTCTTCTTCGTTAATATAATGTCCGCAACTGCATGATCGTTTTCTAAATCGTCATTGGCTACAACTTTTATTCGATCCCTCATTGCAATAACGGCTGGGTGCGTACATTTCTCAACTGAATAGCTGTCCATACTGCTCGTGTCTTCGCCTAAAAGTCCCATCGCTGTTGTAAAACGAAGACTAAATTTACCCTCAAGGCCCGTGCGCGGTTCGCGGATATTACACATTTTAAAGTAACCTGATGGTACGTGGAGTTCGACATTTTCTATCTCGTCGGGTGTAACGCCATGAGTAGAACGCACCACTCTAGCTGCTTCGATTGCGGCATGAGTGCCATAACAAGCTGCGTGATATTTAAATAACATTCCGCGCGTCAGAAACCGTTCGCCCAACCCATCAGTCGCGAGATCTGGCGTGAATGCATTTGTTTGTGTATCACCAAACCCCTGAACGCATTCGAGTATCTCCCTATTACTGGTCCAACCGCGTTTAGCCATCGAAGCCGCAAAAAGACCGTTTTGGCATGCCTTCCCTGCATGCAACGGCTTACACATGGTGCCAAAATTTGCTTTNAGCCCGGCCGCTTGACTGGCCGCAATTCCAAATGCAACAGTCATAGTGTCTGGGTCGAGACCAAGAATTTTACCGGCTGCCGCAGCAGCAGCAAAAGTGCCAGCAGTACCGGTCATATGCCATCCTTTTTGATAATGAGACTCTCCCATCAGCTGTTTGCCTATNCGACAACCAATCTCGGTTCCAGTAACAAAAGCGGTTATGAAATCCCTACCGCTTGTCCCATCACGCTCGGCCGGCCCCAACATAGCAGCAAAAGTAATGACGGATGGATGACCAATCATTAGGAGATTTACATCATCATAGTCTAAAGCATGGCTGACGGTCCCATTAATGAGAGCCGCTTGCGCAACTGAAGTCTTTAGTCCATCGCCAATGATTGTTGCTTGTCGATTACCTCCTTGTTCTTTGGCCTCAGAGATAAGCATCTTTGTTATTGGATCGTCTTGCGCAGCCAAAGTTACGGCTAACCAGTCAAGAAAACAGCACTTTGCAATTGATACAATATCATCTGGCAATTCGTCGAATGACAGGTCTGCAGCGTGGTTTGCCAACTTAGCTGTTAGCCCCTTGGCTTCTGGTTGATCAAAAGCAATTTGCGCCATACGTTAATTCCTCCCGTTAAGAAAACTATTATCGAATGATGAATGGATTCGGCACCTCTTCTGCTGTGCTTATCCAGATACTTTTTGTTTGCATGTACTCGCGTATCGCTTGCTGGCCACTTTCTTTACCTAATCCTGAACGTTTAAACCCCCCAAAGGGCGAGACAAAACTGACTGCTCGATAAGTATTGACCCAAACTGTGCCTGCTTGAATACGTTTAGAAATTTCAAGGGCGCGACGAATACTCTGTGTCCATACACCTGAAGCAAGACCATAAACGACATCATTAGCAATTTCGACCGCGTGGTCGTCATCTTTAAATGGAATTACTGACAATACCGGTCCAAATATTTCTTCCTGAGCAATGCGCATTGAGTTTTTTACACCCGTGTAAATTGTCGGCTGGACAAACCAACCATGCTCAAGGGATGGGTCGTCGGATTTGCTACCACCCAGCACACATTCTGCTCCATCTTCTTTCGCTATATCAAAGTAACCAAGAATTTTCTGAAATTGCGGCGGTGTCGTCACGGGGCCAACCTGTGTTTCTATTGACATAGGATCGCCCATTTTCGCGGTTTTAGCTAATGTAATTAGCCTATCCACAAACTCATCATGAATACTTTCTTGAACCAAGAGGCGAGATCCAGCTATGCATGTTTGCCCAGTAGCCGCAAATATGCCCGATATCACACCTTTAACTGCATTCTCGATCTCGCAATCATCAAACACAATGTTCGGTGACTTACCCCCAAGCTCAAGACTAACCTTTTTAAGACCGCTGGCAGCATTTTCGTAAACCCGAGTTCCACTAACCGTGCCGCCGGTAAAAGAAACCTTTGCAACTTTTTCATGCGCCACAAGTGCCTCACCTATTTCTTTACCATAGCCGGAAACAACATTTATGACACCCGGTGGAATGCCTGCCTCCTCAACTAATTTTACAAACTCAAAAGTAGATGCAGAAGTGTATTCTGATGGCTTTATCACTACCGTATTGCCGGCTGCCAAAGCTGGAGCAAGTTTCCAAGCAGTAATCAATAACGGAGAATTCCAAGGCGTTATTGCAACGCACACCCCTAGTGGCTCATGAACAGTAAAATTGAATGTGTCGGGCTTATCAATCGGCAAGACTGATCCCTCAATCTTGTCAGCTAATCCACCAAAATAATAATACCATTGGGGAATATAGCCTAGCTGTGCACCCATTTCTGCCATGAGCTTGCCATTGTCTTGGACTTCAATGGCTGCAAGCTTTTGGGAATTGGCAGCAATGAGGTCCCCCAACTTACGCATCAAGGTACCGCGCTCTGTAGCTCCCAAATTAGGCCAAACACCAGATGTATAAGCTTTGAATGCAGCCGAAACAGCACGATCAGCATCCGCAGCATCTCCGCGAGGAACTTCGGCCCACGGTTTTCCCGAATAAGGGTTGTAACTTTCTATCCAATCATCGTTGGATGGGTCTACCCACTCACCATTTATGTAATGCTGATAGCGCTTCAGAGCTGCCATCAGTACCTCCTATATTCTGCTTCTACCTTTTCTACACACCAATTACACCCGGTATTGGCCCCCAGCGCAAGTTACTGCGGTTTTTCTAAGCAATGCTCTGTGCCGGCCCAACCATCTGACGCGAAACTAATTTCGCATATAATCCCTTATTTGAAAGCAATTCGTCATGCGACCCAACCTCGGAAATAGAACCGTTTTCAAGCGTTATTATTAAATCCGCTTCACGAATTGTCGATAGTCGATGCGCGATAACGAGCGTGGTGCGATTTGCCATTAATTCTTTCAAGGCGTCTCGCACAGATGCCTCACTTACAGCGTCGAGATGACTGGTTGCCTCGTCCAAAATAAGCACAGGTGCGTCTTTGAGGAATGCACGCGCAATCGCAACTCGTTGACGCTGCCCTCCAGAAAGATGCATGCCACGCTCACCAACAGGGGAATCCAATCCACCTGGCACGGTTGAAACGAAATCTCCAAGCGCAGCTCTTTGTACCGCCTTATTAACCTCAGCATCACTAGCGTCTGGCTTGGCCATTAATATATTGTTCTTCAAGGTGTCGTTGAAAAGATAGGTATCCTGAGCGACGAGTGCTATTTGCCGACGTAGGTCATCAAGCGCAAATTCGCGAAGATCAAAGCCATCCATCGTCACCCGGCCATTATTTGGGTCCCAAAATCGCATCAAGAGGTGTGCAGTGGTACTTTTGCCTGAACCCGATGGACCCACTAGTGCCACAGTCTTACCGGCAGGAATGGTGAATTTAATATCATGCAGAGCATCCTGCTTGCGCCCAAAATAACGAAACGATACTTTTTCTAGAGCCAGCTCTGCCCCGCCCACATTTGTTGGCATTGTTACGCCCGGCCCATCCGTTACATCAACCGGCTCGCCATGAACTGCGTAAACCCTGCGTGTCGATCCGAGTGTGTCAGCAAGGTGTCGACCAATATGGGCAATTTCTGAAATCGGTAAAAACGCAGCCATCGCAAGAATGGTCAAAAGGGGTAAATTAGCAGGTTCAAATGACCCAACTGTGACAAGGTGAGCACCAGTTGTGATGACGGCAAGACCACCGAGGCCGATAGCGGTTTCTAACATGGCCGCCTGTGCAGTCATATCTGAGAAGAAAGGAAGACGAACTTGATGGTGTTCCCGCACCTTCTGAATAAACTCAATCTCACGTCGTCGTTCCGCCTGAAATGCTGTAATTTCTGCTAGCCCCTGGACCGTATCTACAGCATGAGCATTTAAGTTCCCTAGTACTTCCCGCGCACGCGATGCCAACCGGTCAATACGCTTACGCATAAGAAAGGGACTTAAAGCAACCCACGCTAGGAACGGAGCAAGCGCTAATGCAAGTTGCCACCCTTCTACTATCAATACTGTAAAAACAACAAATGGAACCAAAACCGCTACAAATGCCGGTGCAATAGTGTGTGCAAAAAAATACTCGATTGTCTCGACATCCTGTGTCGCCATGCTTACAAGGTCACCAGTACGTCTTCTAAGCAAATAAGATGGTGCTAAAGCCTCAAGTTTTTCAAACAATTGGATCCGCATCTCTGCAAGCATCCGATAAGCAAAATCGTGGGCAAGCCAGCTTTCGAGCCAATGGAGGACACCTGCCATGGGAGCGAGAATACCGAGCCATATTAGATACACCTCGAATGGTCCGTTTAGCTTAATTGCACTTACTGCTAACGCACCCATCACGCCCACACCAATAAATGCGCAAACTCGCGCCACACCTAGTATGAACGTTGCCAACAATTGAATACGCCAAGGTCCCGCGAAACTCAATAATTCACGGAATACATCTAACCAGCCCATTCCATTTGCTCTGAGTATAGCATCAGTGGGCTCACTTTGTGCTTCAGCCTCAGCAAGACAACCAAAGTCATTCGTTTTCATCGTTTGGTTAGGTGTGGTGTCGTCTGTGCCGAAATATGGAACCTGATATTCCCCTACTTGAGCTGCCTGTACAGCCATTAATTTGTGATAAATTCCGCCAGCAGCAAGCAACTCCTCATGATCTCCTTGCTCACAAACTTTTCCATTTTCTAAGACCAATATTCTGTTAGCACCTATAACACTAGAAAGGCGGTGAGCAAAAATTAACACCGTTCGGCCTTGCATCAATCGGTCAAGCGCTTCTTGAATAATCGCCTCATTTTCAGCATCTACGGACGACAAGGCTTCATCAAGCACTAATATCGGCGCATCGCGCAACAAGGCTCTTGCGATAGCGATACGCTGACGCTGGCCGCCCGAAAGTCTAATGCCACGTTCGCCGATGGTAGTTTCATACATCTGTGGTAATTGTTTGATAAACTCGTGTGCATTAGCCGAAATTGCCGCGGCTTTTACTTCATCTTCTGTGGCGTCTGGCTTCCCTAGGCGGATATTATCTTCGACTGTTCCATGGAAAAGATAGGTGTCTTGATTTACGACTGCCATTTGTTTGCGGAGATCCTCCAATCGCAAATCACATAACTCAGTTCCACCAAGTAGAATCTCACCCGCACTCGGATCATATTGTCGGAGTAACAACTTGACAATCGTCGACTTACCACAACCAGATGGTCCTACTATGCCGATCCTCTCCCCTCGAGCTACTTCAAAACTCAACCCTCTATGTGCCTTGCGTCGAGAATTGGGGTAAGAAAAATTAACGTTTTTGAATGAAATTGTTGGCGATAAATTGGGAGTTGGTTGAGCGTCGACGCATTCTTGAATTCCGGGTTTCGAACCTAAGAGCCCCAGCATCATATCTGCTGCCGACCTTCCGGTCATGCCAGCGTGAAGTAATGACCGCATATCGCGAAGCGGACGGTAAGCCTCGGTACCCATCATGAGGATAATCAATAAAGCAGTAAGCGAAATTTCTCCTTCAACCAACCGGTAGGCTCCTAATGTTAGGGTCGCCGCAACACCTACGGCAATACCAGCATCTGTTAAACCACGCGCAATCTGATTCGTAGCGAGGACCCACATGGTTGAACGCAGTAATGCCTTAGCCTTCAGCGCTAGATATGATGCACGTCTCTTAGCTTGACCAAATGCCTTCAGTGTTCCAAGCCCCTGAACCGCGTCCAGAAATTCTGCAGCAAAGGCTTTGAACGCAATTGAGCGTTGCCGCGAATTTCCCGCTTCCATTTTATGAAAAATCTGCGGCCCAACCAGTGTAACTAAAGCTGCCCCAAGCATTACTAACGCGACGGGAGTATCCAGAAATGCAACACCCACGAAAATTCCGAGCGGCGTTATAGTGGCGATGCAAAGCTGTGGTATGTATTGGCCAAAATAAATTTCTAACTGCTCAACGCCGTCAATCATGGCAGCTATTACTGAACCTGTTCTTTCGTTCCCAAAATAAGATGGTCCGAGTGCGACTACCTGTTTGTACAATATTTTGCGAATATGCACCTGAACCTTCGCTGCTGTCTTGTGCGCGATCATGTTGCGCCAATATTCAAGCCAACCTCGGCATAACATCACGACCGCAATAATTGATATGGGCAGCAACAATTGAGTTAGTGGTGTGCCCTCCCAGACCTGCCCCAACAACCAGCCAAGCAAAGCCAAACGCCCCACACCGAATGAGGCTGCTAGCAATCCAACAAGGACTGCGGCTAAAATGCGTAAGCGCACGCCTTTAGTATATGGCCATAATCTGGAGTCGAAATACATGCGCTACAACAATAGTTTGAAAACAGCTTTAATCATGTGATGTCATGAATTTGAGCATTTTTTCGTTCATTTTGTTTGATGCCTCATAAATTGCCCAATGACCAGCACCCTCAATGATTTCAGTTTTTATTTTAAGACCTCGGGCAGTAATTTGTTCGTCGTATGATTGGATATAATGGGGGTAATACTGGTCTGCTGTGCCCCAATAAGTACAAATTTGTGCCGCCGATTCAACCAACGCATCTGGCAGGGTTAGACGACGAGCAAAATGGTGGGCTTTCACTCTGGCTCGCGGCGCATTTTTAGCCTGAGTATAAAGAGCAAGGTCGTCAACTACTCTCGGCCCGCTAAACATAACTCGACCTAGGTTGTGTCGATGCGCCTCAATGATCTCTTCCGGATCTTCCAAGCGTTTCCAGTTGATTAAACCTTCCACCATAGTGCGTTGGCCAGTCAATCGAGCCGCACCTATCATGGCAAATGTCTTCAGACGAGCACCCAAGCCTATTGCCATGTAACCACCCAATGTACTGCCATAGGAGAAACCCGCCATATGACATCGCGTTTTGGGCCCTATTAAGTGATCCAGGCCTGAGTTCATAATAGAAGCTATCCCATCCATGGAATGCGGTTCCGGCGGTACCGAGGAGTCCCCCAACCCAGGGGCATCCGGAACAAGGATCCGATATTTTTCGGAGAGAAATGGTATATTTTTGATCCAGTGAGTCCAGCTTCCATGATTGCCATGCAATAGCAGTAAAGGATCACCATCTCCCCAAATATGCCATATCACATGGCCATCGCCACATGGTGTATAAGCAATCTCGGCCGCATTCTCAAAACGAGCCACACACTCCTCTGGTGTTTCATCGATGCGCGGAAAGCCGCCACTCAGAACATCATTTTCCATTGGTATTACTAAATCTAATCATGTGCCTGAAACCACTCCATTAACCATTCATTGACAGTTGTGTATGCCTCATAGGGTGACCAGTGGGACACATTGGCTATGGTCTTTACATCAAGCTCGATATTGTTTCCGTCAATAAGTTCTGTTTTGCTTTCAAGAAATGCCCTGAAGAAACCGTCTTCGGTTCCCCAGATATTTAGCATAGGTACCCCTCTCAACCCAATAAGAGCGTTTATCAAGCTATCGCGGGGAATAAATTCCTTCGTACGTATGCGTGCACGTGGCGCATTTTGACTTTGCAGGTAAACAGCTAGATCGTCGATACACTCTGGCTTTGCGATCATCATCTCAGCGAGATTGTGTCTGTGTGCCTCCCACCTATCTTCATCTGTTGATGCGCGGCGCCAGCTTTTCATGACGCGCGGAATATCTGCAGTTGCTGTCAATCGTGCAGATGCGCACATCGTCAATGATTTCACACGCTCTTTGAGTCGAAGCGCTGTATTAGCAGCAATGGCGCTTCCATAGGAAAACCCTATAAAATGAATCGGTACTTTTTCGGAAATTAAATCCTTAATCCCAATTTCGAATGCATCTATGATACATTCCAGGCTGTAAGGAGATGGAGGCAGGGAGGAGTCTCCAAGCCCCGGAGAATCTGCGCAAAAAACGGAGTATCTTTCAGCTACAACACTGATATTCCGGATCCAGTGGGTCCAGGAGCCGTGATTGCCATGAAAAAAAAGCACTGGATCACCATCACCCCATTTTCTCCACACCATACTTCCATCACCGCAAGGGGTATTTAAGATCTTTGCTGAAGTATCAAACCGAGCAACACAATCTGCCGGCGTTTCCCCATGCCGGGGAACACCTCCTTTAAGAGCCTCTCGTTGTTTTTCAAATAGCATGCAAGCTCAATCCCTTAACATTTCTAATGCTAGCAAGTTAAATTGTGCAGCTGCTTCATAAGGCACCCAATGACCAGCCTCAGGAATGACTTCAAATTCACAACCAGGTTGTATCCGTTCAAACACGTTGCGACGTTCATACATGTAATCCCTAGCGTAGACATCCTTTTCGCCCCAGATGCCATATAAACTGCCCTTCAACTTCGGCAACGCATTGAGCAGCGCCGGTGTGCTCGCAATATGACGAGACTTCATTCGGGATCGCCGAGTATTCCTATCTTGGATGCAGATTGCCAAATCGTCGACATTTTGTGGATTTCCGAACATAATGATTTCGAGATTACGTTGATGGCAAACAAGTCGTTCTTTTGAAGTATTTGATTTACGCCAATCCTGTAAACCGGAAATGGGTCCTTTTCTGCAGTCAAGACCATTCGACCCCACTATTAGCAATTTGTGTACGCGTTCGCCCTGCCATACTGCTGTATTGCCGGCCATAATTCCCCCAAATGAAAACCCNCACATTCGCAGNTTTNCANAATTTGGNANTACCTGCTCTATGCCATCAGAGATNATCTTGCTTATNTTCGATGCNTCGTGNGGCTCAGGGGCCANGGANGAGTCTCCGTGGCANGGAATATCNGGNCANAATACCTGAAAATGGCNAGCAAGAAATTNGATATTTTTGATCCAATGCATCCAGCTTCCGAACCCNCCATGNAATAATATCAAAGGCTCGCCTTCACCCCAAACATGCCAGACCATTTCCCCTTCNCCGCAANGCGANGTCTTNACATCCGACAATGATTCAATNTCNGCNATATATTNGTCAGCNTGCATTTGCTTGCCCAANNTCACCTTCGCCTTTAGGNGTAATTGCGCCNANTTGNTCCANCCCNACCTNATTAAAAGTATNAGCCGCCTCNTACATAACCCAATGACCANCCCCCTCAATNACNCTGCAGTCAGCACNNTTAAAGATNCCTTTTATCACATCGATCCGCCCTTCCAGATCTGGCATNGCGTANACATCGCCCCGCCCCCAAATACCACTTATGGGAANGTTAACCTGCTCAAGTGCCCAACGNAGNGTGTCAGTNCCCGCTATGCGGTAACTGCGTAGCCTTGCTCGGGAAATGTTTTCTGACTGAAGGTAAACTGCTCTNTCATCNATATTATTTGGATTTCCAATCATTAANATNCCAAGGTTATGACGGTGNACNTCCCGCCGCTCTTTCTCNGTCTTTGTNCCCCTCAATGATTTNGGCTCAGCNGGCAAGCCACTCCANGGGCACCCCATCGCTCCTGCNCCNACAAGNGTCAGNTGCTGAACGCGNGANCCCATNCGCAATGCNANGTATCCGCTATTNATTGCTCCAAAGGAAAAAGCCAANATTTTAAAATGCGNNTTTTCNCCAATNAATNCATCAATGCCGTCACAAATTATATTGAGCTAAATGCCNNACAGAGGAACGAAAATTATTATTATCGAAAGGTATTGGCGGCTCAGCGGAGTCTCCCAANCCNGGCAAGTCGGCGATTAANAGCGTAAAGTACCTTGCCAAACTGCGAATATTCAGNGCCCAATGCCGCCANGAACCAGCNCCTCCATGAAGCATTACTAGGGGGGGGCCACTGCCCCAAATGCGCCAAACCATGTGTCCATCTCCGCAAGCTGTTTTCCGCATCTCGCATTCGCTTAGTAATTCTTCCTCAAATGCCCTTGCCTCTTCCCAGCTACACATACAACACCCTCTATTATAAACAGTGAGATAAGAGGCCCTCCGCAAAAGGCCACATTGCTATATCGATGTCTATTCTTTGCGGACAAAAGTATTTTTTAGTTTTTGCGCGCACTTTTTACTGGCAAATGTTCTGCAAAGATTTCAAGACATTGTTGCAAAGTTCGATCTTTGTCGTAATTTTCCCTTGTTTCCTTAGCGATTGGTGTAGAATCAAGGAGTTCCATTGTTTCGGCTGCACCGTGATGGAAATGTGATGATGCCCCAGCTGCTCCCATAGTCTCAGCTATTTCCTCCATTTCACCAATCCACCGGCCTGCATCCAGCGGCAACCGAGGCAACATCTTTTCGATATCAGCCCAAATACTCGGACGACTCTGTTTGAGAGCGGTATGAAGCTGTTCTGAAACGCCAAGCGCTTCCGCAGTTACGAGCGCTGTGGTATAAAGTGTCCAACTTCCTTTGGTAATAGCCGCGTAACACATTTTTGCAGCTGAGGCTTTACCAATCTCAGTACCAAGATCTATAACTTCAATGTGTGGGCCGTTAATTTCCATCACTGCCTTGGTATTAGGGCCGCTGACATACATGCTAGTTGGCCGCTCGCGAGTACCGGGTCCTGGACCAACAATTCCAGCATCAATATAGTTAGCTCCAGCGCCAATAATATGCTTGCCGACAATCTTGGAGGTTCTAGGCGATATAGCATTGCAATCTGCGAAGTGCGGTTTGGATCCTGTTCTTTCCATTGCTTTAGCTATTTCTTTCGCAATGCCCTCCGAATTAGCTGGTGGCATTATAGATAAAATCAAATCGCCTTCGCGAACAACATCGTCAATCTTACCCACATCCTCAAAATTGGCCTTCAGCGCCAGCTCCTTAGTGCGTTCGCTACGCCCATCAAGACAAGTGATTATTCGAAATCCTGCCCTGTCGAGCGCAATGCCGTAATTATGCCCCATATCACCGGGGCTTAAAACTGCTACTGTTTCTATTGTCATCACCGATCCTCTCATGGCTTGCTATTTGTTAAATGGATAATAGCTAGGGCATTATACATCCCACTGTTATTATTGGTCTTAACATAGCAGACGCCCCTACTAGAAAAATGGCAGTTGGACGTGCTAAGATGGCAGAAAAGAANATGATAATACTAAAATAATAATAATGTAGTTAATTTTTTCATCGTACAGGGAGTTCACTATGAAATTCAAAGTATTTATGGCAGCAAGTGCTTTTGCTATAGCCTCTGTCGCTTTACCAGCCCTTGCAGTATTCCCAGAGAAACCCNTAACACTTGTTGTCGGATTTGGTGCAGGTGGTGGAACAGACTCGTACGCCCGNGCGCTCGCTTCTGTTGCTCCTACCTTTATAAATAACCAGCCACTTATTGTGGTAAATAAACCTGGCGGGTCAGCCATCCCTGCGGCAAAATATGTTGCTGATTCTACACCGGATGGCCATACCCTTTATCTTGCTTCTGGCGGCTCATTTTATTTTTCTACGCAGTTTCGCAAGGCGCCAGTTGATCCGTTTAAGGATTTCAAGATCGTTTGCATGGTTGGACGTCTTTTACCTGCCTTATTTGTTCACCAAGCCAGTAAATTTAAAACCGCTAAAGAATTAGTCGATCATGTCAAAGCAAATCCGGGGAAATTAAGATACTCAACTCCGGGTCGAACCACAACTTGGGGTATTGCTGGACTGGCCTTTGCTAAAAGAAACAATATGAATGCGGTTGATGTGCCAGCAAAAGGTGGAGCGCCAGCGCGCGGTCTTTTAATTGGCAAACAAGTTGATTTTTCCGTTATTGGTGTTCACCTAATAAATGGCTTCCAAGATCAGGTCCGTGCTCTTGGTCTGATTTACCCTGAGCGTGATCCTAATAACAAAAAAGTCCCCTCGGTAAAAGAACAAGGGCTTAACCTCCTCGAAGTGTTCACGCCGATGATAATTATGGCTCCAAAGGACGTTCCTGACAGTATTATTTCGTCGCTAGATACCGCTTGTAAAAATATGACGAGCCATAAAGCGTATGGCAAACTTCTCAAGAAGGCAGGTTTGCCGGCTAAATACCAATCAGGTCCTTCAACAGCCAAATATTACAAAGAGCTTGCTAAAGGGTGGAAGCCACTTGTGGACGAGTTGAAAGCAGCACGCAAAAAGAAAAAGTAACTGGAAACAAATTTCGTGTAGTGGGGGGGGNTTGTAAGAACTCCACCCCTCACTTCATTTTCTTTTTTTTCTGACTTTCAGCAAGGTGTAGCATGTCGGCTCGCAGTAATTTTATTTCGAGTATTGTGATGCTTAGCGTCACCCTCGTGTTTTTTTGGCAAATTTTTGCAATCGAAGAGGATCCATTTGGCCATGGCATGGACCCTGATACGTTCCCGCTATCGGTTGGCATTGTTCTTATTGGACTCTGCGGCAGCTTTGTTCTGTCCTCTTTTTTTGCAATGCAAAAAGAGAAAAAGCAGAATGGCTCCACTATACCATTCACCCTATTTGGTCGCCTAATCTGCAACCTACCATCCGAGGTTCATCTCTTCGTTGTATGGGTAATACCGATGGCGGCCATCGCCTTTGTATATGTCGGACTTATGACGTTGATCCAGTATCTGGTTCCATCGATTATTTGCCTGTCCGCAACCCTAGCGCTCTTTGGCAATCGTGGCACACGAATGTTGTTTGTAATTCCAACCATTTCAATGACCTTATATTATGTGATTTTCTTTGGCATTTTACGACTATCTGAGCCACGTGGACTGATATTTGAATTCGATAACTACTATATTTTCGGAACTCTACGAAAATTGATTGGCATTTGACGGACGGAGATCAATATGGACCATCCCATTGTCGACGGTTTTATTTCGTTGTTTTCTAGTGGCTGGGCAGTTTTTTATGCAATCCTTGGCACNACCATTGGCCTNCTAGCTGGCGCAACCCCCGGCCTCACTGCGTCAGCAGCGATTTCTATGATTATACCCTTGTCATTTTATCTGGAACCGCTTTCCGCCCTGGTTTTTGTATACACGATTGGAAAATCCGCGAGCTTTGGTGGCTCGATTCCAGCAATACTATTCAACACCCCTGGCACTCCTCAAGCGTCCGCAACTCAGATCGAAGGATATCCTCTCACTAGGCAAGGGAAACAAGGCAAAGCTCTCAAAATGGCTGTTATAGCGTCTGCTGCTGGCGACACATTTTCAGAATGTCTTCTAATTTTTGGCGCTGCCTTCATCGCGGTTTATACCGCACGAATGGGGCCGCCAGAGATTTTTGCAGTTTACTGCACGGCTTTTGTAATTATTGGCAGTGTAATAGGAGCCTCGATCATGCGGGGTTTAATCAGCACAGTCTTTGGAATTTTGTTGTCAATAATTGGACTTGACCCGATAAGCTCTTTGCCTCGCCTTACTTTTGAAATCAACATGCTAGAGACCGGCATAGGGCTAGTACCTGTGTTATTAGGAGTGTTTGTTGCCTCAGAAGTCTTTGTGCAAATTGCAGACCGCGGTGCATTGGGTTCAGAGCGCATGATGTCTGAGAAATCGGATGTACCTGCGGATAATTACGTAACATGGTCGGACCTGAAACGNTGCGTNCCAGTCATGGCAAAGTCAACAGGGATGGGTACGATCATCGGGATGTTGCCTGGTGTTGGCGCATCAGCAGCTTGTTTTGTAGCCTATGCTGAGGCACGACGAACGGCCTCACCTAGCGACAAATGGGGAGACGGAGAAGTAAAGGGTGTTGCCGCAGCAGAAGCCGCAAACAATTCGGTTTCAGGTGCGAACATTATACCACTTCTAACACTTGGAATACCCGGAAGTGTCGCTGCCGCATTGCTAGGAGGAGTGTTTTTAATACATGGCATGCACATTGGGCCACGTATTTTTGTCGAGGAAAGGGACACGATCTATGGTCTGTTTGCTTCTGGATTACTTTGTATAGCGACTTACTACGTGATGGGGTACTGGGGAGCAGGTCTGATAGGCCGGGCCATGGCCAAATTACCAATGCGCGTTATTTATCCCTTTATTTTTCTTACTTCAATTGTTGCGGTTTATGCTCTGCGCAACCAAATGTTTGATGTGATGATGATGTTGGTCTTCGGTTTCGTTGGTTACTTTTTTAAGAAATTTGACTACAGTTTACCCGCATTTATTATCGCATTTATCCTAGGGCCTGGGGCGGAGCGTGCATTACGCCAAGCCTTGCTACTCCATAATGATGGGCCAATGATTTTCCTTGAACGTCCTTTAGCAATCTTTTTTATATTCCTAGCTGCGCTCGTTATCGGAATTCGGATTTGGCAAACAACGCGCACAAGAAACTAACTGGATTGCAGGGTAAGTGCCCCATCAAGAATGGTCCGACAGGCAATGAAAATCGTTNATTGGCTTATGCTGCCTTAAAAATTAATTATTTTCCCATCAANACCTTCTGGATTTGCACAGTAGCTTCATCAACACGCATTTCGATTTCCTCATCGGAGATAGTGCTGAGAGGGTGTGTAATAGCCACTGGGTTGAGATCTCTCATACCCAATGCTGCACGCTGTTGGTGTGCTTCATGAAGAAATGTGGTTGTACAGATTACCGCCGTGGGAATTCGACACTTTTCAAGCGCAAACCCATCATGCATACAGCACGATGTGCATGAGCCTCAATCGCCAATAGCAGTAATTGCTATATCATTATGTTCGGCAATCTCAGCTATTAATGAAGCAGAAGCGACCTTAGAAAAACTATCCTTTTTGTAATAATTGATACTTTCAAAACTAAATTCTTCGTCGAGCCTTGACATAGTTTTACGCAATAGCTTTCCTGCATTCCATTTCGTATTATCAAGCACTGCAAGTTTCAGATGTAGAAGTGTTTTTGGTCGTGCGGAAACTGGTACAAAATCCGCCTCAGCTATACCGCGAGGATCATAGACAGCCTGTTGTTGAGTAGTTTCTTCTGAAATCATATTTTCTCTCCCAAACTTTTAATACTTACAAGCTTCATCACTACACCGTGTATCTGTTATTGCAGCCGACAAACCCGAAACAGAGCGTAATACCGGATTGGTCATATGACCCCACCCGGGAATAAAGGCAGAAAACCGACCTGCCTCTCCTCCGGCGACAAAAAGATGGATATGATCGGGTGAAGAAACAATGGGAATTCGATCTTCAATGCCACGTTTATACCATTTAGGGAGGTTGCGATTATAAATTTTACCGTAACGATGATTAAAAGCGATATCACCGAAACGGTTACCCGAATGCATCCAAAGAAAATTCCTTATGTCGCTACGGCTCCATCCTTTACTACTTATGGTTTTTGCGTGTTCTGGCCCCAAGACAATAGCGCAATGACCACCAGATACCGCGTTATTGTTAGCAAAAGTACTCATCGCAGAGGAGACAGATTCCAGAACTCCCTCGGGATCATCAGCAACATGGTTGGTGACTGAGTGGGGCGGTTCTGCTGCCATAACAAAAACTGTTGAATCGGATTCATCAAATCCTTTGTCAACGTGATAAGGAACAAACGGGCTTTCTTCTTCATTTTCCGCGATACAGTATGCGTATTTTGCTGGAGACCCCAATGTCGATTTATCAAGATCCCCAGGCCATGCTCCACCAACATTTAGCAAAACCATACGAACNGCACGGCCTATTGTGGCATTCGCACGATTACCTGACCCAAATGTATTATAACCAGAGTTCATCCCGATCTCACCTCTCACAGGTCCATTCACTACCAAAAGTGGTGAAGCCATATGAGTGGTTGCCTGCACACCATTCAGATTGAAGGCATTATCAGTCAAAGCTATTAATGCCGCACGTACCACCCTCGCATATGCCGGTTTACATCCAGCCATAACCAAGTTGATAGCGAGTGCCTCGGTCGTTAATGTGCCCCAGCGAGGTGGCACTCTGCATACAACACTTTCTGTTTCACCGCCCAACTCCTCTAACATCGCATCAATTTTTCCTGGCGTAGGAGGAACTACTGGTAATCCATCGGAGAACCCTTGTTCATAATACCACTCCACAAGGTCAATGCCGGAGGGCACATTGCTCTGCAAGGCTAGTTTTTTTCTGACAGTTGAAACCATATCCTCCCCCACATGATGTGACAAATCTTTTGTCGAGTGTTGCTAAATCAAACCCNAGATCAATCTGGCACAAAGTTAAGTGTTGGGTCCACATCACCTTCTTCCTCAATATCAATCTCAAGATTCTCAAGGTAACGACAAACCATCATATAAAATCCAATAATTAAAATTACTTCGTTCAATTGACGAGGGTTGAGATATTTTGAGATCGTGTCAAAAGTATTTTGGTGTGCCTTAATGGAGTGAACGACTTCGTCAGTAAATCGGATAGCGATATTCTCGATATAATCAAAAACTTTCTCATTCTCACCCGAACTCAGAGCTTTGATCTTATCTAATGAAACGCCAACATGACGAGCGATTTTTTCGTGCTGATAAATCTCGTAAGATGACTTCGACAGATGCCCAACCCGGAGAATGATAATTTCCCTCAAAACCGGATCAAGTTCAGACTTCATTAGAAGAGCATTTCCGAGCTTCATGAAGCCATAGTACGCAGACTCAGCATGAGCAAGCATTCGAAAAACATTCAGCATTGGGTTTATACGCGCCGCCAACGCTTGAACATCCTCTGAAAGTTCCGAAATGTCTGGATAAGCAATCCGTGCCATTAAAATATCCCATATGTTTGTAATTATGATTATATTGTTTGGCGGAAGCGTGTGGGAGTCGAACCCACCAGGAGTACCAATATACCCCTCTCCGGTTTTGAAGACCGGGCGCACCACCGGGCAACGTAACGCCTCCAATCGAGACCTTATGACGCGAGGAGCAAGTGATCAAGCGGCTATAAATTATTTCAAGGCTGAGCCAAAAATTTCTTGGTGAGAACATTCAACTTTCCTCTTGTCATCAATCCGCTTGGTAAATTTTTTTCTATCGAAGAACTCCAGCACTTCAATCGTCAAATTACGGCCTATAGTGGTGTTGTCTCTGTAAAACTTAGCAGTAAACATACCATCATCAGCCTCGTTAGCTAGTCGCTCTGCTATTGCTGCCAATGCTTGCACCGTCTCAGAAAGGAAATATCGATTATCCGAGATCCGATGGACAAGCCCCATCGTAGATGCGCGGGTAAGTAGCTCCTCTACTTTCTTGAGATCTATATTAACTTCAGCCGCTATCTCGCGAGTACGAGGAGGACGCAAGCTGTCATTCACTAATAACTTTGCTACTTGCTCCCACAGAGAAGCCGCCTTTCCTTCAAACTTGGGCCTGTATCCAGGCAAGCACAAAAACGCACCATTCTGAATAATTGAACCGGCCCGAATGAGATCAGTTATTGCTGCTGAAAAAATTGGCTNCTCAACAGGTGATTCTAGCGAACGCCGTAATCGCTCCTTCTCAGGGCCTGGCCTGTCTGGCCATCGTTGATGCCATGCTTCAAGACACTTGATAGATTCCGATTTTAATAGAGCCCAGCAATTTAGGGAAATACCAAGTTCCCCCTCGGCAGAACTTATGCAGATCATATCTGAATTCTGCCACAACATCTCAGCTTCTTTGTCGCATATATTCCAAAGGATCTTAAGACGGCTCAGGTTGACGCCGTTTCGTTGGCACTCCAATAACCTACCTAGCGCTTCTCCCCGATCCGAACATTCCAATGCTCTTAAGGTTCTGAAACGGAATGGTTTCCGTCTTCCTCTTTCAGAGGCAAATGGATCAAGCACCATACCTCCTGCGATAGTTCGACGTGCTGACTGATCACGAAGAACTAATCGATCTCCGTGCAAACATCCCAATTCCTCATCTAACACCAGCTGGACCAANCCTTGTTCNCCGGGAACTATCTTCTGGTGTTCTAAAACTGCCACCCGGCCAGTAATATCTTTAGCTCCAATGTGAATATGAACTGGCGTCCAGTGCATGAGTGGCCTTCTTTCTGACTTGAGAACAGTAATGGCGACATCAATACACGCTGTTGGCTGATGCAATCCGCTCTCTAATACCCAATCTCCACGCGAGACTGTCGCTCTATCGATTCCACTTCCTGTAACATTAAGAGCACATCGCTGACCTGCATACCCAATTTCACTCTCGGAATTTTGGGCATGGATTGAACGGATCCGCACATTTAGGCCTTGCGGCGAAACTACAAGGCGGTCACCCAATGCGGTCTTTCCTGAAAAAACAGTCCCAGTAACTATTAATCCTGCACCTGGGAGCGTGAAGACCCGGTCGATTGCCATCCGAAATTTTCCNGTTTTTGCCCTTGAAGCATTTTCCAAAGCCTTTTTTTTCAGATGCTCACTGAGCGCAAAAATACCTTCACCCGTCTGACCTGAGCATGGGAAAATAGGTTTGTTCTCCATGACTGTGCCAGCAACTAAATTTGCGATTTCTTTTTGTACTTCAGCTCGCCGTTCGTGATCGATCCGGTCCATTTTAGTTAATGCAATCGCGCCATTTTCAACACCAAGAAGATTTAGAATTGCCAAGTGTTCCTTAGTCTGGGGCATAGGACCATCATCAGCCGCAATTACCATCAGTGCAAAATCGATCCCAGTCACCCCAGCTAACATATTTCGAATAAATTTCTCATGTCCCGGCACATCAACAAACCCAATTGTATGATTTTCATCCAATGACCGGTATGCAAAACCCAAGTCGATCGAAAGACCGCGTGATTTTTCTTCCGGCAGCCTATCCGTATTTACTCCGGTTAGCGCATGCACCAACACGGTTTTACCGTGGTCTATATGTCCCGCTGTTGCAACTATCATAGGTCAAGAGAACTTGAGTTGTTTTAACTGAGCCTCAAACTCCACGCGATTGTCTAGGCAACGAAAATCAAGTAAAAATTTATCTTCAGTAATACGGCCTATTACCGGTATCGGTAGATTTCGAAAAGCGGCGGCGAGTGCTTTCAATTTCGAACCACGACCCTTTTTCCCACCGACTGGCACAATTGCGAGNCCACCGCTTGGCAATAAGCTTGTTGGTTGTGAACCACTTCCTACTTGGCTTTTCATTTCGACGACGCCCACGGTCGCAGTTTTGTTCAGCACTTCGCTAACAGCGGGGGCTATCTCCGTTGCTTCATTTATTATATTCATCTTTGGCTTAGACAACGCCCTCAACGAAGGCAAGCGTTCAACCAAACAATCCGGATTTAGATAGAGCCTTAGCACTGCCTCAAGCGCAGCAATTGTCATCTTATCAAGCCTCAGTGCGCGTTTTAATGGATTTTTTTTAATCTTCCTAATGAGATCACCACGCCCTGCGATTATGCCGGCCTGAGGGCCTCCAAGCAATTTATCACTGCTAAATGTGACGAGGTCGGCACCATCGGCGATAGCATCTTGGGGTGTCGGCTCATGAGGTAAGCCAAACTGCGTCATATCAATTAGCATGCCGCTGCCAAGGTCTACGACGTAAGGTAAACCATGTTCGTGGGCGATCGCAGCCAAATCAGATTGTGCCACCTCGGCGGTAAAGCCAGTCACAACGTAATTACTAGTATGGACTGACATCAGCAATGCGGTCTTTTTTTCGATTACCTCCGCATAATCTTCCATATGTGTGCGATTAGTCGTTCCCACCTCACGTAACCTGCAGCCTGCGCGCTTCATAATGTCTGGGATGCGGAAAGACCCACCTATCTCAACTAATTGACCGCGCGATACCAACACTTCTTTCTTATCAGCAAGTGTGTTCAGCAAAAGTAATACCGCCGCAGCATTATTATTAACTACCGTAGCTGCATCTGCTCCCGTCAATTTACAGACTAAAGGTTCAATATGATCATCCCGGTCACCACGGCAACCCTTACCTAAGTCATATTCCAAATTCGAGGCCCCGGTAGCGACCATAGCCACAGCGTCTATTGCTTCGACCGGGATCGATGCCCTGCCTAAATTAGTATGAAGAACCGTCCCAGTGAGATTAAAAACTCTCTGAAGTGATGGTCTCAGCCAATTGGACAAGCGTTTATTAACCGACAAGAAAATATTTTGTGCATCCATCATTGCTGGAGTCACAATGCCAGATATTATTGAGGCGCGTAGTGAGGCCAATTCTTCGCGCACGGCATCCGCTACTAAATGGCGCCCGTAAACCTCGCATGCCAATTCCATTTCTGGAGATTTGAGTAATTTATCCACAGACGGCGGTCGCAGCTTTTCGGTGTTGTTATTCCGACCCATCTCAATTCCCTTAATATCCTAAAGCTATTGTAGTGTTCAAACCTGCCATAAGCAAAGAAACAGAGAACCATAATCCTAGGCAAAAAAATTGCCTAAAAAAAAATCATGCTGGTCAAAATTATTGCAAAATCTGCGGCCTTTGGGTGTAGGCGCTTACCTGCTACGTGCACAAAATGTCATCAATTAAGTTATAGCACAATTTTTAGTCAAAATACCACAGAAGTGGGCATTTTTTAATCCTTTTGCAGTTTTACAACACTTATAAAAATCGTTTTATATCAGACTATTAGATGGTTTTTACTTGTTTGCATTAAGGTGCCTACGTTGTAGTTATTTCAGGGTCATACTCAACAAAAATAAATAAATTTTACACGCAAGGAATCAAATAATGCGCTTTAAATTAATAGCCTTTTTACTAGCGGGGACTTTTGCCCTGAGCAGTGCCGCTTTTGCGGGAAGTAAGAAAGAAGCAGATCCTATCGATACCTTTTTCAACCAAATTCCCGGTGAATTTTCATCAGATGTTTCTTTGGCCAGCGATTACGCGTTTAGGGGTGTATCTCAGACAGGTGCCAGTCCTGCAATCCAGGGGTCATTTGGCTATTCACTGGGATTGCAAGATAAGTTTAAGTCGCCTATCCCAATTAACCTTTACACAAGCGTCTGGGGTTCTAATGTAAACTTTGGCAGTACAGATGATTCTCAGATAGAGATGAATCTGACGCCTGGTATCAATACTGAAATCAATGGTATTTCGATTGATTTTTACACTATTTGGTACATTTACCCCGATACAAGTGGTTCTGGTAATGATTATGTGGAGTATGCGGGCGGGTTAGGTTATGACTTTGGGTTTGCATCCCTTGGTGTATCCTACACTTACTCTCCTGATTACACAGTGAATGCTGGGGAATTTCATTATTTCGGCGCAAGCGTAAGTGTACCGCTACCTTACAAATTTACTTTAGATGGTACAGTTGGAACAGGTAGCTTCGAACAAGATGCTGGGGTTGACTTTACCGATTGGTCTATCGCGCTCAGTCGCGATATTCGAGGATTTACTCTTTCTGGAAAGTATGTCGCAAACGATATGGACGACACCGATGATTGCGGTGGCGTGGGTAACTGCGATACCCGCGGTATTTTCTCAATATCAAAATCATTCTAATTCGGTTCTAGGTTGTGCTTCGTGCTAAATATGTAAACGGGAGCCGCCAAAACAGGGCGGCTCCCATTACCTTTAATGGGTATTTTCCCAAAATAAGACACGCACGATAAAAAGTAAGCTCATAAGATCACCAGGCGTATTCATTTTGTCCTTAAATTGGTGAGTGTGCGGTCAATAGAGATTATGCTGGTTTCTCACCTTTAATAGTAACCCTTCGACCTTTTCTTTCTTCCGGCCAATAGTCCCAAATAGCGCGATGCATGCAACAACGATTATCCCAAAAAGCCATATCATTTTTGGACCATCGAAATCTGATTTGATGATTAATATGCTCGCCTTGCTGAAATAATAATTCTAACAAAATATTACTTTCGTCGTCAGATAATTCGTTGATTCGAGTTGTAAAGGTCCGGTTAACAAAGAGCCCCTTTTTCCCCGTTTCGGGATGAGTTCTTACAATTGGATGTATAGCTTCCGGACAGTCTATGTCGGTGTCTTTTTGGCCTCTGTCTGCATATCGCCCCTTATAAATATGTTCTGAACTGTGTAATGCTGTTAGATCCCCTATCATATTTTTTATCGGATCGGACAAAGCCTCGTATGCCGAATACATATTGTTAAACATGGTATCACCGCCACAATCAGGCAAAATATGAATCTGCAGCATAGTGCCTAAAGGAGGCTCCTCATCGCAAGAAACGTCCGAGTGCCAGAATTCACCGTTAGCAATTTTTGAGTTTTTTGTTGCATGTATCTCAAAAACTTCTGGATACCCCTCCATCGTGGGCGCCGCAGGATGTGTATGAAGCTCACCAAACCTTTTGCCAAACTCGACATGTATTTCTGGTGGTATGACGCTTTGGTCTTTAAAAAATAAAACCTGATATTGTAAGAATGCATGGTGGATTTCTTCAAATTGCTCGTCTGAAATCGGCTTACTTAGGTCAACTTCGTAAATTTCCGCACCTAAGTTAGGGGCAAATGGCTTAGCTATAATTTTTTTGTAATCATTAGTTTGCACTGCGACCATTTGTATATTCCTTTTAAATTCCACAGATGACTTGAAGAAATCGGCTCTGCATTGACGTTTAGATATGCTATTATAGAAAGAGACAGGGCCTCTGGACCAAAACTAGCAATTTTTTCACCAAAAATTAAATTTAATGTCAATAGAAACCGGGATTTCTGCAACTATTGTCACCCTCAAACCGTAACATATCCAACATCCCCGGTATAAGGTCAATCACTCCCATTTTCTTTTTTTAGTTTTGGTATGCCATCGGATGAAAGAGCAAATCTGAAGAATAATTTAGACTTTTCAAAATTCATTTGTACGGACACTCATGGCTTGTCGCCCCAACCTTAAATTTCATGCCTCCTTCCTGATGCTGGTCTCGACCATAAGCTTTGCGATAATGAATGCCAGCATACGTGACATAACCCAGGAGCTTGAGCCGCTGGTGGTTGTTTTCTTTCGTAATGCGTTTGGCTTACTGGCGCTCTCACCGTTCTTGTTAAGGAATGGGCTTAAAACTTTCCGCACTGCTCGCCTCGGTCTTCATGGTATACGTGCAGGGTTGAATGTAATGGCTATGGCCTTTTTTTATGTTGGCTTAAGTCTTACGCCGCTCGCGGAGGCTACAGCCCTCGCATTCACTGCCCCTTTGTTCGCTGTTATGCTGGCAGTTTTATGTCTCAAAGAACGCGTTAGCTTTACAAAGCTTTTAGCCATGGGTATCGGCTTCGTAGGCGCTTTGATTATACTGAGGCCTGGCTTTGGTTTTACTGATGTCGGTTCATTATGGATAATAATTTCGGCATTTATATGGAGCGGCACATTAATCATAATAAAATTATTAGCGCGAACTGAAAGCAGTATGACCATTACTGCTTATATGGCTCTGTTTTTAGCAATTATGTCGCTTCCAACAGCGTTAATTTTTTGGCAAACCCCATCCATCTCCCAATTCATCTATCTTTTCGTCATCGCTACTTCAGGAACCCTAGGTCAGTACACACTTACGGAAGCACTTGGAAGGGCAGATGCACAGACGGTAATGCCATTGGACTTCATGAGGTTGATTTGGACTGCGTTTCTCGGTTACGTCATGTTTAACGAGGTGCCTGATGCATACGTTTGGTTCGGTGCAACCATGATATTTGCTAGCGCTACATACGTAGCAATCGAAAAGAAAAGTGATGATAATTAATTTTATTCTTTATATTTTTCATAAAAATAAGTAATATTTTTATATTTAACTTATAAATTCAAAATAAATCTAAATATTTACTTAAAAATTTACATTTATAATTAATTTATATTGATTTTTTTGTAACGAACCAAAATCTTTATTGACTGTATATCTTTAGATCAAAATTAAGAAGCTTGAAAATTTTCCTAAAATACCCCATTTTGCGTTCATGGTAGACGTAGGCGCTGTACAAAATTCATCTAACTCTGGGAGCGGGGTCAATACTGTCGTTCGCGATAGTAATAATCAACGCGCCAGAGACCAGGTTGAGAATGCACAAAGCCGGCAAAACTTCGATGGCATTCGAGTCACTGCAAAATATAGTGATCCAGCGAGAGATACCGGGCTTCGCACAGTTCAGGGGGAGGAACGGCGCGCAATCGAGACAGCGGACACAGGTGCATTGATCGCAATGCAGTCTAGGAGAGCAGCAGCCGAATCTCTTATGTCGCTTCAAGAAGTGGGCCAAGATGGTCTAGAACAACAGAACACCTCCGAGATTGCAAACAGTGGAGTAGGTTCCGTTCAAGGCGCCGACGCTTCAGAGGGCAGTAAACAAAATTCATCAACTGGAACCGCTGAAATTAATACAGTTGGCAAGCAACCAGTTTTAGACGCTAGCGGTAACAACAATCGCTCTAATAGCAACGCTGAGATCACTTTGCCTGATGGCAAAACCACTACGGGTAATTCCGGGGCGCCACCACGCGGCTCTTTTTTAGATATAATTGCTTGATCGACGTCAAATGTTAATCGATAGCATTTGTAGTCATACCTTTATAGCCCAATCTTTTTCATTGAATTCATTGACAAAAATTTTTTAAGGCAAAACTAAAATGCGCGTTGCTATCCTCGACGATTACTTTAATAAGGTTTTAGAATTTGCCGATTGGTCAAAAGTAAATAAAAGAGCGGAGATTTCTGTATTCAACCAATATCTACAAAATGAGCAAAATGTAATAGAAGCTCTTCATGATTTTGAAATTATTGTTGGAATGCGTGAACGCACTCCCTTTCCGCGCTCCACACTAAAACAACTTCCAAATCTTCAACTATTAATTACCACCGGAGGCCGAAATAAATCTTTCGATCTAGAAGCCGCCGCAGAATACGGTATCACCGTATGTTGTACAGGAGGAGTTGGGTCCCCAACATCAGAACTTGCTTGGGGGCTGATTATAAGTTTGATACGAGATATTCCCGGACAGCACGAATCCATGCGAAAAGGCGGATGGCAGACTAAGCCAGGCTTTAATCTTGCCAATAAAACACTTGGTATCGTAGGGCTAGGTAATTTGGGTGCGCGGATGGCAAAAGTTGGAATTGCCTTTGATATGAACGTAGAGGCGTGGAGCCAAAATTTAACTGATGAACGCGCGCATGAAACCGGCGTTGTAAAAGTTTCTAAAGAACAGCTATTTGCTCAGGCCGATATTGTTACTATCCATTACGGCATGAGTGAACGCAGCCGCGGTATGATTGGCACCACAGAGCTTGGGGCGATGAAAAGGAGTGCTTACATAGTTAACACCTCACGCGCCCCAATCATTGACCAAGATGCTTTGTATCTAGCCCTCAAGACTAATCAAATCGCAGGAGCAGGACTGGATGTTTACATGTCTGAGCCGCTCGCAGCCACAGATAGGTTTAGAAATCTTGAAAATGTGATCCTCACTCCTCATATCGGCTATGTAACAACTGAAAATCATGAAAAACACTATGCAGACGTTGTCGAGAACATAATGCAGTTTCTTGATGGCAAGCCGATCAGGGTTTTAGCGGCACCGGATTAAATCGAAAAATCAATAATCAATCGTCCTCTTACACTGCCATTTAAGATATCTGTTGCCGCTTTCGGCACATCTCTTAGCGAAATTGTCTGTGTCAAGGAATCAAGCCGTTTCAGAGGAAGATCGCTTGAAATACGCTTCCACGCCGCGCGGCGCGCGTCATGTGGCTGGACCACAGAATCAATACCCAACAGATTAACACCCCGTAATAAAAATGGAATGACCGTTGTATCTAATTTGGAGCCACCTGCAAGGCCGCAGGCAGCAACAGAACAGCCATATTTCATTTGAGACAGTACATTAGCCAGTGTATTTGCGCCAACCGTATCCACAGCACCCGCCCAACGTTCACTATTGAGCGGTGCTTTAGCGGGACCAGCAAAATCTTCTCGTGGAAATATCTCTGAGGCACCTATGGACTTTAAAAACTCATGTTCATTATTTTTACCTGTAGAGGCGCAAACCTCGTAACCGAGATTAGAGAGTATAGCGATTGCAATTGAGCCAACACCACCTGAAGCGCCAGTTACCAAAACGGGTCCGTTACCAGTCCTGAGGCCCTGCTTCTCAAGAGTCAAAATGCACAACATAGAAGTGAAACCGGCAGTGCCGATTGCCATCGCATGTTTTGTTGATAAATTTTTTGGTAATGGTACAAGCCAGTCTGCTTTAATATTGACTTTCGCAGAATATCCACCCCAATAACGCTCTCCAACATGCCAGCCAGTCAGAACAACTTTGTCTCCAGCCTTATAACGATCGTCATTTGAGATCTCGACAATGCCAGCAAAGTCAATACCGGGCACATGCGGGTAATGCCGGACCAAGCGACCAAGACCATTCACTACCATGCCATCTTTGTAGTTAACGGTAGAATACTCAACTTTGACCGTAACCTCGCCTTCTGGCAGGTCGTTTATAGATAGGTCAGTTATTTCATTAACAACTTCGCCATTTTTCTCTTTCAACAACAGTGCTGGAAATGTTTCATTGGACATATTGGTAGCTCCTATAAGCTCAGGGTTAAGCGAAGGTACTCTAGAAATTATATTTGCGGAACCGTGGGAACCGTCTAATGCAAATTTCTAATGCCAGAAGATGAGTGTATAGTCGTGAAGTTAAAATACTTGCGAAAATAGAATTCATTTTGGTTCCAAGAAAGTCATAGCAAAGTCAGAAAAATGAAAAAAGAAGCAAGCCGGCTAGACGAATCGCATCAAAATCCTGCCCTTTTCTATGAGGGAAGACTCCGAGAGCTCTTACCACTCGTTTTACTTAATTCAATGCTCTCACTAATCACATTTGGCATTTATAGATTTTGGGGCAAAACAAACATACGGCGCTATTTATGGAGCCGCATGTCTCTTTTGAGACAACCATTGGAATACAGCGGCACGGGCATGGAGTTATTCGTCGGCTTTCTTATCATAGTTTGCATTTTGGTTCCGATCGGATTTTGCAGTTTTTTATTACCGATAATTCTCTTAGGCTATGGGATTACATACGGACCTGTATTGGCACAAGGTTTCCTTGGGCTTTTGTTTTTTTATCTTTCACACATCGCAGTTTATCGTGCCCAACGGTATCGATTAAGCCGAACCAGCTGGCGGGGTATTTGCTCCGAATTGAAAGGATCCTCTGTGACATACGCAAATCAAGCGACACTCTGCACGTTGTTGATGTTTATGTCTTTGGGTTTAGCCTACCCCTATATGCAAGTGAAGCTTCTCAAATATCGAATAGAGAATGCGGCCTTTGGTGGGATTAGTTTCCAATTTGGCGCAAATGTGCGTACTCTAATGCATGCGTGGGTAATTTGTTTGAGCACCACAATTATTTTGGCGCTGCTTATATACACCGCGGTAGAACCACATGTTTCAGCAGTGTTTGCATCCCTTTCTCAAGATATACAGCATATTCATTCGTTGGAATTTCTGCGTTATCTGTTGCTACCACTCATCTTCTTTTGTTTGCTGCCCATCACAACAGTTTGGTATAAAGCAGTTTCAATTCGCCATTTTTGCAGTTCAATAAAATTTGAAGACATGTCCGCTCTATCGAACCTAACAACGTGGAATATTATCCAAATCTATCTTCCTTTATTTTTCTTTATGATTTTTGGCAGTTTAGTCCTACTCATGGTTGCCGTTTTTATGAGTAATGAGCTGGCAAGCCAAGCGTATACGATAATAATCTTTACTGCTTTTTATCTTTTTATGCCGATAATTTTAATGCATAGACACTTAACTAAAATATTTAACAGCCTGAGCCTTTCTGGCTCTTTTTCACCCGAGAAATTGTTTCAAAGCCAGCAGGTTAAACCAAAATCGGGCGAAGGCCTTGCAGATGCGCTCAATATAGATGCTTTCTAAGATAACTGAAAAGACACAGTTCAAAGCCCAATATAACGATGGTGTTACAGCCGCTGCATATCCCGTTGAAATTATTTTGACGGGGTTCGGGATTCAAATTGAGGGTAAGGGTTCTGTTCCACCTGCCGAATGGGCGTGGTGTGACATCGGATTAGCAGAAGAAATTGGTCATAATCGTCCTATTCGTATCCTTAATCGATCTATACTAGGAGCAAGGCTCACCATTGAAGACCCAGCGGCCGGTGAAGTTTTGCGCAAAAATGCAGGGAACCTGACACGCCCGCCACACTCCATAAATAATAAGATCCTTTTGATCTCAGTCGGAATTTTGCTCACTTGTACAATAGGTTTTGCAACCTACGGACTTCCCCGGCTTGCTGGTCCATTGGCAGATATGATCCCAATGCATTGGGAAGAAGGACTTGGAGACCAAGTAATAAGCATAGTGACCGAAGTACTTGGGCCAGAGACTCATTATTGTACTAATCCGAAAGGTATTGCCGCCCTGAAAAAGCTAACATATCGTCTGGAGAAATCTATTGACACCCCATACAGCCTTAAAGTCCGAGTATTGAAAAGCGAGACTGTCAATGCTTTTGCCGCTCCTGGCGGCAACGTGGTATTACTGAGTGGGCTCATAACAAAAGCCGACACTCCAGAAGAGGTTGCCGGTGTGCTGGCCCATGAGATAGGACATGTAATAGAGCGCCACCCAACAAAAGCCCTGATACATGCTCATGGATGGTCAATTCTTATAAGTGCACTCACTGGATTTTCTGGTGCCACTGGAGATCTTGCATCTGGCATCGCACTCCAACTAGCAACCTCATCGTATTCACGAAAGAACGAAGCAGATGCAGACTCCCTGGCTACCAGCATATTAACGAAGGCGAGTATTGATAATGCCGGTTTTGTAACTTTTTTCGAAAAGTTAAAATCAGAGGGAATGAAAAAAAATACTGGGATCTTTGAGTACTTTGCTTCTCACCCAACTTTGCAAGATCGTATTGATGCAATCCGCCCAAAATCGACGAATGATTATGTCCCAGCTTTAACCGGCGCGGAATGGGAGTCGTTACGAGCAATTTGCGAGTCACGAATAAACTAAGTTAGCCCTAAATACAAAAGGTTAAGTACAAGAAAATTATTACTCTATCAGTTTGCGAGACCATCGATATTATCGATCCCCGTATTTTGCGCCACGTAGCTCCTACCAAGAAAGCTCTGAACAATAACAAGCTATGAGTTATACCACTTAAAAGTCGGCCCACTCCGGTTTTCGAGGAGTAATAATTGCACCCTCGGCAACAAGCTTAATCTCTCCTGTTACTGCCCGCTCTAAGTATTCTAATCTCATCAGGGCAATTCCGAGTCCTGAGCGGGCACTGCGCATCTCTCCAACCTGCCGTTCATCGCAAAGAATAGCTGCCCCAATTGAAGGCTCATGACCTTCAATATCTACAGGCACCATACGTTTCTTTAATAACCCACGGTATTTTGTCCGAGCAGTTAATTCTTGGCCCATATAGCAACCCTTCTCCCAATCAACCCCATTAAGTTCTTCAAAGTTGCTCTCAAGCAAAATAGATTTTTCGACAATCATATCTCGGCTACCATCCGGGATACCAAGGCCAAGTCTGAATGTATCATAGTTCTCAGCCGATACTTCTTCCAACTCTATTGACTCTAGTGCTGCCTTAGCGGATTTTTTACCAAGAATAGTTCTCACACCCATATCAGCGAGCCGCGGATCAACAAAGGCGATACCATCGCGAAATGCTGCGACCTCTCCAGGATTTTCAGTTAAACCAAAACATTCACCAACTCCGTCGCCATAGACAGCAAGAACCACCATGCCTTCCTCTTTACCTAGATCTACCGAAGCTCGCAATTTATATTTGCTCAATCGCCGCCCAAGATCCATCAAACGTGCTGCTTCGCAATCGAGCAAATACCGCCCTTCAAACTCTGTTATGAAAAAGTCATACAAGTACTTACCTTGAGGAGTGAGTAATGCAGACCAAATAGCGCAATCTGGAGTTACACTATTGATATCGTTCGAAATTAGTCCCTGTAAAAAACTTGAACGATCTGCACCACCAACAGTAAGCAAACCTCTATCTTGAAGTATACTGAATGAAACCATTATTTCGTCCTAGCCATTTCACACAAGGGCATTTAACAATTGTTCAATCTATAACACGAAGGTATTCCCTACTATAATCATCTGCAATGCGTATTCTATTCATAACCGCAAATAGACTTGGCGATGCCATATTATCCACGGGTTTGCTAAGTCACTTCGCTAACACGTATCCGAAAGCAGCGATCACAGTGGCTACGGGACCAATCCCTGCGCCAATATTCTCCCGCGCTCCTGGTTTAGAGCGGTGCATCATTATGAAGAAAAAGCCTCTTTCTTCCCATTGGCTCACACTTTGGATACAGGTTATTAAAACTCGTTGGGATATCATAGTAGATTTAAGACGATCGGCGCTGGGTTATTTTCTGATGAACAGAAAACATCATTTGATCCCGAAACCAGATGAACAATGCCACCGGGTGAAATTCATAGCCCGTATCATAGGCCTTGAGGAAAAACCGCCGGCACCACGAATTTGGATTACTTCTCAGGAGCGCACAAAAGCTGCAAGATTAATACCGGGATGTGGCCCAATCCTGGCGGTTGCACCAGCAGCAAACTGGCGTGGCAAGCAATGGCGTGCTGAGAACTTCGCAGCCTTGGTATCCCGAATTATTGCACAGGACGGTTTACTTCCTAGGGCAACAGTTGCAGTTTTAGGTTCGGCAAATGAACGTCATCAGGCAGACCCAGTTCTGGCAGCACTCCCGTCTGACCAGCGCATCGATCTAGTTGGGACCACCGGCTTATTGACACTAGCTGCATGTCTGGAACGATGTTCGCTTTTTGTAGGAAATGACTCAGGATTAATGCATATGGCGGCTGCGACTGGAATACCAACGCTCGGACTTTTTGGACCTAGTCGCGAAACACTCTATGGCCCTTGGGGCAGTCACTGTAGATGGGTCAGAACCCCACAGAGTTTTGAGGAACTTACCGGAACTTCTGGTTACAATCATCGCACAACAGATACTTTAATGGATGGATTGCAGGTAAAAGTCGTTGAAGATGCTCTTGTAAAATTATGGAATCAAGTGAAAGGGATGCAAGATGGGTAATGCTAAGCAAAAAAGCATCTCTGCTTTGGTTGTTGCTCACAATGAAGAAACACAGCTTGCTGAATGCCTCAAACGATTATCATTCGCGGATCAGCTGGTGGTTGTACTTGATAAGTGCACCGACGATTCCAAACTTATCGCATCCAGTTTCACAGAGCACCTTATTGAGGGTAACTGGGACTTGGAGGGTGATAGAAGAAACGTGGGAATTCAGGCCTGCGATAGTGATTGGATTCTGGAGGTTGATAGCGATGAAAGAGTCTCTACCCTACTTGCTAATGAAATAAAGGAAGCAATTGAACAAACGGAAGCAGGATATTTCCTCATTCCCTTTGACAATTATATAGGTGAGACGAGGGTTCGCTATGGCTGGGGAGCTTCATGGGGTGTCAGCGCTGCACCGAGATTGTTCCGTAAAGGACATAAGCGGTGGGGAAGCCAACGCATCCATCCATCACTTGAATTAAAAGGCCCGAGGAAAAAACTCGAAAATCGCATGTTTCATTTTGTAGATAAAAATATTTCAGACATGATTCAACGGCTCGACCGTTACACGACAGCTAGAGCCGCAGATCTTCGCTCATCCGGTGATATAGGATCATTCGGGCGCAACATCAGACGCATGTTTTCCCGATTTTGGAAATGTTACGTAAGCCGACAAGGCTACAGAGAGGGCCCCTATGGCTTCCTCAACGCTCTATTCGCAGGCCTTTACCCAGTACTCTCGTACTTAAAAGCACGATTGGAAGAGAATTGATACGCGTTCTGCACGCCATGGCAGGGGCCCGTGTTGGCGGTGCGGAAGAGTTTTTCTCACGACTTTTGCCAGCACTTGCTCAAACTGGAGTGAGTCAAACAGCCGCCATAAGAACCAATAACAAGCGTGAAAAAATTTTAAAAGATGCAGGGATACCCTTTGAAATATATCGCTTTGGTAGCACTTTTGATTGGACAACAAAAAGGCGGCTCCAGCGACAAGCCAACGAATATGCACCTGATGTCATTTTTGCCTGGATGAGCCGTGCCGCTAAATTTTGCACTCCAGGAAACCATTTAATCATTGGCCGCCTTGGAGGCTATTATGATCTGAAATACTATAATAAGTGTGATCACTTGGTGGCAAACACTGAGCATATTTGCCAATACATTGCGGGTTTGGGCTGGCCGAAAAACCAAATCCATTATTTACCAAATTTTGTTGACGGGACTCCGGGAGAAGCTATCGACCGATCAATGATGGATACACCAACTGATGCACCACTACTACTAGCGCTGGGACGGTTGCATTCTAATAAAGCCTTTGATGTATTATTGGAAGCATTGGTATCATTGCCAGGTACGTATTTATGGATTGCGGGGGAGGGTCCAGAACAACTTGCACTTAAGAACCTAGCTAAACAGTTGGGTATTTCTGATCGCGTAAAATTTCTTGGATGGCGTTCTGACACAAATAACTTACTTGCTAGTTGTGATTTACTGGTCTGCTCCTCGCGGGTTGAGCCTCTAGGCAATGTTGTACTGGAAGCATGGGCTCAGAAAAAACCAGTTGTCGCCACCGAAGCAACTGGCCCAAAGGCGCTCATACAAACAGGGCTCAATGGACTCTTAACCCCTCTCAACGACTCGTCTGCGCTATCTTCTTCGATACGGTCGGTGCTTTCCTCAGGGGATTACGCGACCGCGCTTGCTGAACAAGGTTTCCAAGCGTATGAGAAAAATTTTACTGAAGAGCGAGTTACTTCGCTCTACCGCAACTTCTTTACAGTGGTTACAAAATAATGTGCGGAATTGCTGGCCTGATGACATTTAATGGCAAACCCCCAGCCAAATCGGTACTCGATGCGTTTGCGTCAGCACTTGCGCATCGAGGTCCTGACGGCGAAGGCCGCCATGTCGTAGGCAATGTTGGAATGGTGCAACGACGGCTCGCGATCATTGACCTAGAAACGGGTGATCAGCCACTCTACGACGCTGCCGGCACAGCGCTTATCGCAAATGGTGAAATATATAATTATCTCGAACTACGGGAAGAGTTCGGTCCAAAGGTTTTTAAAACGCGCTCCGATTGTGAACCCCCAATATCACTTTACCATCGTGACGGAATAGATTTTGCCCGCAATTTACGTGGCATGTATTCGATAGCTCTTCACGATCCTGCGCAAGAGAAATTAGTTCTAGCGCGCGATCCATTTGGAATTAAACCGCTTTATTTTTCCGAAACAAAAGAGGGGTTCGCTTTTGCTTCAGAACCACAAGCCTTTTTTGCTGCGGGACTACTTGCACCTGAAATTGATGAAAACCGTTTGGATGAATTACTCCAAATGCAGTTTACTTGCGGTCATACTACTATTTATAAGGGCGTTGAGAGAGTGAAACCGGGAGAGACACTTGTCATTCGACGAGGTAGAATAATAGAGCGTACTCATCTACCACCTCTACCTGATGGGCCCACCACCGACCAGCCGATCGGAGACGCTATTGAAGCGCTTGATGCCGTCCTAGAAGATAGCGTTTCTGTTCATCAACGCTCCGATGTGCCATACGGCTTATTCTTATCGGGGGGAATTGATTCTTCAGCGATTCTCGCTCTGATGGCCAAACTTAATGAAAAACCGGTGCAGACATTTACAATCGGCTTTGCATTTTCTGAAGTTGCGGATGAGCGTGAGCACGCACGACAGCTTGCTGAATCAGTTGGCTCAATCCACACCGAGGTTGCTTTTAGCGAAGCAGATTTTTGGACAAGTCTTCCAACAATAGCGGCTGCTATGGATGACCCGGCAGCAGACTATGCAATTTTGCCTACTTGGAAATTAGCAAGTGTCGCTGCCCAAGAATTAAAGGTAGTTCTATCTGGAGAGGGAGGCGACGAATTATTTGCGGGTTATGGACGGTACCGCCGACTGCTGCGACCTTGGTGGCGTGGCGGGCGAACAATACGTAAGCGCGGCACTTTTGACAAACTTAAAGTCCTTAGAAAGCCCCCTCATGCGTGGCGAGATTCCATTGCATCTATGGAAGCAAGTGGATCAACGAGCCCCCGCAGTAAACTTCAAATAGCGCAGGCCACAGACTGTCGCGATTGGCTACCTAATGACCTCCTTACAAAACTTGATCGTTGCTTAATGTCGCATGGACTGGAGGGACGCACGCCATTTCTCGACAAAAAAGTGGCAGCGATGGCTTTCCTGCTCAAAGACTCATTGAAGATCTCAAATGGTAAGGGGAAGTGGATTTTGCGCCAATGGTTGAGCAAAATTATGCCTCAAGCGGGGCCATTGTCACGTAAAAGGGGTTTCACCGTGCCCGTAGGTTTTTGGATTAGCCAACGCGGTGAAAAACTTGGGCCTCTTGTAGCAAGACTGCCTGCAATTCAGCAAATCTGCAATCCAAATGAAGTCATCCGCATATTTAGATCCAATGATAAGCATGCAAGTTTTGCGGCTTGGACGCTTTTATTTTATGCACTTTGGCATAGGCGACATGTAGAGGGCTTCAAGACTGATGGGGATGTATTCGAAGTACTATCTGCAAATACCTAACTATGAATAAATACAACTGTTATGTCGTATTTATGGAACTTTTTTCTGAATATAATTGGGACGAACTATGTTCGGTTTCTACTTCTGCAAAATAGCAGCTTGAGCCAAAGCCAGCCGTGCTATCGGAACTCTGAAAGGTGAACACGAAACGTAATCTAGACCAATCTCCGCGCAAAACTGTATTGATGATGGGTCTCCTCCGTGTTCACCGCATATACCGAGCTTGATGTCAGGCCTTACAGACCTTCCCCGTTCAGCAGCCATGCGTACCAATTCCCCAACACCCTCTCTATCCAATGTTACAAATGGATCAACTGAGAACACGCCCTGCTCCTCGTACTCCTGACTAAAAGAGCCAGCATCATCACGGCTAAGACCATACGCAGTTTGTGTCAAATCATTGGTTCCAAAACTAAAAAAACTCGCAGTCTTAGCTATTTCCGACGCGCATAATGCCGCTCGAGGTAACTCAATCATCGTTCCAACAATGTATTTGAGAGTGTCACCTGTTTCTTTCTCAATATCATTGGCAACCCTATCTATCACTTCTTTTATAATCTCAATTTCTCTACCAGTTGCAACTAACGGCACCATAATTTCTAATTGAACTGCTTCACCAATCTCATCTTTTACGCTTAACGCGGCTTCAAAAATCGCACGCGCTTGCATCGCTGAAATTTCAGGATAGGTGACCCCTAAACGGCACCCTCGATGCCCCAACATAGGATTAGCCTCCTCTAACTGCGCAGCTCGCCGGCGAACTTCATCAGCCGAGACACCTGCTGCCTCTGCAACCTCTCTAATCTCTTCGTCAGTTTTAGGCAAAAACTCATGCAACGGGGGATCAAGCAGACGGATCGTTATAGGAAGTCCTTTCATGATACGAAAAATATCCTGAAAATCTGTCATTTGCATAGGAAGTAGTTTAGCGAGAGCAGCACGACGCTGCTTAAGGTTATTGCTGACTATCATTTCACGCATAGCAATTATACGGTCTGACTCAAAAAACATGTGCTCAGTTCTGCAAAGGCCAACACCTTCTGCTCCAAATTCGCGAGCTATGCGACACTCTGTCGGCGTTTCCGCATTGGTTCTGACTTTCAGACAACGAATGTCGTCAGCCCAAGTCATAAGCCGTTGAAAATTATCAGACATTTCTGGTTGGATTGTAGCAACGCGTCCAACCATTACGTCACCACTAGCTCCATCTAAGGTAATCTCTTCGCCTTCCTCAATCACAACGTCACGGGCAGTAATAGTTTTAGCTTTATAATCAACCCGCAGTTCACCCGCGCCAGCCACACAAGGCCTCCCCATGCCACGCGCAACAACGGCCGCGTGACTTGTCATGCCCCCCCGAGTAGTTAAAATACCCTCAGCAGCATGCATACCGTGAATATCTTCTGGGCTTGTTTCAATTCGCACAAGGATTACTTGCTCACCTCGTGCCGATATCCGTTCCGCCTCATCAGCGTCGAAAACGACCTTACCGGATGCCGCGCCCGGTGATGCTGGGAGGCCACTTGCAACTATTTTTCTATTGGCGTTTGGATCAAGAGTGGGATGTAAGAGTTGATCTAATGATGATGGCTCGATACGTGATATAGCTGTCTGATTAGTGATTAATCCCTCATCCACCATATCAACAGCTATTTTCAAAGCGGCAGCCGTTGTCCGTTTACCCGCTCGTGTTTGGAGCATATACAGCTTCCCTTGCTGCACCGTAAATTCTATATCCTGCATGTCAGTATAGTGTTGTTCAAGAGTACTACGAATACCTTTGAGTTGGTCGAAAACTTGTGGCATGACCTCTTCCATGCTTGGCAAGCGAGATTTATTTGCTTCCTTACCCTCTTTTGTCAAATGTTGTGGTGTACGAATGCCGGCGACGACATCCTCGCCCTGAGCGTTAACAAGGTATTCGCCGTAAAATATGTTTTCTCCCGTTGACGGATCGCGGGTGAAAGCAACGCCAGTTGCACAATTATCCCCCATATTACCAAAAACCATCGCCTGAATATTAACCGCAGTGCCCCAATTCTCCGGAATATTGTTGAGTTTACGGTATGTGACCGCACGTGGAACCATCCAACTTGAAAAAACAGCGCCGATCGCTCCCCAAAGCTGTTCCACCGGATCCTGAGGAAAAGGCTTGCCAGTCACGCTGGAAACTTTCTCTTCATATGCATCTATTATAGCCTTCAAATCATCTGACGTTAGTTCTGTATCGAGAGTTACTCCGGCCTCATCTTTTTTCAGATCCAAAATCTCCTCAAAATTGTAATGGTCAATTCCGAGGACGACATCACCATACATTTGAATAAATCGACGATAACTATCATAGGCGAATCGCGTATCATCACTTTTTTTAGCCAGCCCCTCTACGGTAATTTTGTTAAGGCCGAGATTTAATACAGTATCCATCATGCCCGGCATCGAAACCCGAGCGCCAGATCTTACAGATACCAGTAATGGGTTTTTTGAATTACCAAATTTGCAGCCGACTTCGGACTCGATCAAGCATAATGCTTCATTGACCTGCTCCTTCAAAGTGTCGGGATAAGCATTGTCATTCCTATAAAAATGTGTGCAAACTTCTGTNGTAATAGAAAATCCGGGAGGTACCGGCAATCCCAGCTTGGACATTTCGGCCAAGTTTGCTCCTTTACCGCCAAGTAAATCACGCATACTAGCATCGCCCGCAGTTTCATTTGCACCGAAACTGTAAACCCATTTATCCATCCAAATTATCCCCCAATTTGATTGAAATCAGCGACAGCGCGCGAAGTTTGACGTATCCCTGAAAGCAATTTTAAGCGATTGGTACGTAATGCTGCGTCCTTCGTGTTAACTGTGACATTATCAAAGAAATTATCAACAGGCGTTCGCAATGCTGCCATCACATGCATCGCCGACACATAGTCTTCTTTAGTCAACGCCGCATCGGTATCTTCTCTCGCTTTTACTAGGGCCGCTGCGAGTTCTTTTTCTTCATCTTGCACGAAAACNGCTGCGTCTATCTCCGCACTAAATTCTCTACCATCTCTTTTTTCCTCTATTTTGAGGATATTAGCGGCCCTNTTAAAAGCAACCAACAAATTTCCTCCATCATCACTGTCAACAAACTCAGCCAGCGCATCGACTCGTCTGAGTAATCGGACCAAATCGTCTTCGTCTCCAAGTGCGAAAATGGCTGAAATAAGATCGTGGCGGACGCCTTTCTCTCGCAGGTGCACCTTCAATCGATCTATGAAAAAACTTAGTAAATCATTTGCTACGGAAACTGTCTCACAATTTAGATCCTGCGCTTTGAGTGCAGCGACAAGGACTGGACGTAATGGTATTCTCAATTCATTTTCAACAATGAGTCGAATGGTTCCGAGCACAGCTCGTCTGAGTGCATATGGATCCTTCGATCCCGTAGGCTTATCACCAATGGCCCAGAAACCGGCTAAGGTATCNAGTCTATCTGCTAATCCTACAGTGATAGAGACCGGTTCCGAAGGACAAATATCGCCAGGCCCTCGTGGACGATAGTGATCGGCGATAGCTTCAGCAACTTGATCGTTTTCTCCGTCATTAAGCGCATAGTATTGCCCCATTTTACCTTGCAATTCAGGAAATTCGCCGACCATTTGAGTAACAAGATCGGTTTTACAGAGACGTATGGCGTCCTTTATCTCTGAAGCCTTTGCTCTATCAAGATGTGGAGCCAATACAACTGCAAGATGCTGCATGCGTTCAACCTTGTTAGTTAATGATCCAAGCTTATCATGAAAGGTAATCTCACTGAGCGCTGGGATACGACTAGCAAGTGTTGTTTCCCGATCCTTATCCCAAAAAAAGCATGCGTCTGACAGTCTAGCTCTAAGAACACGCTCATTGCCCTTAATGATCCCGCGTCCTTGATCTTCGGTCACAATATTGGCGACAGTAGCAAAATGGGGTGCAAGATCACCCGAAGATGTCTCAAAAAGAAAATACTTTAGATGTGTCCTGATAGCTGTTGTGAGAACTTCGGGCGGCAAGGACATGAATGCAGTATCGATATCACCAATCAGTGGAACGGGCCATTCCACAAGGCCGGCAACCTCTGACAAAAGTTCATCATCCTCTTTAACATGCAAACCGGCTTCTNTGGCAAGCTTGGATAGTTGTTTTGTTACCTTCCTCTTGCGTTCATCAGGATCGAGGATAACGAATCCATTGTTAAGTTTTGCGCAGTAATCACCAAAGCCTTTTACCTCAAAAAGATCAGGAGCCATAAATCTATGACCAGAGGTGACCGTTCCAAAAGGTATTTTTTCCCCCTGTAAATCAAGCGCACCTCTGACCGGNATTCCATCAAAAAGTACCAACAATGAATGAATGGGGCGTACCCAACGAAATGAATTTTCACCCCACCGCATTGACTTTGGCCATGAAATTCGCTCGATCGAAGCAGTTATTAATTTTGGCAGAATATCAATCGTGGGGAGGCCCTCTTGTTCTAAAATGGCGAACAAAAATGTTCCTTTTTCCGTTTCACGCTGCTCACATTCTTCAACAGTTTGAAGACCAATGCTGCCAAGAAAACCGTCAATAGCTCGTTTTGGCGCATCAACACGTGGACCGCGTCGTTCCTCGCGGACATCCGGCTGAGTTTCGAGCATACCATCTNCTATGACAGTTAAGCGCCTAGGTGTTACATAAGCCTCAACACGGTTAAACTCTAGACTACAGTCTTCAAGACCACGGCAGATTGACTGCTTCAAATCTTCACAAGCTTTGCTCTGCATCCTAGACGGTATTTCTTCACCAAGGATTTCCAGAAGTAATTCAGCCATCGACCAGGTGCCCCTGGTTTATTAACCAGCTTCTACAACACGCTTTTGCGAGCGCACGCACTCGCAAAATATAGGATTGCCTCTCAGTAACGCTTATCACGCCGCGAGCATCAAGCAAATTGAATGTATGGCTCGCCTTTAAACAATGATCGTAAGCAGGTAGGGGTAATTCTCGTGCAGTCAAACTTTTACACTCTGTTTCGGCGTCACGGAAATGCTGCAATAATAATTCGGTGTCTGCACACTCAAAGTTATAAGTGGAATATTGCTCCTCCGCCGTCCGAAAAATATCTCCATAAGTCACACCCTCTCCGTTGAAATCAAGATCATATACGTTCTCGACCTCTTGAACATGCATAGCCAACCGTTCAAGACCATATGTGATTTCTGTACAAACTGGCTTACAGTCAAAACCGCCTACCTGCTGGAAATAAGTAAATTGGCTCACCTCCATTCCATCACACCAAATTTCCCATCCAAGACCCCACGCACCCAGCGTTGGACTTTCCCAGTCGTCCTCAACAAACCGAATATCGTGTTGATTTATATCAATGCCAATTGCGGATAGACTCTCNAGATATAGCTCCTGACTTTCAAGCGGCGAAGGTTTAAGTATCACTTGATACTGATAATAGTGCTGTAACCGGTTAGGGTTTTCTCCATATCGACCGTCAGTTGGCCGGCGGGAAGGTTGAACATACGCCACTTTCCATGGGTCTGGTCCTAATGCACGTAATGTCGTTGCCGGATGAAAGGTGCCGGCCCCAACTTCAATATCGTANGGCTGCAAAATCAGGCAACCCTTGGTTGCCCAAAATTCATGGAGTTTAAGGATAAGAGTTTGAAANGCATTTTTTGAGGACATTTATAAAGCCATACTCTTGAGNATTACCGTGTGGCAAGGCATTCNGTGCCCCCAGTTAAATACCTCCAAAAATAAAGGCGGTTACAGCCCTGGTCAATAAGTGTCATGTCAATCACACAAACATCATCATAGCTAGTATGNGTACGATCCTAGCTCAAACCCAACATTTCTTATCTTTCTAGGATAACGCAACTTACGATTGTCCAATTACTGGGGTTCACTATATGCCTATTTAAGGGCTATGCCTCACCAACATAACTATCATTCAATTAAATAAATAATTAGAGACCATATTTATTCCACAGCGCTCGCTCCTCGAGGGCCANCAGCAATTCNTCTGCCCACCCCGTAGCATTTTTCTTNATACCGAAACGCTTGGCCAGAAAGCTTTTCTTCTCCTCAATTAAACTAAAACGNACATCTTCTCCATATTTCTTTTTTAGAATACTGCGCATTTCGCCAACACCATCTATTAAGCCAAGTTCAGTCGCCTTTATACCACTCCAAAAATCGCCGTTGAAAATGACACGTGATGTACCCGTGAGTCTTTTACCGCGACGCTGGCGCACATATTTTTTAAATTGTTCATGCAAATCTTTTTGCAGCACTCGCAAATATCTCACGTCATTCTCATTCTCTGGGAGGAAAGGATCGAGTCGATGCTTGTTTTTCCCGGCCGTATAAACGCGGCGCTCTATACCTATACGTTTAATAAATTTATCAAATCCAAAGCTGGAAGTTATAACACCAATGGACCCCACTACCGAAGCACCATTTGCGTATATCTCATCAGCTGAACAAGCGAGCCAATATCCTCCGGATGCTGCAACATCGTCACAGAAAGCGTACACCTTTACTTTTTTTTGTTTTGCTAAAGATTGAACACGTTCCGCAATTAAGGCCGATTGGACCGGAGACCCACCAGGAGAATTTATACTAAGTGCAACAGCCCGGAGCCTCGGAACCTCGAAAGCTGCCTCAATTGTGCTTTCAAGGCCCGACAACGTAAGGCCATTTCTACGACCCACGCCACCCTCACCTATAACACCTGAAAGACGTACTACGGCAATCTGTGGACAACGCCTGAAACAACCAAAGAAGGACCTAACAATTGACTTCCGTTTCGATTTTTTTCTCATAACTTTCTGTTTTCGTTCCATATCGATCCACCTAATGCTATTTAAGTCCTTNGGNAAGTGCCCTAAACGATAAACCTAGGGCAGATTTGCACGGGATTTCCTACAAAGCCAACGCAGNCCCGCGTTCAAGTATGTTCGCTGCCGCCGCTGTGAACGAGCCATTAATATCATGTAAAACCATACCGCTGGCAATACGTGCAGGGCTTTTTACACCCTTTCGCGCCTGCACCAAAACACGCTTAGCATCTTGGCCTTTCTCTTTTGCTGAGGGCCATAACGGAAATATCGTTATACCGCCAAATCCGACCTTCAATAAAGTGATTAAATCGTCTATTCGGCCCGCATCGTAAATTATGGTAAAAGTGCCTTTAGGTTTTAGCAAATTACGAGCGACTGATACCCAGTCTGCCAATTTAGCGCTACCCTCGATGTGACTACCCCATCGTAACGGATGCATTTTCGGATCGGCCCGATCAGCCTTTACGAAGGGTGGATTAGCCATCACATGGTAAAAACTACAAGGTGCCAATGTCTCATAAAGAGATATTATATCCTCTTTGATAATCCTAATTCTGTCGTTTAGGTGATTTTTAGAAACATTGTCTAGAGCCAACTTCGCCAATTCTGATTGCTTTTCAACACCGATCACTGGACTGTCCGAAACCCGAGATGCGTAGCATAGGGCAGCAGTCCCCACCCCACATCCTAATTCGAGTACCTGCCCAGACACACTATCTGGGACGGCAGCAGCCAGTAAAATTGGTTCAATACCTGCCCGAAAACCTTTTTTCGGCTGGCAAAGTAAGAGACGGCCGCCTAAGATGTAATCNGGTGTCGGCCCAGATGCGCGTTCTCGTTCAGCCATCTCAATCAACTCTCGNGCTTGTCCAAATTCACTATCTGCTACCATCAATCTCCTTGAGATCGCGCCCGCAGACCCCCCTAGGACACTCATATGATTGTCTAAAGTGAATAATTTAATACCGGAGTCCTCGAGAACTCTGGTTACCCATGAAATGTAGACAATGTCATTGGTGCGCAATATTTCCCGCATGTGCTTTACTCCTTTAAAAGCATTTAGTGGGACAATTCGTCCAGCTTGACCGTGAGGCGAGGTACTCTATNGTTACGNCTATANAATTAGACATTATACTCCTAGTGAAAGGCAAGATTAGTTGGGAAACATTATAAGCCTCGGCGCTTCGAGAAAAACGTTGCCGGACACTCCATCTCTTGAACCCATTCTAACTCTGGTGGGAGACGATTTGCATCGCGTCAATCGATTAATAGTTGATAGTATGCATAGCCCTGTCCCACTTATTCCTCAGCTTGCTGGACACATTGTTGCATCGGGAGGGAAACGCCTAAGACCGCTTTTAACCCTTGCTGCAGCTAATCTATGCGGTTATCAGGGAGACCGCCACATCGGACTTGCAACATGTGTTGAGTTTATTCACACTGCCACTTTACTACATGATGATGTCGTGGATGAGTCCCGGCTGAGGAGGGGAAAAGACAGTGCTAACGCCGTTTGGGGTAACCAGTCTTCTGTTCTTGTTGGAGATTTCCTTTTTTCCCGTGCATTCCAGATAATGGTTAGCGATGGCTCCTTGAGAGTNTTGAAAATCCTTTCCANNGCCTCTGCAGTTATNGCTGAGGGGGAGGTTATGCAATTAATGACCACCAATGACACTGAAACTAGTGAGGAGGCTTACCTCAACGTGATCCGAGCAAAAACGGCAACCCTTTTCGCTGCGGCAGCAAGTGTTGGTGCCGTTGTGGCCGAACGCCCTTCGGCCGAGGAACAGGCGCTACAGAGCTTTGGGATGAATTTAGGCATTGCTTTTCAACTTATAGATGACGTCCTTGATTATGCTGCAGAAGAAGACGACCTCGGCAAAACAATTGGCGACGATTTTCGGGAAGGAAAAATTACGTTACCGGTTATTCTGGCGTGGCGACGAGGAAATGGTGAGGAACGTTCATTTTGGCGGCGCACTTTGGAAGAGCTAAATCAGACAGAACGAGACATGGCATATGCAAAAACTCTTATGGAAAAGCATAATACCCTGCGAGACACTNTTGATCGCGCCCGCCATTACGGTGCCATTGCTCGTGACTCTCTTGGTATTTTTCGCGAATGTCCCATGAAAGACGCNTTAATAGAAATGGTGAANTTTGCNGTACATCNCCCGAATTGAACAATTTTAGATTTGTCGCTTAAACCTTATCTCTCTTTGGAATATATAGAGCCCGCTTCCCACGACTACAAATGCACCAGCAAGCATAGTGAAGCTAGGTATATCTCCAAATANCAAATAACCGANCAACGCTGCGAAAATCAGGGAGAAATATCGGAATGGCACAACTATAACAGCCTCAGCTAGCAGAAAAGCCGTAACCATAAAATACTGCCCNACNCCCTGTAANATTCCTGTCATNGCAAGAAGCCAAAACTCCCGTGTTGTCGGCAGACGCCATTCACCAATACCTGGGATGAAATAGCCCAAAGGCCAGCTTGCAAAGCCACTCACAAGTATGCATCCAGTCGAGACTAGCATAATAGCGCTAGTTGATTCGCGCCCCGACATNGCACGAGTAATTATATCACGTACAGATAAGCAAAATGTTGCACCTAGTGCCAACAAAGCTGACATAACAAGTGGATTGCTTCCGGGGCGAATCATTAATAGTACGCCTATAAATCCAACTAAAACTGCAGACCATCGCCGCCAGCCCACTTTCTCGCCTAGCGCAAAAGGCGCCATNGCTGTTACAAAAATAGGCGAAGCAAAAAGAATTGCTATCGCATCNGCAAGTGGCAAATGACGGGTAGCGGCCAGAAATAGATAGGTCGTCACAATTACGCACGCTGCCCGCCATAACTGAGATCCCCAACTGTGGACCCGGAGAGTAGAAAAACCGCCTCGCCAACCGATGATAATTAGGATTGGGACAAATACAAAACAGGCTCTGAAAAAAATTATTTCGCCAATTACCAATGTGCCCGCCAAAAGTTTCGCCAATCCATCGGTAAAAGATAATATTGCTCCTGATATAATTAAGAATAAAATTCCTTGCAGCTGGGACGATAAAATAGGCATTGCAGGGGACCATTTTCAAAAAATTTCTCTCTCATACTAACTCACACCACAATATAAATGGTGTCTTTGAAAGCTACATGATTTTTGCACTTATTTGAGACGAGACAATACCTATTAAAAATATTGTCGCGAACATTACAATCATAATTGCTGCGAATTAATCGTATTCAAACATGGGAAACGAAGACTGTAATTCACATCCGATACACCTCACAGCTAATACCCCACGCGTTGTTGCCATACGGATATTAAGATCCTGCTCCAACTTTTAAAAAAAATTAGAAAAACGTACTTAATCTCTTCGATAATTCACAAAATCACCCAAGCCATAGGAATTTTTATATCTAATAGCTTTACCATCCTGCAAAAATTTTATTGGTCGGGGAGAGAGGATTCGAACCTCCGGCCCCTACGTCCCGAACGTAGTGCTCTGCCAGGCTGAGCTACTCCCCGACACAAGAGAAC
>PARQ01000001.1 GCA_002711555.1 Rhodospirillaceae bacterium | reverse complement strand
ACGCTCAAAATCGCAAAACTTATTCGCCTACAGCCCCCAAAGGCTACACCAAACACGCTGCAAAACGCACCTATGGGAAATTTTTGGCAGAGCTCAAAAAGAAATTTCCACACCGTTTCGGAACATCCAAGAAAAGCGGCACTCCAAATAGCGCTCATCGAGCAGCGAACTTACTGGCTGTATGGCCGCCAAGAGGCTACGCAGCCCAACGCCGCGCTGAAAATCTCGCGCGGGCCTGGTCATTCTCAAAGCGCTCTCGCCTCAGGCGATAGAAATTATCCCCATAATAATTCACTAGGTGGAGATACCAAGCTACCTGAGAATTCAAGGCCATGCGTACGGTCTTCCGCCAAAAGTAAGGGGCCGTCGATATCAACGTATTCTGCACCATGTGCGACTATGTAAGCAGGGGCCATAGCGAGCGATGTAGATATCATACAACCAACCATGATTTTAAACCCTTTTGCCATAGCATTTCTCTTCAAGCGTATAGCCTCAGTTAACCCACCGGCCTTATCTAATTTTATATTTACAACATCGTAAAGCCCTAATAGATTCTCCAAGTCTTGGGTGGTATGACACGACTCATCGGCACAAAATGGAATTGTATGCGGAATGTTCGCCAACGCTCTATCTGCATCTTTTGGAAGCGGTTGTTCAATCATTTCAACACCAAGAGCTTTGAGCTGTTTAGACAATGGTTCGACCATATCCTCAGTCCATGCCTCGTTAGCATCAACAATTAAACGAGCATTTGGAGCTCCGTATCGAACAGCTTTCACGCGATCGACATCACAATCGCCACTAATCTTCAATTTTAATAACGGCCTTTCTGAATTTCGGTGAGCCGCAGCAGCCATTTTATCGGGCGTGTCTGCACTTATTGTAAAAGCAGTTATTAAAGTTGTACTCTTATCAATTCCAACTAGTTCCGTAACTCTTTTCCCGGCCCGCTTTGCTTCGAGGTCCCAAAGTGCACAGTCAATTGCATTTCTAGCAGCGCATGCGGGAAGAAGAGTTTGCAGTTTCTGCCTATCAATTTGATCATCAATATCAACTTTATTAATGCAAGCGAGTACACTTTCTTGAGTCTCATTGTACCGATGATTGGCCATACATTCCCCACGCCCCTCAAAAGTTCCGTCATACAGTGTGACCGTTACGAGCTCGGTCTCGGTACGGCTTCCACGAGAGATTTTAAAAACCTCTGCGAGTTTCCATTTCTCTGCCTTGGCTACAAGTCTCATGAAATGATTTGATCTACAATGGCAGCAACCCCTTCACGCAATGGATCAACTGCAAGGAGCCCTGTCTCTGCAGTTGCTGCTTCAAGCTCCCGCAGGCGTTCTGTTTCTGACATTCTTGAAGTATTTATGGCAACGCCAATTGTTTTAACATTTTTATTTGTTAAGCGAGCTGCTTTTTCGCATGCTTCAATGGTTTCACTCAGACTGTGAATAGGGATACTCGGAGTGCCCCGCATATGTGGGCGACCGGGATCATGACATAGAACTAACACATCTGGCTGTGCACCATGGATAAGGCCAAGGGTTACTCCAGCATAGGCTGCGTGGTGAATAGAGCCCTGACCTTCAATCAAGTCCCAATGTTCGGGATCACTGGCTGGGGAGAGAGACTCAGTCGCTCCAGATATAAAATCTGCTACTACCGCATCTACAGAAACGCCGTCACCGGCAATAAAAATCCCCGTTTGACCAGTAGCACGAAAGCTGCAGTCAACACCGCGAGCAGACATTTCTTTTTCAATAGCAAGAGAAGTAAACATCTTACCAACCGACGTATCTGTTCCCACAGTTAACAATCGTTTACCTGACCGCTTGTGGCCCCGTCCCACATCAAATGTTTCGACGGGATGGCGGACATCAAAAAGCTGACATCCTCTAGCCCCCGCAGCTTCTTCGAGCCCTGGGACCGTGCGTAACCTTACATGAAGTCCACTAGCTATATCCAATCCGAGGTCAACTGCTTTATGCAAAGTTTGCGACCATTCATCACTTATGTACCCACCTTGATTAGCAACCCCAATGACAAGCGTTTTCGCTCCATTCTGCACGGCGTCCTCTAGCCCTATATCCGGCAATCCAATATCTGCCTTACACCCCTTGAGCCGCACTTGTCCCAAGCACCAATCTGGGCGCCAATAAGCTACACCATTCGCCGTTTTTGCAGCAAGCTGATCACCGGCATCTCCAAGAAACATCAAATATGGTGGCTTAATTTTCATTATTGTATTTCCAATCCAGCATATCGCGTAAACTGCATATTTGTTATCAGCCCTAGATAGCAACACAGTTCATAAAAAGGCAACTCAGCTTGCCTTTCGCCTTCTATCTTCTTGGGATCCAGACTACCGAACAGCCACATTAAATTGATTACCCTGTGTTCCGAAATTCAATTAATCCACTGCAAGCGCACCGCTATTCTCGCAATACCAATTATAAGTTTGTGCAAGCCCGTCACGAAGTTTAATTCTTGGCTTCCAACCAAGGTTGAACAACCGAGAGACATCAAGAACCTTCTTTGGTGTCCCGTCAGGACGCCTATGGTCGTATTCAAGTTCTCCATTGAAGCCAACTACGTCAGCTATAGTCATGGCCAAATCCTGGATGCTTATATCTTCGCCACAGCCTACATTAATTGGGGTTGATGACGAATAAACATCCATTAAAAAAATACAGGCATGAGCTAAATCGTCAACATGAAGTAATTCGCGCATTGGCGTGCCTGTTCCCCAAACTGAAAGTCGTTTCAACCCACTCACTTTTGCTTCATGTGCTTTACGGATCAATGCAGGAACAACATGGCTGGTTTCAAGATCGAAGTTGTCACCTAAACCGTAGAGGTTGGTGGGCATAATCGATATGGCATTGAAACCATATTGTTGCTTGTATGCTTCACAAAGCTTCACTCCAGCAATCTTAGCTATAGCATAAGCCTCATTGGTTGGTTCCAATGGGCCAGTTAATAGGCTATCCTCTAAAATAGGTTGCTTCGCCAATCTTGGATAAATGCAAGATGACCCAAGAAAAGCGAGTTTTTTAACTCCGTGACGGTACGCAGAGTCAATTACGTGGTTTTGTATAGTTAAATTCTGATAAAGAAATTCTGCTGGAAACGTGTTATTAGCATGGATTCCGCCAACGCGAGCAGCGGCTAAATAGACATAATCCAAACGTTCCGCATCAAAAAAGCTGTCGACGGCTTTTTGGTTGGTAAGCTCTAATTCCTTACGAGATCTAAGAATTAGATTTCCGAACCCTTCCCTCTCTAATGCCCTTACAATTGCGCTTCCCACCAAACCTGAATGACCAGCGACAAAAATACGAGCGGCGCGATCAATTTTAACCATTTGGCAAACCTAAATGGCCAACCGAATGACCAGCATCAACAAGAAGTTTTTCTCGTTCAGCATGGACCATATCGTGATCAACCATCATTGCCACGAGCTGCTTGAAATTTACCTTCGGGTTCCAATTTAAATCTTGGGACGCTTTTGAAGCATCACCCAACAAGTGATCTACCTCAGTCGGGCGGAAATACCGTCGATCAATCTCAACATGGTTTTCCCAATCAAGGCCTGCGTGTTCGAAGGATGCCTCTAAAAATTCTCGCACCGAGTGGGCTTCACCGGTAGCAACAACAAAATCATCTGGCTTATCATGCTGTAACATTTTCCACATCACCTCAACATAGTCGCCCGCGAACCCCCAATCTCGTTTTGCATCCAAGTTACCAAGGTAAAGTTTGTCCTGCAGTCCCAGCTTGATGCGTCCAACCGCACGGGTAATTTTACGAGTTACAAATGTTTCTCCTCGCAACGGACTCTCGTGGTTAAATAAAATGCCATTGGCAATGAACATGCCGTAAGCCTCACGATAATTTTTTGCAAACCAATAGCCCGCAACTTTGCTTACAGCATATGGGCTTCTAGGTTCAAAAGCTGTAGTTTCCGATTGTGGTGGTAAAGCGCCGCCGAACATTTCGGAGGACCCGGCCTGATAGATGCGTACAGATGAACTGTCCGCCTGACAGTAATCACGAACTGCATCGAATAAACGAAGCGTCCCAGTTGCAACGACATCTGCCGTATACTCAGGTTGCTCAAATGAAACTTTTACGTGGCTTTGTGCGGCAAGGTTGTAGACCTCGGATGGCCGAACTTCCTCAAGTATTCTCCGCAATCCCGTGCCATCAGACATATCCCCATAGTGCAAAAACAAGCGAGATTCAGGATCGTGGGGATCACGATATAAGTTATCAATCCGTTGTGTATTGAACATGCTAGCTCGGCGAATGATCCCATGCACCTGATAGCCTTTCTTCAATAGCAACTCCGCCAAGTAGGCCCCATCTTGTCCAGTGATGCCAGTAATCAATGCTTTCTTCATAAATTTTCCCGTTACCAATTTTTCTCTCTGCTAAAGGCTTAAGCTGCCGCGGTCAAGCGAGACGCTCTAGGGCAATTAAAAGCCTTAACCCACCTTGCCGCGCTAAAAGCGGCTCAAACACACGTTCCAATTTCAAAAGCATCCCTACGGCGAAACCTGGCACGAAACACCAATCCCGAAACCCGCCGGTCATGGGGTAAGTCGCAAACCCAAAATATTCGCGCTTAACCAATTTTAGAGATGGATATTTTGCCTCAAATGCAGTGGTGCGCTCAGCCGTCCCAAACATAAGTGTCGGTAGTGCCTGGTTCGAATCGAAGGGATCAGAGGTAGATTGCGAATAATCGGGTAGAAGCGGGTCAACAGACATATTTACCGGTTCAGGATGGAAGTATTTGTATATAAATCCGCTAAGCGGAGTTATTGCTGGATCAAGCATCACTAACCGACCCCGTGGTCGCAGGACCCTCGACACCTCAGAAAAAAATGCGAGAGGCCTTGATATGTGATGAAATACATCGAGCATAACTATATTAGTAAGCGAAGCTGTGGCAAATGGTAAAGATTCGGCATCTGTAGCAAGATCCAGCCACGGAGCCGGCAAAATATCGGCCATATAAATTTCTCTTACATGATCACGCACATGGCCCGAGCCAGAGCCTATTTCCAAAGTAGGACCATCTATTAAAAATCTGGCCATTCGCCGATAGTAATCAGCGTAAATCATCCGCAGCGCAGGTTTTTTATTCCATATTTGCCGATGGGCGACGAGACGCGGGTCAATCAGCATATCAAAAAGCCTTGAGTTTGTGCCAAGCAAAAACAACCATCTTGATAAGTTCCCAACCATCACGGAAACGTGAAATTTGCGTTTCACCGTAGGTCCTATCTGCGTAACGAATCGGTATTTCCGTAATTTTCATGTTTAATTTGGCTGCGCCAAATATAAGATCGAAGTCACCAAACGGATCGAAGTCACCAAAGTAAGACCGGTTCTTCGCAATGCGTTGATAATCTTCCTTCCTTAGTACTTTGGTGCCACACAGAGTATCCGTGAATCGTTGGTTAAGAAGAAATGAAAAGATCTGCGCGAAAAGACGGTTCGCAATTAAGTTTAGAAACCGCATAGCGCCGTTTTCCATAGGATATACAAGCCTCGTTCCGTTAATGAACTCACCTTTTCCGTTAGATATGGCATTGTAAAATTTTGGAAGTTCTTCGGGTGGTACCGTCAAATCTGCATCAAGGATCATCAACACATCGCACCTTGCTAAATCAAAAGCCTTCCATACTGCATCACCTTTACCCCTACCATCTTGAGTAATTACCTTTATATCCAGATCAGTATAAGCTTTTTGCACCCTTTCACACTCTTCAAGTGTCCCATCGGAACTATGGCCTTCGACATAAATAACTTCCATGTCATCGGCAAATCGCTTGATACGCTTTATAGCAGGCTCTATGTTCCCCTTCTCATTACGGCACGGAATTACAATGCTCACCGATAAATCTGGTTTTTCTGATCCTTTGAGCGGGCGAGCTACAACATATGTTTTGAGACAAAATCGCCTTATCAAGGGCAATGTGCCTACGAATCTATTGATCAGTTTACCAATACCAAAGAGCGATTTTGGAATAAGCTGACGCCACTCAACTTTAATCACCTCAAAATCTGAGAGATGTAATAAGTTCGCAATATCCATAGTAGAAAGATAATTCACCTCAGGCTGTGGCATACGGAGACCAAGCTTATCTCCAAGACGGAGTAACGGTTCCCAGTACGGGGAATAATAAGACACAATTAATCGGGTATCGGGCGTAGAGACTGAGTGCAATAGCTTTAAACTAGCTTCACAATCATCAAGTAGTCCTATGGTATCAGACAAAACGATGATATCGAATGGCCCATCCAGATCGTCAATAAATTGGGGATCCTCGATATCACCGGCACTGAAATCTAATTCTGGATATTTATCTCTAGCAATATTAATCATCCGCTCGCTGAAATCTACACCAACTCCCTTCGATGGTTTAAGGTTGGCGAGCAAGTCACCTGTCCCACACCCAAGGTCTAAAACACGTAACCCAGGGGGGGTAAGGAATTGCATATATTCAGAATCTTGTTGGTAATAAAAAGAGTTACGCGCTATCCAGCCATCGCGCTGACTTGCTATTTTATCGGAGGCTGTGCGTATGGTATTTTTGCGGTCCCTCATTCTTGTTTCCTTCATGACAACCCTATCAAGAATCTCGACCCTGCAAGCTCGCTGCATCGGAAATATGATGGTCTGTATTCAAAAACCATAGAATTCCCCCAGGTAAACTTACCCCAATGAAACAGAAACCAAATGCCACCGAAAGTGCGGCAACTTCAGCAGCGGGGGCGCCTAGTAATCCAAATGCAGTCACCATAGCGCCTTCACGTAACCCCCAACCACCAATTGATATCGGAACTGTAGCTACTAGCATAACTGAGGGTACGATAATGATGCAGTCAATGATGCTAACGTTTATTCCAATGTCCATGGCGATAAGATAGGCTGCTGACACCATTAACAGATGACCAATCAAAGAATATCCAAGAACAGGTATTGAACAACTTGGTGTTTTTAGCAATTGACGTGCACCAAAGGATAACTTTACCAAACCGCGAATAGCTCGCCAACGACTCAATTTTGATGGAAGAGATCCCATCATCAATAACATTATAATCGCAAAAAGCCCAAAGGCTGTTATAAACAAAAATGCAATTAAAGCTTGGGGCTCTTGAATTTTCCGGAAAAGAATTGGTTGGGCTACCGCTACTAAAATTATTAGGCTGATAAATCCAGCTACTCGGTCAAGCAATACGCCATTAAATGCTGCCCCAAATGGCAAACCAAGCTTGAATACGCGGTATATTCTTATGCCATCACCACCAACGGTAGAAGGTAACGCCTGGTTAAAAAACAGGCCCTCAAAATAGATTCTAACCGTCAGGGCCAATGCAAATACTCTATCAAAAAGCGCCATTACAATTCGCCAACGGATGCCTGCTAATAACGATTGGGCGCAAAGTAATGCCAAGACGTAAACAACCGTTATACCTTTAATGGCACTGAAATGTTGTTTAAGCTCGACAAGATTGACCTTCGTAAAGACCAACCAAATTAAGAGACCGGTAACCGTGGCCTTTGAGATGAACAGCAAATATTTTTTCAGTGACGTTTTTTTCATTGGGTGCAGATCAAAACTAGCTTATTTCGCCAGGTAGGATGATCGGACCGACGATGGCGGGCGCGTTCTATGGTCAGATCGAGGCTTTGGCAGGAGAGAAAAACAATTCAAACGACTATATCGACAAGTTTACTGCCGCCACCTTCTCCAATAGCAGCTGTTTCCGAAACTGACTGGACGGCCTCCTCTACAATTGTGGCGGTTCCAGACTCCTGCTGCAATTGAAGACGCAACGTCGATATACCCGCCTGTAACCTACCGGCCAATGAAGATGCAGCTGCTATATCATCCATATTATATTCCCCGCCAATAACTCGTACCTATGACTAGATTATTCTCATTTTTTGGTAACATAAACTATTTATCTATGCCAAACGTACGAGCCTACGATTTATATCAGGTTTTGAGGTCGCTATTTTACGCCTTTTTCTAAATCGGCTGCAACGCGCATTTTTAAAATGCTGTCAGGGTTATCAACTGATCCGTTCCGATCACTATCACCTTTTTTTATACCATGAACATACTCCATACCCTCTATAACTTTTCCCCAAGCGGTATATCCACCGTCAAGATGCGGTGCTGGACTAAAAACGATGAAAAACTGGCTATTGGCGCTATCTGGATTACCTGAGCGAGCCATAGATACGGTACCCTCTACATGAAACGCACTGTTAAATTCTGCTGGTAAATCGGGTAAGCTTGACCCGCCACTACCTGTTCCCGTCGGATCTCCAGTTTGTGCCATAAAGCCATCTATGACCCGATGAAATACTACACCATCATAAAATTTTTGACGTGCCAATGTCTTGATACGATCCACATGTTTCGGCGCTAAATCAGGCCATAACTCGATTACCACGCGTCCGTCTTTCAGATCCATATAAATAATATTTTCCAAACTAACCGTCCGTCCTGTTGAGGGTTGAATAATAAGCAAAATTGACACGCACCATGCTGACGCCCAGATTTTCCACTTCATTGTACTCATTACCTTTTATACTCCGGAAATAATGCTGTTAACCCGGCATAACTCGCTTCAGTAATACCTCGCTCTGTAATGAGGCCGGTTATAAATTTAGCTGGCGTAACGTCAAACGCATAATTCTCGACTGGTGTTCCCTCGGGTACAATGCATACGCGCTCCATTTTTCCTGTTTCAGTTTTTCCACTTATCCAGGCCACTTCCTCTGATTGGCGTTTTTCAATTGGAATATCTTTTACACCGTCAGTGATCTTACAATCAATTGTTGAGGACGGAAGTGCTACAAAGAATGGTATTCCATTGTCGCGCGCCGCAAGCGCTTTCAAATATGTGCCAATTTTATTTACTACATCGCCATTTAAAGTTGTTCGATCGCTGCCGGTAATGCAAACATCAACTTTACCGTTTTGCATCAAATGGCCACCAACATTGTCGGAAATAACAGTATGTGGCACGTTATTGCGGCTGAGCTCCCATGCGGTTAAGCTAGCACCCTGGTTACGTGGCCGCGTTTCGTCAACCCACACATGCAAATTTAAACCTCGTCGATGGGCGAGATATATTGGTGCTGTTGCCGTCCCCCACCCCACGGTAGCAAGAGCTCCAGCATTGCAATGAGTAAGCACATTGATTGGTTCACATTCTTCTTTCTTTTTCTTTTTGATTTCCTCTAAAACCGCCAGTCCATGCTCGCCTATCGCCAAATTAGTGGCAATGTCTTTGCCTGCCATCTCATTAGCTCGCTGATAGGCTGCTTTACACCTTGCACCATATTCTAACGGTAGCAATAGTTTTAGCATTTGATCGACTGACCATGCTAAATTGATGGCTGTTGGACGGCTAGTGCGCAATATTTCTGCGGCACCTTGTAGGTTTCTATCTCCCGCATTCTCGTTCATTGCAAGAGCCATTGTGTAAGCTGCTGTTACACCTATTAAAGGAGCTCCACGCACTCTCATGGCGGATATAGCCTCCCCCCCCTCTGTAGCTTTCGTCAGCCGTTTTATAACGCGATCATGAGGTAAAAATGTCTGGTCAAGGATGTCTATAGCCCAGCCGTTCTCAGCGACCGCGATGGTGTCGAATGTCACGGAGTCATGCGAATCTGTATACATGCTCATAGAATGTAGCCCCTTCATGTCAAAGTAAAGTCTACGTTGCTTCTTTTTCTTTTCCTCTTAATATTATTGAAAATCCAAAGGCAGACACTCCTCACTTGCTTGGTTCACTCTGTAAAATACAATTGCTTCTGATAAGGTATCTTCCCGTGTTGATAACTTTAGGCTATTTTCGCAACGTTCACTCAAGAGCGATTGTACCTCGTATTTTTTAAAAGATTTCCAATGGGCCCATTTATGACAACAATCAATCCAATGCAAAATGACTTTATTGCGCAAATCACTGGTGTTGACCTTGCCGGACCAATCGGAGAAAAAACATTTACCAAAATTCAAACGGCACTAAATAAATTTGGAGTAATCTATTTTTCAAAGCAAAAATTAACACCATCAGCACTATCTTCATTTACCAAACTCTGGGGAAAGCCTGACGTTCACCACCTTGCTGAGCACACATTCCCCGAATACCCCGAGGTGCGGGTACTTTCTAACGTAAAGAAAGACGGCAAGCTGGTTGGCGCATTCAGAGGCGGTAACTTTTGGCATTCAGACCTTTCCTATTTGAAGAAGACCGGCTACGTAACGCTGCTCTATGGAATTGAGTGTCCATCCGAAGGGGGCGATACTATTTTCGCAGACATGCGTCGCTTATATGAAAGTCTCCCAAATAGGATCCGAATACAGATTGAGGGTAAAATGGCAGTGCATGATCGCAATTACCGCTATTCAGCTCTCTATCCCGAGCGTCCGCCGTTAACCAAATCACAATTGGCAAGCGTACCACCTGTGGAGCATCCAGCTGTGATTACACATCCAGTTACGGAGAAAAAATCAGTATTTCTATATAAGGAAATAATTCGAACCATTGGAGAATTAGATCAGAAAACCACGTGGGCATTGATGGAAGAGATTGAGGGTCTCTTAGATAATGACGATTTCGTTTATCGCCACAAGTGGTACCCTGGCGACCTTGTAATATGGGACAATAGGTGCACTCTTCATTCAGCCACGCCGTACGATTCAGAAAAATTTCGCCGCGTTCTTTACCGAACGCAAGTAAGTGGCGAATTGCCAGCTTACGTCGCTTAGAGTACTTGCTGGAAATAAAAATTCCAAAAGGAGGGAATTCAGTGTCAAATGAATATTCGACTTATAACGATGGCAAAATTCAGTATGTTTACAAGATGGATGCGCTCGACATGCAACCAGACAACACAACAAGCGCAAATATCCAACCAAAAAAACGACTATCTGGAAAATCTTCCTCATTTGGTGGAGCGTTATTCGGCGAAAAAGTGATTGTTGGATATATTCATAAGGCTGCCGGGACCGGATCTAAACGTCACACCCATCCGAACGAACAGTATAATTTTGTACTTCAGGGCACACTTCAGTGTGACATTGATGACCAAACGGTACTCTGCCCCCAAGGCCATTGCGTCCACATTCCAGCGGGGACTGAGCACAGCTGCATGGCCACCCCTGAAGAAGACGTGATATTCTTCGTGGCTAAAGACACCCGCCACGGCATTTCTGGGCCGGCGGTAGATGGTATTGAAGATGGTCCGCGCATGCATCCCGATGCTAAAGACGGTCAAGAGAAACTTAGCGAGAAACCAATCTAAAGAGTGGTAACTGCGAGGAAACCGTGATGCCTTACTATCGTTTCGAGAATATGGAGCAACTTCGAACCAATCCGCACCTGTCATCAGGGAAGGGAGCAGTGGTAAACGGCAAGTTCCTGACACTTCGTAATAACAACAAAGATGCGGGCACTGGGTCACAACTTCATTATCACCCCAATGAATTGATGATCTATCCGATCTCGGGTAAAATCAACTCCGTGGTTGGGAAAGACCAACGTATTGTTGAAGCAGGCACGTTCGTGCATGTACCACCAAACGCTCGCCATTCGATGAAAGCTTGCGAGGACGGGCCAATCAGTTATCTCTATTGTAAGGATAACACTTGGACGTTGGCTGGAATTGCCGCAGATGAGGCCCCGCCTGATGAGGCGCCAAGCATTGATGAGCTTACGGCAAAACATGATGCAGGTATTTATCCCGGTAAGGAGAAAATGCCCGAAGCATCGGAAGCCGTGGTAGAGGGGCTCAACAACTGTTTTTATCAACTCAGTGAAGGCCCAGATGCACCGACTCAATCAACTCGTGCAATCAAAATAATTGAAGGCCACCGCATCAATTTTGTGCTTGTCGATTCTCCTGATGGAAAGTTAGAAAAAATGAGTGCCGCTCCTCATGAGCGTTTCATGTACATCATGAGTGGTGCAGCGGATTCAGAAATAGAAGGTGAAAAGAAATCTGTTGGAAGTGGAGACCTTCTGCACGTTCCAAAAGGTTCGTCATATAGTCTCGTGACCAAAGTTGAGCCAACGCGTTATTGCTATTTTGAGTCTACAGACTTCCTAGAGGCTCAGATCGAAGAATAAATATATATGGAAACTTAACGGAGGAAAAAATGGATTTTAAGGATATTACATATGAGGTGAAACGTCCCCACGTCGCAACAATTACTCTAAACAAACCAGAGATTAATAATGCAACTACCGGCGATAGTTTTGTGGAGATCATGACCGCATTCCATGAGGCAGATTCAGACACATCAATCGGTGTTGTCGTGTTAACCGGAGCAGGAGATACCCATTTCAATGAGGGGGGCCAAGTTAAGCAGCATTTGACCAAGCGTCCGGGGACACATCGCACACATTTTCGGAAATTACTCGGAGCGGCGCAGGCTATTCGCGGGTGTGGTAAACCAGTCATTGCTGCGGTTAATGGCCGTGCTATCGGCAGCGGTAATCAATTACAAATGCTCTGTGACCTTGCTATAGCTTCCGATCAAGCAATTCTGGGCCAACACGGATCCAAGCGTGCCGGAGCTCCTATGTTTTGGGGAACCACATTGATGTCCCATTTCGTTGGCGAGAGAAAAGCACGTGAAATAATATTCTTATCACGTGAATATTCGGCACAAGAGGCCTTGGAAATGGGCCTAGTAAATAAAGTTGTACCCCATAATGAACTTTACAATGAGGTGGACCGTTGGTGCGATGAGGTACTCGATCAGAGCCCGACCTCCCTTCGCATTCTTAAAACTTCAATGAACCTGAAGCATGACATGCAATATCCTGCCTTATTTCATGCTCGCGACATGATCGACCTGTTTTCTGATGCACCGGAACGGATGGAGGGCACGGCGGCATGGGTAGAGGGACGCAAACCTGACTTTAACAAGTTTCGGACAAAGGCTGAATAGATAGTGCAAAAATTATCAATTTACCCAGCGTCGGAGCATGGTCTCCAACGCTGGGTAATCGCTCAATTCGTGTAAACTCTCATTCAATACTTTCAGGCATTCTTTATGGAAACGGTTTTCAGCCCAGCGGTCATTGCTTTTTTCCAAGTAATTGCCATAGACCTAGTGCTATCTGGTGATAATGCGGTGATTATTGGCCTAGCGGTGGCTGGTTTACCCCCAGATTTGCGAAGAAGAGCTATTGTATTTGGTATCGTTACTGCCACTGTTCTCCGTATTATTTTTGCAGCACTTACAGTGTATCTTCTTAAAGTCCCAGGCCTCCTTTTGGTTGGTGGTTTACTATTAGCTTGGGTGTGCTGGAGCATGTGGAAAGAGATTCGCCCGGGCGAGCAGGATAAAGAATCTCACATTACTCAGGTTGGCATGGGGCAAAACATAAGTATGCGTAAGGCTCTACTAAATATCATAATTGCAGATGTTTCGATGTCGCTTGATAACGTCCTTGCAGTGGCTGGAGCAGCAAGAGATCATATCGAAATTCTTATTTTTGGTTTAGTGCTTTCAATCGCTTTGATGGCTTTCGCAGCTAACTTCATTGCGTCCTTACTCGATCGCTTCCGTTGGATCGCTTATATCGGCTTAGCCATTATAATATGGGTTGCAGGGGATATGATTTATCGTGGCGGCATTGAAGTTTATACAACATTCATGGTTTGACAGTGAGAAGAACTTGGCTTTCAGCCTTCCAAAATTTATAGGACATCGAGGAGCGGCTGGATATGCTCCGGAGAATACACTAGCAAGCATCCATAAAGCCGCTTGCCTTGGAACAAGCTGGGTTGAGTTTGATGTGCAACTTACCCACGACAATGAGTTGGTTCTTTTTCACGATAGCTCTTTGGAACGCACAACAAATGGCAGAGGACTCGTAGCCGATCAATGCCTCGAATCCCTGAAAGATCTTGATGCCGGAAGCTGGTTCGGATCCGATTTCACGGGAGAAACTATTCCTACACTTAATCAAGCGTTAGGTACTGCGAGAGAATTGGACCTTGGCTGCAACGTGGAAATCAAATCATCTTTTGGCAGGGAACGTGAAACTGTGCGTGCAGTCGCCCGAACAATCGTCAATTTTTCCAAACCGCAAACAATATTGGTTTCAAGCTTCTGCCACAAAACTCTCAAATTGGTGAAATACTACTTGCCTACGGTACCTCGGGCATTAATTGTCCGCAATATTCCGGCAAACTGGCAATCGTTGATTAAGCAGATGCAGTGCTCATCCCTACATGTCAGTCAAGAAAGCCTCGATCAGCGCCAAGTTCAAATGGTGCAATCAACCGGGATAAAGCTACTGGCATTCACAATAAATAATAGAAAAAGGGCCGAGAGCCTATTTGCGATGGGCGTTTCAAGTATTTTTACTGATGTCCCAGGAAAAATATTTTGCCTCTGACCATGGCTGTTTGATGAATTTAGCATCGAACCGCAAACAATTATGATTGCGCATGTTATTTGAAATATTGAAAAGTTAGGACAGAAGAGGTGCCCAACAAAAATATAAACACTCTGTTTCGGTTTGCTGTTATTGCTGATACTCACATCACAGAAAAAGATGCACCTGCAATTGATGGTTATGATCAAGAGACCGTGCAATTGAGCGTTAAAAGATCAGCGCATATCGTTCGCAAACTTAAGGGACTTTCCCCTGACTTTGTTATTCATCTTGGCGACATAACGCATCCAAGACCAGACCACCCTGCCTACAATGAATCCGCTAAGGCATTTTATGACGTTTTTAACAATGTAGGTTGCCCTATTTATCTTGTTGCCGGCAATCACGATATTGGACAAAAACATTATTCAGGAGTCCCCATTCATCCTGCGATGTCGCAAGGCTTCGTTAATGATAAAATGATCGCCGCCTATGAAGAACAATTCCAGAGGCATTTCTTTTCATTTGAACACGAGAGCTGTTTATTTGTAGTCATCAATGGAATGGTTCTTAATTCAGGACTGGATTGCGAGAAAGAGCAACGTGAGTGGCTTGAAACTCTGCTGGCCAGGAATTCAGGAAGGCGCTCATTTGTATTTTCACACTACCCACTCTACCTCTCCGAGGCAGATGAGGGTGTTAACTTTGACAATACCGATTTGCCTGGGCGTAGGTGGCTTCTCGATCTATTTTCCAAATATAAAGTAGAAGCTTTTTTTTCCGGCCATGTGCATAATTTCTTTTTTAACAGCTACGACGAAACCAGCATCTATGTTTTGCCTTCAACTTGTTTTTTACGTCATGATTATCACGAATTGTTTCGGGCCGCTCCAACAGACCTCAAACAGGGTCGGCATGACAGAGCAAAGTTAGGTTTTGCCGTAGTAGATATTACTACGGCTGGACATCTTACGCATGTAGTGCGGTCTGAAGGCCGGACCACGGAGTCTTCTGACGATGAGATCCTGCTACCACCTGCACACGGCCTGTCGCCAGCTCACGGAGCTCTAGGCATATCACTTCATCAACCCTGGTGTGAAAGAGCCAATATCACCACGCCATGGGGCCTAGATCCTTTCAGCACAAAATATATCCGTAACGATTACCCTCTTTTAGCTCTGTGGGAAATGGGCATAAGCGAACTGCGGGTACCCCTCGATGACCTAATGAAGAAAGATACTTGTAATCGCATGAGAGAATTGGCGGCTCGCGGCCATCGCTTTACTGCTTACTCTTACGGCTTGCCCAAAAACGAGGGCCGAAATGTTTTGAACGAGTGTGGCGACATTTTACATGCGTGGGAGCTCATCATGCCAACTGGCTGCGTTGACGATTTGATGCCTGAAATTAGAAGTCTGGTGAGCAAGGTGCCGATTTTTTTCAACTCTTATCGTCAACACAGAGAAACCCTAAGCCTCAGCCATGGGTTTAGCGTAGATGATTTAAATCTTGTAAACGAACTGATGGCACTAGATGGTGCAAGAGAAGTCTTCAGCGGAGTTGTGTTTGGCGTAGGACCAAAAGAATCCCCCATAAAGGTTTTAAGTAAAATTCAGAAATATTCTGCAAATTTAAGCATTCAAACAGCAGCTCATGTGCAATTTTCTCAGCGCAAACCATTAAGCTCTAAGCAACTTGAGGGCACGGTAAGTAAACGCATTGTCGAAGCAACGATAGGGGCCTTAGGTCATGGAGAAGTAAGTGTCTTTGTCGATAATTTCATTGGAATAGATCGCGGATATTTTTTCTGTGAGGGCCTAGTCGACCGCCTTTACAATCCGCAGACAGGGGCTCGCATAATCAAAACGCTCCATAGCGCACTTCCAAAAGGCTGTCGAATTGGAAAGGAATATAGCGAAGGAAATACTTGGTTAATCGAGTTTCATGATCCGGATGGTGTAGTTATATTTTCAACGACTGACACCTATCCAATGGAAATACCAGCCACGCTATTACCACGTGAACGAGGAATTTGGATTGATCTGTCAACAGGAAATAGAGCGGGAAGCCCACTTCTCGGCCCCACACTCTTTGTTGAATGACACATATCTATCAGGGAAAAATATCCACCCTCCCCCCCCCGGATCTTTAATGCGAGTTAGCCCATTTTTCTTGCAATAAGGAAAATAGATATCTGTGCGGGATTAGATGCATGTTGCCAACCCTGCGATTCTCATGACTAAACTTCATCGATTTGTTGGCATCGTGAATTGTGCACCACCCTCTATGCCACTTGGCCAACGAGCAGACACAGTTTTCAGTTTAGTAAAAAAGTGAACGGATTGGGGACCATGCATTTGAGTGTCACCAAATTTCGAGCGTTTGGAACCGCCAAAGTGGTGAAACGCCATAGGCACCGGAATTGGCACGTTGACACCAACCATCCCGACATCAACTTTTTTTGAAAAAGACCGAGCAACGTCGCCATTTTGAGTGAAAACTGCCACACCATTACCATATTCGTGTCCATTCACCATTTCTACGGCTGAATCAAAGTCTTGTGCACGAGCGATACTAAGAACAGGGCCAAAAATTTCTTGGTTATATATGTCCATATCCGTTGTTACTCGATCAAACAGTGAACCGTTCAGGAAAAATCCATTCTCATATCCCTGCAGACTAACTTTCCGTCCATCGACTATAAGTTCTGCCCCTTCTTCCTCGCCTTTAGCGATTAGATTTTCAATACGGTCTTTTGCCTGGCGTGTTATTACCGGTCCCATATCAGCTTCCATGTCAGTATAGGGACCGACTTTGAGTGCCTGGACTCTCGGCTTCAAGCGCTTACCCAGCTCATCCGCCGTATTTTTTCCAACGGGAACCGCCACGGAAATCGCCATACAGCGCTCACCGGCAGAGCCATAGCCTGCACCCATAAGCGCATCAACGGCTTGATCCATATCAGCATCTGGCATTACTACCATATGGTTCTTTGCGCCACAAAAAGCCTGAACTCGTTTATTTTGTGCTGTACCAGTTTGGTACACGTATTCCCCAATCGCAGTTGAACCGACAAAACTTATTGCGGGTACATCACAATGCATCAGCAAGCCATCAACAGCTATTTTATCGCCATTTAAAACATTCCAAACACCATCTGGCAAACCGGCTTCTGTCCATAGTTCCCCCATCATTAGTGCTGCTGATGGATTGCGTTCCGATGGTTTGCAAACAAAGGAATTTCCGCAGGCTACCGCCATCACTCCCATCCAACAAGGCACCATAACCGGAAAATTAAATGGTGTGATTCCCCCAACCACACCTAGTGGCTCGCGAATGGAAAAGGTATCTATCCCGCCCCCAACATCGGTCGATAGCTCACCCTTTAAAAGGTGCGGTATACCACAGGCAAACTCAATTACGTCAACTCCTCGCTGCACTTCACCGAGAGCGTCATTAACCGTCTTTCCGTGCTCTGAGCTAATAACTGTGGCAAGTGCTTCGCGCCTCTGGCTCATTATTTCCCGCATTGCGAACATTACTGCTGCACGCTTGGGGGAAGGTGTTGCTGCCCAATCATAAAATGCTGCCTGAGCGTTTTCGATGGTTTTATTTACCTCTTCAACCCCTGCCAAGGGCACTTTGCTCGTCACTTCACCTGTGGCTGGATTGAAAACCTCAAGCACTCGCCCGCTTTCACCCGTGATATGTTGGCCACCCACATAATGGGTCAATTCTTTCACCATTCCTAATCCCTTTCAGAGCAATAGTATAAATTACTGTTATTTGGACAAACCCGAGCGATGTGAGGCAGCAATCATATGACATATAACAAGCAAACAGCACTCACATCTCTAAAATTTCTAAAAGACTATGATCTTCACGATCCTCAATCTCAACAATCCAAATATCCGGGTCATATTTAGCCTGGCGCTCAATAAAAGACGCAGCTTCAGGTTCCTCCACACGGCGTCCATCAAGTGCGGGTTGCCAAATAAAGTTTCCTGATAAATCGCGCTCCTGCATGAAAATATCGACACCGGTTTCAATCCGATTTATCTTCACGATTATAATACCACTATTTTTGTCGCCCCGCTTGAGCACTACTACTGGCACCCCTTTGCTCGACAGGCGAGCAACGTGCGCTTGTATCCAAATGTCGGTCGGCATGCGAGCGTCTGGCATTTTTATTTTGAGTACCGCAACAACCAGCACGTTGACTTAATGAACAGTTTTTCTACTGTAACCACCGGCCTTTCCGGTTGAAGTACTGAGGGGGTTATCGAGAGATTTTTTAAGTCTTTTCTGCTTTGAACGAACCGTTTTAGCTCTGCCTAGTGATTCCTCGGCAAATGGTAATTTAGTGCCACCTTTACTCGAGACATTTAGGTCATTTTGCCTGCAAAAGCCGTCTATTACAGCGCCAGGCTGAATACTAAGCGTTTTGTGGCTCACATCGCCAATCACCTGCGCAGTTTTAGCCAATACAACATCGGTTGCTGATATGGAGCCAACGACTTTCCCATATATCTCAGCCTCTTTGCACTGAATTTGACCATTAATGTAGCCATCACGGCCAATTATCAACTTCTCGCAACTAACATTCCCATTGACGCCTCCATCAAGATAAATTTCACCATTGCCAAAGATATCACCCTGGAGAATTAAATCGTCAGATAATACAGAGGTTCTTTCCTGGGTGTTGGGACGGCTTCCTCGTTCATTTGCGCGAAAGTGCCGTTTTAATTTTTCCAAGATTGTCATCATGGTGCCCTAACTATATTTATTTTTATAAATTTGATAATACTGAATAAATTATGCAATAACAAGGAGAGCAATAATTGAAAAAATCACGCTTCCAAGAAAATAACATTCATGTATTATTTTATTTATATTTTATATAATTACACCATTATACAATAATAATTGAGTAATAGGAATATTTACATGAAAATAGGATATGTTGGTCTCGGCAATATGGGGCGCCCGATAGCCGCAAATCTCGCACGCGCTGGCAATGAAATGATTGTTTTTGATTTGAACCGGGAAGCAGTAGATAGCTTTGTCGATGAGTTTGGTGCGCGCGCGGCCAATGGCCTCCATAGTCTGGCACAGAGCTCCGATGTAGTTATTACCATTGTACCTACCGGCAAGGATGTAAATAGAATATTGCTCGGCGACGCTAATTGCGAGGACTCACTTATCAGTGGGCTCGATAGCAGTAAGTTATTTATTGATATGAGCTCATCAGAGCCGGAGGGAACACTAGAACTCGGAAAAATCATGAAAGATAAAAATATTCCCTTTCTAGATGCTCCTGTTTCTGGTGGAGTGAAACGTGCAGTTTCAGGCACCATTTCTATCATGGTTGGCGGGGAGAGCGCTGCAATAGCTCGGGCGAAACCTATTTTTGAAGCAGTAAGCAGCGATATTTTTGAATGCGGGCCACTTGGTGCCGGTCATGCAACTAAGGCGATGAATAATATGCTTTCTGCTCTTGGCGTTCTAGCAACTACGGAAGCACTCTTGATAGGTCGACGTTTTGGACTGGACCCGTCAACATTAACTAACGTCATAAATAAGTCATCAGGCCGAAACAATGCAACCGAACTAAAGATGCATCAGTTTATTCTAAAAGAGAATTGGAAATCTGGGTTTTCGAGCGGCTTAATGCTTAAAGACTTAACTATTGCCCAGAATTTAGCGCGTAATGTCGGCTTGAGTGCGCCGTGCACGGCTTTGGTGCGAGATGCATTTGCCGAAACAGTTGACCATTACGGACCTTCGTCTGATCATACCATGCTAGCAAAGCTTCTTCAGGAGACAAGAAAAACCAAGCTTTAATATGAATGGGTCGGATTTGATTTTGATGCGTCTATTCCGCGGCCGTGGACATCTCGTGTTCGGCAAGAAACTTTTCAGCTTCTAAAGCAGCCATGCAACCCATTCCAGCAGCCGTAACCGCTTGCCGAAAGATCTTATCTTTAACATCACCAGCAGCAAAAATACCAGGTATGCTAGTTACCGTACTATCGGGCTTGGTTAAGATATAACCTTCATCATCCATATCAATTTTATTCTTAAATACCCCAGTCGCTGGGTCATGCCCAATAGCTATGAAAACACCCTGTAAATCAATATCCATTATTTGTTCCGATTTAATATTTTTAATGCGAGCTCCAGTGACCTGAAGTGGATCACCCCCGCCCAATACCTCGTCGACGACACTATCCCAAATCACTTCAATTTTTTCGTTCTGAAGTAATCGCTCCTGAAGTATTTTTTCAGCTCGGAACGTATCTCGCCTGTGTATGACTGTGACTTTGGCAGCATGGTTTGTAAGGTATAATGCCTCTTCTACAGCAGTATTACCTCCCCCAACCACCGCAACGTTTTGATCCTTGAAAAAGAAGCCATCGCATGTAGCACAGGCTGATACACCAAAACCTTGAAATTTTTGTTCTGATTCGAGGCCAAGCCAGCGCGCTTGGGCACCAGTCGCAATAATAACAGTTTCACCGCTGTACGTATCTCCCATATCGCCAGTCATTTGAAAAGTATCCTGAGTAAAATCGACATCGTTAATCATGTCATAAATTATCTGGGTCCCAACAGCCTCAGCCTGTTTTTGCATCTGCTCCATCAGCCAAGGACCCTGTATAACCTCCTCAAATCCCGGGTAATTCTCAACATCTGTAGTTATGGTCATCTGCCCGCCGGGCTGCATTCCAGCAACAATAAGTGGCTTTAGATTCGCGCGAGCTGCGTAAATTGCAGCGGTGTAGCCCGCAGCCCCAGATCCAATGATCAAGACTTTACTGTGATGATGACCCATTTTCATAACCCTCTCTGTAAGTACGCCACAGTGACGACGTAGCGTTTCAGCGGTTGTCTTTCAAGTAATCAATTCCAATGGTTTGGAACAAGATCAGCCCGGACCGCGAATTCCTCTGCACCAGGAACTTTCGGAAATCTATCTAAAACCATTGGATCGTGACCAGGGATAATATGTGTTGGCGAGTCTGCCAAGTTACTGATGGTACTATACCCATTCAACATGTCAGCAACGTTTAAAACCAACGGGAAAGGATTTTTTTGTTCAATGTTGGCATACAGATGGATAGCATCGACTGCAAGCACTACCCAACCGCGCTGGGTATTAACACGTACCACCTGCAGACCATCGGTATGCCCACCAACGTGGTGTAGCGTTATTCCAGACGCTAATTCCTTAAAACCGTGGACAAACTCGACCCTGTCACCGAAAAGTGCGCGAACCATATCTACCACATAGTCAACGGCAAAAATATCACGGAAAGCCGGATGTTTCATATTAGGCCCTGTTGCAAAAGCCATCTCACGTTCTTGTATATGAAATGTCGCCTTGGGGAATTCATGTGCATTGCCACAATGATCGTAATGCATGTGGCTGACGACGAGGTCCTCAACTTCGCTAGCATCTATCCTAACCTTCGCGAGTGCCTCCGCCGGCGTACGGAGTAGCCGCCGCCCACGTTTTTTTCCCTCTTTTTCTTCAAATCCCATATCTACGATAATCACACGGCCTTGTTCATTTTTAAGTGCCCAAATAAAATAATCCATTGGCATGGGACCATTGTGCGCATCCGTAAATAAAAAATGTTCATGTTTTAACGCATTGGTACGCTCCGCATATTTGAGTACGTAAATTTCCCAGTTATCCATTACCGCTATTCTCTAAACAGCCAATGTAGGCCGAGAACCACGAATCGTGGTGCGATGCATCCGACGACGGGCATTTTTCTCATCAAATGGCAGAGCCTTATGCAAAACGCTTCGATTATCCCATATAATGACATCACCTGGCGTCCACCGGTGTACATATTCAAATTTTGCCTGACTCGCAAAATCTATCAGCTCATGAATTATTTCTTGGCTTTCCGCATCTTCCATACCTTCGAAAGAGCGAACAAAAACAGCAGACAAATAAAGTGCTTTACGGCCCGTTTCGGGATGACTAATCACTGCAGGGTGCGATAAGGGCGGTGTGGATGCCTTTTGCTCATCAGTTAGAGGAGGGCGGTCGTTGTGATGGTTCTCAAAATTCCATACATAGTCATGCACTCCCATTCTTTTAAGAAGCCATTTTTTGCGCTCCTCAGGTAACGCTTCATAAACTGCAAACATACTTGTGAAGCAAGTTTCGCCTTCACCCTCGGGACATTCAAGGCAATGGAAGATAGAACCTAGACTTGGCTCCTTCATATATGACAGGTCAGAGTGGTACCGTTTCGAACCCCCGAATGCACCAACATGCTTGCCGTTTTCGATTATGTTCGAAACGACAAATATTTCTGGATGACCTGGGAGACAATAATTACTTAAAACATGATTTTCTAACGGACCGAACAGCTTGGAAAATTCAATGTGCTCGTCTGGCGACCAATTCTGATCACGAAATATAAGAACGCTACGATCGTACAACTCTCTCTGGATTTTTTGAAAAACTGGCTCAGGCAACGGATTGGCGAGATCAATCCCTGACACCTCAGACCCTATGTGCTCAGTAGCAGGTGTAAACGTAACCTCTGCATTAAAACCTTTTTTAGCAACTTCCATGGATTCCTCCCTTACCCCTTAGCCTTAACTCTTGAAAGGATTTTAACAATGCCTCGTGCTGGAACAATCTCTATCTCATCACCTGTGGATATAGCGCTAGTAATGTCTACATCGAAGCGATCCATAAACGGTATCTGTGCAAATGCTGCTCCTTGCGCCATAACAGGATTTCCATCATTGAGGAGAAGGCCAAGAGGAGCCTTTTCTTTTTCGACCATCTCACGCAGCATCCATGCTGATGCTACACCCCCTTTCGCTGCGTTAAGCACCAAAATACGACCAACAAATTCTTCCCCATACAACTTGTGACTTGGGCGTGAAAATATTCCGCTATCACGATCTAAGTCGTAACGCGTGCTGAAATCATCGGACGCTGCTAGAGCAATACCACGTGCTATGGGACCAATCCCTAAGTGTCCTTTAATTTCCAGTAAACTCATCCAATCACCTTTCCCTCGACAGCCGATTGTATGCAACGCTGAATTGATGCTGGGGTCGGTCGGTAGCCATATCCTTCACAAATATTTACCATTTTTACTGAATGAGTCATTAACCGATCCCATTTATGTGCCAAGCGTATTTCCTTCGCAAAGGTCGCAAAAAAATCATGCCCGTGCACCATCCGTGCACCCGCCTTTTCGATCATCTGAGTAAGACCTATACGAGCGCATGCTTGTTTAATTTCTTTGGGGGCGTATATCAGCAGCGTGGTTCTGTCATGGACCCTTTTACCCTCAAGCAAAGCGGCAACTTCGATGATTTCAGTTACAGTCAATTGTGGCGTGGATAAAGCAACCACGTCTAGATCCTCACCAATTCCACCCCACTCCTGATAAAACGTCTTTACATGATTGGAATTAATGGTCTTAACATCAAGTTTTTTCCCTCCCGCCGCAGTTTCCCAATTGGGAGCCTCAGGTGTAACATTCACAACGTGAAACATTGCGATCGAGCCATAGCTCGCCATTGCCAATGCCATATGATTTAGCTCCAACACCGAGGGTAGTGGGCCAGTTAGCTCAAGAGCTGGCACGCACCAATATGAATTTAACTCTCTGCCTATAAGTGCGCCGACAACACCCCAGTCGACGATGTTTGCTGGGGAAAAATCAAGTTTAAAGCCATGAGTGGCAAACCGTTTGGAATCCAAGTGAAAACCGTATCGAGGAACTCGACCAGTAAAGAAAGCAGCTAAACTTGATGGGCCCGCCTCAAAGTTACAACGCGCTCCAACGATACTGTTCATATATATGACCGAGGGTGTGCCACTATAACCGCAAGCCTCGCCAAAACCAGGCGCAGTGACGGAGTGGTCATTAACATAGGCATGGTTAGTAACAACTCCGAGTTTACCGAGAGCTTCGACTGCCTGTGTACCCTCTACCTCCAAGTTTCGTCCAGGTAATAGAAAACTGAAGTTTTCCTTATCAAAACCCCGAAAATCAGCGGTTGCGTATGCTCGCGGATAACGTTCGCTTGGCCGTAGATTTCCTAGCTCCTCTATGAACGCAATGCCACTATCACCCATAGTCTCTCTGTCAGTACTGACATGAACAAGCCGTATGGGAACAAAATCTTCCGCATCAAAAAAAGTGCCAACATCCTTTTGAAACTCTATCGCCCAGGCGGCGGCTTTTCCGTGTTTTCCATCGAGCATAGCCTTTTCTATGTCATCAAGTTTCATATTTCTTTCATACCACGAAGTCGCAAACATGCAAGGAGGCTCGCCCCAACATCGTCCCAGTCTGGCATCTTCTCTTTTTTGGCTATAATTTCAACTCGGCTGTCTCGGCGATACGCAATAGTCGCCTTTCCCATTTCATCGTCGGATCGATTAACTAACATCCAATGACGTCCTGTACGGAAAACGCCCTTTAACCGCGAGATGCCATTTATATCCTCAGCCCAGTTGAGCAAATTACGTCGATTAAATACATCTGACGGTGAGAATAACCAACCGCATGAAACGTATCCATCTCCCTCGGTTTTGAAGTGCAGTGGTCGATTTGGAGCCAAATCCGGTTCTCCCTTTAGTCCGTGCCGATGATTTGCCGCATGGGCCTCGGGAAAAAGAGGCGTACGTGAAGGATCGAGATTGAGATCGAGAAGTTCCAAATCAATAAGCCCATTACTAGCTGAGGTAAAGTGAACTTTTGGCGGGAACATCCCTGACGCCCATGCCTGAAATGCTTCTTTATCCACGTTATTCGATAGATCCCATTTATGTCCAATGAGAACATCTGCCATATGAATCTGATCTTGAAATACCTCGGATTCACCGACACTTAGTTCGTTGACCCTGCGCGGATCTACAAGACACAAAGTTGCACGCAAGTCAATTTGACCAGCTTGTTCGGACCTACGTAATAGGTCTAGTACACCAGCGGGGTGACCAAGACCCGTGGGCTCAATAAGGATTCGGTCTGGTCGCTGACGTCGTATAAGATCTGTAAGGGCCACTCCCATCGCAACATTAGATACACAACATATGCATCCACCCGGCACCATACGGATTTGCTCAGATTCTCCATCGAACATAGTACCATCTATGCCAATTTCTCCGAATTCGTTGACCACTACCGCCCATTCCTCATGGGGCGGTTTGCGACCTAAAATAGAGCGAATGGCGGTTGTCTTCCCAACACCAAGAAATCCAGTTATTAGATTGGTTGGTACCGAAGTCAGCATAAAAGAGCCCTACCGGCCAACAGCATAGCCTTGCATTCCGCGTGGATTAGCAGCAGCTTTCAGAATGCCTCTATCAAGCGCTACCGCGCACATTCGACCTTCGGACCAATCACCTGCAACCTCAAGGTCGTGACCACGGTTTTTGAGATCTTTTTGGGTGTTCTCTGAAAACCTTCCCTCAATCACAAGACGCCCAGGCGAAGCCTGCCGAGGATAAAATGAACTTGGGTGGTGTTCATTATGAAAGGAAGGCGTATCAATTGACTCCTGCAAGTTAAGACCATGTGCTACATGCCTGATCAAGAAATTTGTCTGCCATTGATCCTGCTGATCTCCTCCTGGCGTACCGTATGCCATGTAGGGCTTTCCATCACGGTATGCCATGGATGGGGTGAGGGTTGTCCGCGGACGTTTCCCAGGCATTAAGCTCGCCGGCTTATCGTCCTCGAGCCAAAACATCTGCATACGTGAGCCTAGGCAAAAGCCGAGTGCTGGGATGACCGGGGAGCTTTGCAACCAGCCGCCGGAAGGCGTTGCTGCGATCATATTACCATCCTTGTCAATGACGTCGATGTGACAGGTATCTCCATTTGATGGTCGACCAACAGTAGGCTCGCCAATGCCAGCCAGATTTGACCTTGCAATGGCTGCGCTATTTATGGCGGCTTGATAGTTTACAGAACCTCCATATCCATCCACCTGGCCAGGCCGGAACTCCAGTGAGGCGGTTTCACCAATCAGTTTACGTCTTTCATCATTATAAGGATCCGACAGTAATATATCCATTGGTACATCCACGAACTTTGGGTCACCGTAGAACGTCTCCCGGTCAGCAAACGCGAGTTTTGCACATTCAGTTACCGCGTGAATAAATTCGCTACCCTCAGTATCCATGTCCTCGATCCCGAGCCCTTTCAGCAAAGCTAGTTGCTGGAGTTGAACGGGCCCCTGGCTCCAAGGACCTATTTTAAAAATAGTGTGATTACAGAAATCATACGTTAACGGAGTATCATAAGATGCACGCCATTTAGCCATGTCATCGCCAGTAAGCACGCCACGATGAGCCTTTCCTGAGGCATCCATGACTTCATTTTCACGGCAGAATTTATCGATTTCTTCAGCAATAAAACCGTTGCCCCAAGTATCTCTTGCTGCTTCGATCTGCGCCTGCCGATCACCCCCCGCTGACTTAGCCTCAGCGATCAATCGCGTCCAAGTCTTGGCAATCCCCTCATTCCCTAGAAGGGACCCCGGCTTCGGCACCTCCCCATTTGGCATATATATTGGCTGTGAGGTAGGCCAATGATTACGGAATATCTCTTTCACGCCACTTATGGTATTGTGGACATTAGGCACGATAGGTGCGCCATGCTCTGCATAGTAGATCGCCGGAGCAAGAACATCCTCAAGGTCGAGAGCACCATAATCCCGCAGTATCAATAGGTAACCATCAACTGCACCCGGTACTGCCGTCGCCAAAAGGCCGGTGCCTGGCACGAGCTCGAGACCAAGTTTATCGCGATAATACGCCATTGTAGCACCCGCTGGAGCGGGCCCCTGACCACAGACAACCTTAGGTTCCTGCTCACCTGCAACGTGAATTATCGCAGGCATATCACCCCCTGGACCATTAAGGTGAGGTTCAGCAATATGTAAAACAAATCCTGCGCAAACTGCAGCATCAAAAGCGTTTCCACCCCTCTCAAGCATCGACATTCCAGCAGCCGAAGCCAGCCAATGAGTGGTAGACACCATGCCAAAAGTGCCGAGTAGTTCTGGACGCGTTGTAAACATTAATTATACCTCTTATTGAAAACGAATGCTAAATTTAGGGTATCTGACTATCCCCACAATCCAAACTGCCTATAACTTAGTCGATACCCTTGACAGGGACAATTGATGAAGCCTAATGCAAATGATAATAAAGAGGGCTTTTATATATGGGACAACGAGTAATAATTCCCCACAAACGAGATTTTAATTTCGAATATGGCGTACCAGATGTTCTATCCCCCTTAATCCGCAGGGTGATTGCTGAAAACCCCAGTCCATTTACCTTCCGTGGTACAGGCACCTTCATCGTTGGGCATGGTGACGTGGCGGTGATTGACCCGGGACCACTCGACGAAAAACATGTAGATGCGATACTGGCCGCCACAAAAGGCGAGAACATTACTCATATTTTTATCACACATACCCATTCTGACCATTCCCCTAACACCCAACTCCTTAAACCTGCTACTGGAGCCACTACCTATGGCTACGGACAGCACGGCAAAGATCGAGGGCTTGAATTCGGTGTCGGAAACGGCGATTACGACTTTCAACCAGATGTCTTTTTGAATGATGGAGACATCATCCGCGGCAAAACCTGGTCTCTTGAAGCAGTGCATACACCCGGCCATGCTTCCAACCATCTCTGCTATTCTCTTAAAGAAAACAATGTGCTCTTTAGTGGGGATCACGTAATGGGATGGTCAACTACAGTTGTCTCAGCTCCCGACGGAGATATGGGCTCTTATATCCGTTCACTCGAGAAATTGCTTAAGCGAAGTGAAACACGATATTGGCCAAATCACGGGACTTTTATCGATAAACCTCATGCCTACGTCAGTAAGCTCATTGCTCATCGCCGGGACCGTGAAAAACAAATAAGTACTTATCTTGAAAAAGGGCTTGAGAGTGTAGAGATGCTGGTTGCTGAGATGTACAAAGGATTAGACCCACGGCTTTACCGAGGCGCCTGTCGAGCTGTACATGCCCACCTGGTGCACATGGTCGAAACAAAACGAGCTTTCTGTCACGGTGAGCTGGAGGAAACGGACCGGTTTACCCCATTGGGCAGAATGAAATGAAGACCGAATGCCCAATTCCTATTTTACTAGTCGATTATAAGCAACCGGCCTTTCTGATAGATGACGTGTTTCTTGATATTAAGCTTGGGGAAACCTCCACTGAGGTAGTAGCCGAACTCCAAGTACACCGCAATCCAACTGCCGGTCACCCACATGTGGCGCTAGTACTTAATGGTGAACAACTCAAAACTCAGTGGGTTGCAATTGATGGACATAAGTTGGAAAGCGAAAAATATACGGTTACAAAAAATGAACTCGTCATCAGTGACCCGCCAGAGAAATTTATCCTAGAGACTTCTGTAATTATAAAACCCCAAAAAAATACCCAGCTTGAGGGAATCTATAAATCAAATGGGATCTTCTGTAGCCAATGTGAAGCCGAGGGCTTCCGCCGCATTACTTGGTACTTGGACCGACCAGATATTCTTGCGCGATTCAGAACACAAATAACCGGAAATAAAAAAAAGTACCCAATACTTCTCTCGAATGGAAATTGTACCAACACCAAGACTTTCAGAGATGGGACACACTTAGCATTATGGGAAGACCCATACCCAAAACCATCGTATCTTTTCGCATTAGTTGCAGGGAATCTTGGCTGCTTGCAAGATGAATTTATAACCGCATCAGGACGTAACGTAGCGCTTAAAATATTCGTTGACCTTGGGAAAGAAGTACAGGCGCGTCATGCTATGAAATGTCTTATCAAGGCGATGAGATGGGATGAGGAAGTTTTTGGTCTTGAGTATGATTTAGATGTTTACATGATCGTAGCCGTAAGCGCATTTAACATGGGCGCCATGGAGAATAAGGGTCTTAACCTCTTCAATGACAAATATGTTCTCGCCGATCCTGAAACTGCGACTGACATGGATTATGCTCTGATTGAGTCGATAATTGCACATGAGTATTTCCACAACTGGACTGGCAATAGAGTGACCTGCCGCGATTGGTTCCAACTCAGCCTCAAAGAGGGACTAACGGTCTTTCGTGACCAAGCATTTTCTGCTGATATGTCTTCAGCAGCCGTGGAGCGCATCAAGGCGGTAAAAACACTGCGTGCGCGGCAGTTTCCAGAGGATGCGAGCCCACTAGCCCACCCTATCCGACCCGAATCATACATAGAGATAAATAATTTCTATACCGCAACGGTTTACGAAAAAGGCGCTGAAGTTATCCGAATGATGCACACATTATTGGGTGCAAACGGTTTTCGTAAAGGAATGGACCTTTATTTTGAGCGCCACGATGGCCATGCGGTCACTTGTAATGATTTTGTTTCTGCAATGGAAGATGCTAATAATTTCGATCTTAGTCAATTCCGTATTTGGTATTCACAGTCTGGGACCCCTACACTTTTCGTTGGTGACACTTTTAACGAGGATAAGCAATCTTACACCTTGACTATTCATCAGCTCACAGAACCAACCCAGGGACAGACCGAAAAAAAGCCCCTTCACATTCCTATTCGCGTTGCCTTACTAAACGCTAATGGAGATCGAACACCGCTCAGTGCAGACGGCGCAACCGAAAAAATTCTTGAATTAAAGAGAAGAAAGCAGTCGTTCACATTTGAAAATATAGGTAGTCCGCCCAAACTATCTCTACTCCGTAATTTTTCGGCCCCAGTAAAGATAGAGTGGTTATCAAAAGAAAACCCTTCATCAGAAAAACTTGCTTTTCTCATGAGAAATGATGATGACCCTTTTAATCGATGGGAAGCATCGCAGATACTGGCCAAACGGTTGATTTTTACAACAATTGATGATGGACCACCGAAAGAAAAAAATATTAAGGTATATACTGACTCCTTAAGGGAACTGCTTGAGGATGAAAAAACAGACCCGGCGCTGGTTGCCGAAATATTAGGGTTGCCGCTAGAAACCGAACTTGCAGATATTCAAAAGCCAATAAACATTGATGGCATTCATATAGCTCGCGAAACTATTCGTGAACAAATCGCCAAAAGACTTGAAAAACAGCTATTCAGGGTCTACCAGCGCCACACCACGAGAGAAACCTACCGTTACACTGCTATCCAAGTTGCTCAAAGACGCCTAAGGAATGTAGCTCTTTACTACATTGCTGCGCTTAATCGGCACGACACTGTAAAAATCGCCAAAGCACAATTCGATAACTCGTCTAATATGACAGACTGTATGGGTTCGCTTATTGCATTGAATAATTGTTGTGCTCCCGAACGAGACGAAGCACTGAAAATATTTCATAGGAAATGGCGAGGTAATTCTTTGGTTATAGACAAATGGTTTACGTTACAGGCGACATCCTTCAAACATGGTACGCTAACCCGAATAAAAGAATTAATGCAAAATGATAGCTACTCAATTAAATCGCCAAACAGGGTTCGCGCGCTTATCGGTGCATTCAGCAATTCCAATCAAGTTCAATTCCACGCTAAGAACGGTGCGGGGTACGCATTTCTTACCGAGCAAATTATTGAGCTTAATACTATTAATCCTCAAATCGCCGCCAGGCTCTTGATGCCATTATCACGCTGGCGGTGTTTGGATAAACAAAGACAATTGCTTGTCAAAAAGTGCTTGGAAAATATTCTCAATACCAAAGAGATATCTCGCAATGTCTTTGAAATAACTAGTAAGATGCTAGGAGATGACTCAACCCGATTGTAATCGTTTCGTATTATCACATGCAGTTCCATAAGCCGTACCGATCAATATATGGAGCAAAATATGTTTTCATTAAAAACTGATAACAGCGGAAAGTTAATCAATGGCTGAATTACTTACACCAGACATTTGCATTATTGGTGCTGGATCAGGCGGTCTTCTAGTCGCGGCAGGTGCGTCGCAGTTGGGTGCAAACGTGGTCCTTTTGGAACGTGGCAAGATGGGTGGAGACTGCCTTAATTGTGGCTGCGTTCCCTCAAAAGCACTCATCGCTGCAGGCAAGGCCGCGCAAACGGCGCGTAAAGCATCACTATTTGGTATCGCAGGTTTATCGCCTAATATCGACTTCCAATCAGTCCACAAACACGTACATGATGTTATAGCCAGCATCGCACCCAATGACTCTATCCAACGGTATGAAGGTCTAGGCGTAAATGTAATTCAGGAAGAGGGACACTTCGTTGATCCCCGCGAAGTAGTGGCTGGCAACGTCCGTATAAGAGCGAAAAAATTTGTTGTTGCGAGCGGTTCGTCGCCGAGAGTCCCTCCTATAGAGGGTATAAACGACGTTTCTTACCTTACCAACGAAACTGTCTTTCACTTAAAAGAGGCGCCATCGCACCTGATTGTTGTCGGTGGCGGACCACTTGGGTGTGAGCTTGCACAAGCCTATCGAAGGCTTGGTGCTAAAGTTACAGTCTTAGATGAAGGCACGATTCTCAGCAAAGAGGATCCCGAGCTTGCCACGGTCGTCAAAAAACAACTATTGGAAGAGGGAATAGAGATCAAAGAGCACGCAAAAATTACGGCGGCCAAACAGAAAAATAATAGCGTAATAATTGTATCAAGCTGCTCCAACCAAGCAAAGCCCCTAGAGGGGTCGCATTTATTAATAGCAGCAGGACGTGTACCTAATCTCACGGGTTTAGATCTTGAAGCTGGAGGAATAGAGTATGAGCAAAATGGCATATTGACGAATAAGAGGCTCTTAACTTCCAATAAAAGAGTATATGCACTTGGCGATGTCATTAACGGCCCGCAGTATACACATGCTGCAAGTTATCAAGCAGGTATTGTCATTCGCAACATTCTTTTCAAGCTTTATGCGCGTGTGAACTACACTGCTTTACCGCGTGTTACTTATACAGACCCAGAAATAGCGCAAGTTGGCATGAGCCAATCTGAGGCACTTGAACAAAAGGGTAGTGGCATTCGTATCCTTCGACTAAGCCTTGCGGATAATGACCGTGCCGTCGCTGAGCGCACGCCAGAGGGAATCATTAAGGTACTCAGTGACAAACGAGGTAAAATACTGGGTTGCTCAATCGCCGGTGCGGGGGCAGGCGAATTAATATTGCCCTGGGCGCTAGCAATTTCCCAGAAGCTGAAGGTAAGTGCTATGGCGGCAACAATTGCGCCATACCCCTCTTTGAGTGAAATATCAAAAAGGGCGGCTGGTTCATTTTATTCATCCACTTTATTTAGCGAAAAAACTAAAAAAATTGTACGCGCCCTTCTCAAGTTACCTTTATAAAAACGAATTTCATAAATCTCTCAATACCACTTCATGACTGATATTTGCTACCTCACCAAGCATGATAGAAGCAGAACAATATTTCTCCGCCGACAAGTCCACAGCCCGCTGGACCTTATCACGTGACAAATTTTTGCCGGTCACTATGTAACGTATATTTATTTGCGTGAATACCTTGGGGTCTTCTTCCGCGCGATTAGCTTCGATCTCCAACTCACAATCAATGACGGTTTCTCGGGCTTTCTCCAAAATATGGATAACATCGAATGCCGTGCACCCACCCATGCCTAAAAGCAGTGTCTCCATAGGACGTATACCAAGATCTCGACCGCCAGCATCTGGCGCGCCATCCATCACTAAACTGTGCCCGCTGCCTGACTCCCCCAAAAAAGTTCTCTTCTCTACCCACTTAACCCGTGCTTTCATCGTACTTGGCATCATTACCGCTCCGCATTGAACCCATAAGGTGTAGCCCAGCTCAGTCCATCCCAACTATCGCCTTTAGGGCCGTATTCGCAGCCCACCCAACCGTTATACCCCACGCTATCAAGGTGTTCGAACAAAAAGCCTAGATTGACTTCACCATGTTGCGGTTCATGACGCCCCGGCAAGCTCGAAAATTGCACATGCCGTATGATGTCAAGATTTGCTTCAAGATTTGCTGCGAGTGAGCCCTGCATAATCTGCATGTGATAATAGTCGTATTGCAATGCGACATTTGGCGCGTGAGTAGCCCCAATCAGTTTTCGAGTGTGGTCTGTAGTTGTGTGTAAATATCCCGGCACATCTAAAGTGTTAAGTGGTTCTAAAAGTAGAGTGATGCCCTCGGCTTCAGCAACTGGGGCCACCACCATTAAGTTTCTTATAAATGTTTCTTCACATGCCTCTACAGCTATGCCTTTCGGGACGCGCCCTGCCGTAACATGGATGAACCGTCCTTCAAGATGGGTCACATATTCTAATGCCAAATCAAAAGCCTTTCGAAATTCAGCCTCACGTCCTGGCAGAGTTCCGAAGCCACGATCAGCATCACCCTCACCCGGCTGAGTATTCAAAAGCAAGAATTCAAGCCCATTTTCGTCGAGCCATGATTTAACCACTGTCTTTTTAAAATCATAGGGCCGCAGAAATTCCACTGCCTTAAACCCTGCCTTAGCGGCGGCCCCAAAACGATCTCTTGGCTCAAGTTCGGGAAACATCGTTGTCAAATTAGCTGCAAATTTTGGCATATTACCTCCTGACACTAACTGGCCCCCAATGTAGGCTTAAAAATCTAGGGAATATTCACGATTACGTGCTACATCATAATCACTTTTTGAAATGTGAACACCGGACAATTTATGCCCGTTGAACAACCATGGATTATAGTCGGTGTTGCTATTGCCATGCTGGCTGGTGGATTTTGCAAGGGAGCCTCCGGAATTAGTCTCGCTCTGGTTTCTGTTTCTCTAGCAGCAATTTTTGTTGATATCTCAACAGCAGTAGCACTGATGACAGTTCCGGTACTGATTGCAAATATATGGCAGGTAAGCAGCAATGCGTTTGTAACCGAGACCTGGCGAGAATATAAGCCCCTATATATAGCCATACTTCCAGGGGTTGCTTTCGGAGCTAAGGTGCTGACTTCAGTGGACCCTACCCTAATTTCCGGGATTGTCGGAGTGTTGGTGGTAGCCTTCGCGTTTCTTATCTACAACCAGCCAGATTGGTACCTTAACCCAAGAACCGCTCGACGTATTAGAATACCAGTCGGGCTAACCGGAGGCGTCATCGCCGGAATATCTGGACTTGTGCCTCCTGTTCTTATTTACATGGTAGCACTCAAGTTGCCTAAGGAGCGCTTCATCTGCGCTGTTGGTATTGGCTATTTAACAGCTGTGTTAGCTTTGATCTTTTTCCTCTCTAGTTACAAATTTTTTACACTGCAATTGTTGTTTTGGTCGACTGTCGCGTCGATACCGATGTTTGTAGGCCAACTTGTTGGCCAAGGTGTTCGACGTTATATGGACGATTCGCTTTTCCGTATACTCATACTTATTTTAATGATTTTCAGCGGCGCCAACCTTATTCGAAAAGCATTCTATTGAACCAGCTGATCATCTTTAATCTGAGTCCGATGCATAATACGCCGCTTAGTTTCGTCGAAACTATCACGCCTGTGCATAACACAACGGTTATCCCACATTATCACGTCACCTTCTCGCCATTTATGGTGCCAAGCATATTTTGGCTGTGTAGCGTGAGCCCACAGATCGTCAAGCAATGCCTCCGAATTTGCTGCAGGAAGACCCATAATATACGCATTCCGACGCCGACCGAGGTAAAGCGCCTGGCGTCCGGTTTCCGGATGGGTACGGACAATAGGATGGACGGCGCCAGGGCAAGCCGTAACATCGGTGACCAAATCTGCACCCTTGCGAAGGAGGCCGGCACTATTAGTTGAGCTATCGTGCTTGATTTGAAGGCCGTCAATCTGCCGGCGGAGCAAATCTGGCAACTCTTCCAAAGCACCGTACATATTACAAAACCCAGTATTACCACCCTGATCGGGGACCTCAACACCAAGCAAAACACTGCCTAAGGGGGGCTGATCGATATAATTCATATCTGTGTGCCACTGCGCCTCGCCGTTGCCGAGCGCACCTATAGGCCGGCCGTTTTCTTTGACATTTGACAGCACGAGCACTTCTGGAAAACCGTCGACACCTACCTGCCCGTTTTCGTTTGGCGGTGCGATATCAAGGTCGCCGAAGTGCTTACTAAATTTAACCAACTCTCTGGCAGTAATTTGCTGATCGCGAAACAACAACACACAATGAGAGATCCACGATTGTTGTATTTGGTCAAGAGTATTTGTATCTATGTAGCCAAGGTTAACACCACGTATTTCAGCACCTATAGCTTCCGAAACGGGCACTACATCAATCATAATTTGATATCTCAACTAAATTGCCGTCTGGGTCGCGAAAATAAATCGAGGTGATTGTCCCGACGGCTCCAGAACGCTTATCGGGACCTAGCTCAATGCATACACCTTCAGACTTCAAATGTTGAGCTACATTTGTCATTGAATCTTTGGTTATAAGACAGAAATCTGACCCTCCAATAGCCGGCTTGCGGGCGCGATGACTAGGGCCAGAACCGATAGGCGGGTGTACGTTAATCTTCTGGCTACCAAAGTGGAGTGCTTTCCGCCCCTCGCCAAATGTCTTCACCGTCATACCAAGCACGCGCTCGTAAAACTCACAGATAGTGTCTACATCCCTTACGGTTAGAACGAAATGATCTATGTATTTTATGTCCATCTAGCCCTCATATCCTTCTATTACTCTAGGCCCTGTCTCCGCCCATCGTAACGTTTTTGGATCGATTGCCACCAATCTCGATTCTCTAGATACCAACTTATAGTCTGAGTAAGGCCTTCTTCAAAACTTCTGATAGGAGTCCAGCCAAGTTCATTTTTTAGCTTATCGCAGGAAACGGAATAACGATAATCATGCCCTGGCCGATCCGGAACAAAGTGAATGAGGTCACGATAAGACGCAGAACTTCCGTGTGGAATTAAAGAGTCCAGCACCTCGCAAATACTCTCGACCACTTCTATGTTCTGCCGCTCGGCCTCTCCACCTATATTGTAAAACTCACCTGGCACACCCTTGGTTAAAATACAGTATAACGCCGCAGCGTGATCATCTACATGCAGCCAATCCCTTATATTCTTCCCATCCCCGTAGACTGGTAATTGTCGTCCCTCAAGGCCAGCCAAAATCATGGTAGGAATCATCTTTTCAGGAAACTGGAATGGCCCGTAATTATTTGAACAATTGGTCACAATCACGGGTAATTGGTATGTATGATACCAGGCGCGGGCAAAATGATCTGCCGCTGCTTTTGAGGCGGCGTAGGGCGAGTTAGGCTTGTATTGGCTATTCTCGGTAAATTGCCCCTCTGCCCCAAGTGCCCCATATACCTCATCAGTCGAGACATGAATAAACCGGAATTTATCTCGTGCTGAAACTGGCAAACCGCACCAATACGAACGAGCAGATTCCAATAAAGTAAAGGTACCTTTCACATTTGTTTCCAGAAATGGTGCCGGCCCATCGATCGATCGATCAACATGAGACTCCGCAGCTAAATGTATTACTGCATCTGGGTTATGAGCTCTGAAGATTCTATCAACTGCGGCTTCATCACAAATGTCGTGATGTTCAAAAATATAGTTTGGGAGGTTTGACACTGACTCTACAGAAGACAAATTACCGGCATAGGTAAGCTTGTCCAGGTTAATAACTTCGAAACCACAGTCTCGGGAAAAATAGCGCACCACCGCTGAGCCAATAAACCCTGCACCTCCTGTAATTAGAATTTTCATCCCTATTGATTGGGGCAAATGAACTCGCTGGTCAAGGGCTATTGCCATTGAGCAAATAGCGGGGCAGGATTACATTGTTCTTGAAAACTCACACCCTGGAGGTCTTCGCTATGCTTAGCAACACTAAATTTACTCCTGTATGGCGTTCGCTAATGTTTGTGCCAGTGAACGTTGAACGCTATGTCTCCAAAGCCCATACCCGTGGCGCAGACGCGATTCAACTCGACGTTGAAGATAGTGTAGCTATCGCCGACAAGCCAGCGGCTAGGAAATTAATTCAAGAAGCTGCAGAGTCTGTTAGCCAGGCTGGTGCTGATGTAGTTGTCCGAATAAATCAGCCTCTTCGTATGGCAATACCCGACCTCGAGGAATCTATTTCCCCTCGGGTTAAAGCAATAGCGGTTACAAAAGTTGATGGCCCCGGCCATATTCGCCTGCTTTCTGAGGCAATTGATGAACTCGAGAGCGAGAGGGGGATGGATGTTGGTCATACTAAGCTAATCGCAATGGTTGAAACGGCAGCAGGTTTCCTTCGAATTGAAAACATTGCGAAAGCACATCCGCGCGTAGTTGCAATGAGTTTGGGAAGCGAAGATTTTGCGACTTCTATTGGTACTGACCCAGTAGCAGAAGTCCTTACATATCCTAAACAACAGGGAATTATCGCAGCCCGAGCAGCAGGAATTATCCCCTTGGGACTTATCGGCACGGTTGCGGACTATCAAGACATTGATGCTATGCGCGAGACCATACGTCGTTCTCGTCGGTTCGGTTTTCAGGGGGCTTCTTGCGTTCACCCCAAAATTGTGGGGCTACTAAACGATGAGTTCAGGCCAACTCCTCAGGAAGTTGGAAATGCAAAAAAAATTATCGCTGCTTTTGAGGAGGCTGTCGCCGCAGGCCGCGCATCTTTAGAAGTGGATGGAAAAATGGTTGATTATCCAGTAGTTTATCGAGCGGAAAATCTCCTTGCAGCAGATAGAAATATTAAAGAGCGCGAAGAAATGATGAAGAATACTGCATCGTAAAAACATAAATAATCCTAGTTGACACAGGGGGGCGTCCGCCATACCGTGATAGTATGTGGTGATTTGGCCCGGCCGGCTTGCGACCACGCAAATGATTCAGCTAAAAGGTCGGCGTGTTTTCTTGAAAAGGCTCCGACCCTTTAGTAGGGCATTTATTTTTAGGATCTCCTGCGCTTAAGTGAGTTCCTTTTTAAGGAGTATGACATGGCGGGTGACGGTAAAAAAATTGACCCCACTTGGCGAACTCAAACAAAGTTAGTTCGAGGCGGACTGGGGCGGAGCGAATACCGCGAAACCGCTGAGGCAATATATATGACCTCGGGTTTCGTATACGACTCTGCGGAAGACGCAGAAAACGCATTTAATGGTAGTACTGACCGTTACATCTATACGCGCTATGGCAATCCAACAGTAACATCTTTTCAAAAACGAATGTGTTTACTCGAAGGAGCAGAAAGCTGTACGGCAACATCAAGCGGCATGTCAGCAGTTTTCTATTCGCTCCTGGCGCTTTTACGGGCAGGCGACCGTTTAGTTGCTTCAAAAGCCTTATTCGGATCATGTGATTATATCGTTTCAGAATTGCTCCCCCGCTATGGAGTGGAAACAGAGTTGGTCTCCGGGACAAATATAGAACAATGGGAAAGGGCACTCACTAAACCAACTCAGGCTGTGTTTGTTGAGACACCCTCAAACCCGACGCTCGAGATCATCGACTTACCAAAAGTAGCCGAGTTGGCACATACGGCCGGTGCAAAACTCGTAGTTGATAATGTGGTTGCGACACCAATTTTGCAGAAACCACTCAAACTTGGTGCCGATGTTGTTATATATTCAGCGACAAAACACATTGATGGTCAGGGACGTGCTTTGGCAGGAGCTATTCTCGGCACTCAAGAGTATTATGATGAATGTCTACAGCCGTTCATTCGTCACACCGGACCGTCCTGCAGTCCTTTTAACGCTTGGCTTATGTTAAAGGGGCTTGAAACTTTAGAACTCCGCGTAGAACGTCATTGTAGAAATACAATTGACGTAGCACACTGGCTAGAGAAACAGCATGGAATTGATAAGGTCATATATCCTGGCCTTCTAAGTCACCCACAATATGATATAGCGAAGAAACAAATGAGCGATTCCGGGTCGGTTTTATCATTCCAACTGGAAGGCGGCAAAAAACGCGCCTTCTCTGTGCTCAATGCTCTTAAAATGATAGACATATCAAACAACTTGGGTGACACAAAAAGTATTGTTACACACCCGGCGACCACTACCCACCAAAGATTAACACCCGAGGGACGGGGCGAGCTGGGCATTACTGATGGACTAGTAAGACTTTCAGTTGGGCTCGAAGATCCGCAGGATATAAAGGACGATTTAGCCCAAGCATTGGCGCGGTAGTTACTTTAAGCAGCAGCACACCCACTACTCATTTTCTTGGCCCTTTGAGTTCCGGGTGTAGCACACCACTTTATAAATGGACGTTTTTTTGGCGAGAATAATATAATGATAATTGACCGCATCACCCTCAGCCACACAAGAATACCTCTTCGAGTGCCATATAGAATATCTCAAAAAACCTTTCACAATTTTGATCCCTTTATTGTTGAGATCACTAACAGTGACGGGAAAACTGGTTTCGGTGAAGGTCATATATCGCCAGGGTACAGCTTTGAATCGCTCGAGGGCGGTTGGACGTTCTGTAAGAACTGGTGTGAAAAAATAGTCGGTATGAAGCCGACCAAAGCTCATTCGGAAATTTTCAATGCCAGCCACGATTTTCCTACGGCTGCGTCGGCGATTCTGGGAGCACTTGAAATGCTCATGGACCATAAACTCCTCGACATTGCGGAAGAAACCCGAGTGCCGCTTTTAGATCCAGTGCATGAAATGGATTTGGAAAAGATCCCCGAAGAAATAACAGAGCTTATAGGGAAAGGCTTTAAAACATTGAAGGTGAAGGTCGGATTTCATGTTGAAGATGACCTGCGACGGGTAAGGCTAATTCAAAAAATTATCGACGGAACAGGCGTTATAATTAGACTAGACGCTAATCGGAATTTCAGTGCGGAACAAGGAATCAGTTTTGGTTCCGCTCTCGACCCTAGTAATATTATGCTCTTCGAACAACCATGCGAATCCGATGCGTGGGAAGCAAATGCCGCAGTTGCCAGGGAATCAAACGTTCCAATTATGATGGACGAATCAATCTACTGCATGCGGGATATAGATAAATCCGCAGATTTAAAGGGTATAGAATTCGTCAAATTAAAACTTAAGAAATTTCCTTCGATGGATATGCTTTTGTCCGGCCTTTCTCATATAAAGGCAAAAGGTATGACGCCAGTACTGGGTGACGGCACTTCCACTGACATTCAGTGTTGGATGGAGGCATGCGTGGCCCGCGTGGCCATTGATAATGCGGGCGAAAATAATGGTTTCCTTAAACTCACCCAATCGGTGTTCGAGGAAAGCCTACCATTCCATAATGGCAGTATCGTCCTCCCGAAAGGATATCGTCCATCTTTGGACCACGAGGTAATCGCCGCACATTTGGTCAGGATAGAGGAGTTTTGCACCTAACTCTGTTTGGTAACTTGCACTCCAGCAAGATGCGTAACTTGAAATTGCTCCACGTGTTTAAGTGCTTCAAGAGCTATTGCGATGTTGCTTAGCTCAGCAAAGACTGGAATGCCTACACCCAAGGCCATCTCCGTATACTTTGTCTTGCTTGCTTCCACATCAGGGTTTCCGTCAGAACGAAGGGCCAGAAGAAAATGGGCTTGCCCGGGGTATTTTTTTTGGATTCGAAGTGCGGCGCCGATAAGATTTTCAAGGGGGTCGATTGGCCCACGCCCTACGAAAGCAGCTAGATTTAGATGCATCGCGACTGCATCCGGCTTAAAATGGGTGTAAACGGCGTCCAGAACTTTTTCTGCAATAAGACCATTTTCCTGTTGCAACGTACCAACCGGTGCATCCACAGGGTTTGCAATTGAGGTGCCTGGCGGCATTTGTAAATCTTCCAGTGCTGTAATTGTATCCGCCTCGAATGGCTCCACCGATAAACCATGCCGAGCAAAAAAGTCAGTAGCCAGCACACTAGTGCCTCCGCCATTGCCAAACATCGCGATACGATTAGTTGGACGTTCACTTCGTGGAGAAAGAATCTGTAATGCCATTAAACAATCAAGGAAGTCATCTAATGTTTCAGCAAGTACACACCCGGTTTGTCGTTCCAAAGCCTCCCATACCTTTTCATTGCCAGCGAGTGAACCAGTATGTGAAGCCGCAGCTTTACGGCCCTCCTCGGTTCGTCCACCCTTAAGAACCACAATCGGCTTTTTACCTTTTGCCCGATTAAGTAGTTCAAAAAAACGACGTCCATCCTGCACACCCTCGAGATAGAGGCCAATCACCCTCGTTTGTTCATCAGCAAGGAAATATTCTAATATATCGTTTGGATTAATGTCAGCACAATTCCCCACAGTTACAAGCCCACTGTAAGCAATCCCACGCATTTGACCGCGTTTAACGATATCAGTCCCGAGACCTCCCGACTGACTTATTACCCCGACATTCCCGAGAGTACGCGGCGCGTTTTCAGGAAAAGTAAGACCGCCGCGCGGTGAATAGGTACCTAGACAATTTGGCCCAATTGCCCGACATCCACCCGAACGCGCTGACTCAACTAGTTCCGTTTGTAAGGCTATACCCTCCTCTACTTCACCAAAACCGCTTGATATTACCTGTGCATAGGCAACTCGACCATTCGCAGCCTCTATCAATGGTGGCACAGCGCCAGAACTAATTGCGATATATGCATAATCAACGGGATCCGGTGTCTCCCCAAGTGATGGATATGCTTTCAGACCGTCAACCTCCGAAGCTTTTGGATGAATAGGATAGATACTTCCCATGTAACCAAATTCCGTGACCCGTCGGATGAAAGTGTTGGCTATTGTGTGTCCGGTGGCCGATGCGCCAATGACCGCGATGGTCTTCGGATTGAAAAGCGGCTCAAATTCTTTTAAAACGCTCTCATCGCGGAGTGGCTCCTGTGAGGGTCTAGCTGCAGGTGTGTCAGCAAGAATAAATCTGGCATCTACGGCAACGGCGCCATTGTCAGAAACTATTAACGGATTGATATCCGCCTCATCTATATCATCCGCCAATTCAACCAATAAACCGCCATCTCCACCCATTTTCATCATCACATCAATAATAGCATCTCGGTCTGCTGGCGGTCGCCCCCGCGCGCCATCTAAAAGGGCTCTGCCTTTCAATTCGTTAAGCATTTCTGTCGCATCGGATCGATTGATCGGACACACCCGAAACGTTACATCGGACAACACCTCAACGAAAATGCCGCCGAGACCAACCATAATCAGCGGGCCAAACTGGGGGTCACGCACTCCGCCTACAACCACCTCTTGTCCAGTAGGCGCCATCTCTTCAACAAGATAGCCTTCCACATTAGCTTTTGCTATCGCAGGCCTCTGAGCCATTTCAGTAATTGCAGCTTTTACTTCTTCCGGGGCCTGTAGCCCCACCGCAACGCCCCCAGCGTCGCTCTTATGTAGAATGTCAGGAGAGACCACTTTTACCACCAGCGGAAATTTGAAACCCTTTAATGCATCTGTGACTGTCCCACCATCACTCACCACAGTGCTCTTCGGTACTGAAATACCATATTCTGAAAGCAACTTCTTGCCATTCTCTTCGTCAAGCGCCGATCGGCCGGCATCTCTTGCTTTCTTAATTATCGCTGTATCTTTCATTTTTTCCTCAGTAACTAGTTGGCCAGGTGCGCATCAGATGCTGTCCGACACCATTAGTCTTTCGCAATTGGTATACATCAAGCATTCTTATCAAGTAGTCCCTAGTCTCTTCAGGTTTGATAATATCCTGAACAGCAAAAATTGATGCCATATCCCATGGTTCTATATCCTGTTGAATTTCCGACAGTGCCTCGTTGTAACCATCATCACCATCCTCAACCCCATGCACTATTCGCGTTGCGAAACGAGGGTCCATGAAACTTACCTCAGCACTTGGCCACGCGACGAGGTCATCAGAATGCCGACCGCCGCCCATAGCCACATAGGCACGACCATAACTCTTGCGCATGATAACAGTCAGAGTTGGCACAGTAAGAAGACAGGTAGAGTTCATAAAGTTCATTATTCTTCCAGGAGCGCGCTTCTTTTCCGCCTCGACACCGATAATGAAACCTGGCGTATCTACTAATTTAACGATAGGGATGTTAAAGCTGTCACACATAACTTGAAAATCGGTACACTTTTCGCATGCATCTGTATCCATTGCACCGCCGCGATGCAGAGGGTTGTTCGCAATCACACCAACCGTTCGGCCTCCCAAACGGGCTAAGCATGTAACGACAGCCTTACCAAAGCGGCGTTTCATCTCGAAAACACTATCTTTGTCTACGATGGCATCAATAATCTTATGGACATCATACACTTGGCTCCGTTTGTCCGGTATAATATCCGCGATATTTTCCATTTCTGACCCTGAACCTTTGGTAACAGCTTCTGTTGGTGGTGCCTCCATGTTGTGTGCGGGCATGTAGCTCAAGAATTTTTTTATAGCTTCTAATGCTTCCTCATCTGTGTCGACCACTAGATCAATAAGTCCAGTTGTATCAGCGTGAAGTCTCCAACCACCAAGCTCTTCGAGATCAACCTCGGCGTGTATAGCCATCGATATTAACCGCGGACTTGAAACAGCCATAGTCGAGCCCTTACGCATAACAGCAAAATCAGAACAACATGAAAGCCATGCGGAAGAACCAAACGAATAACCTAGTGCTGCAGCACACCACGGCGTATCTCTCATGCGCTGAAATTGTGTGATGTCGTTACCGAGTAGGGCTCCCATGCCCTTTGAACCCATAGCATCAGGTAACCGCGCGCCAGTCGATTCGCCAACAAAAATGACCGGCATACCACATTCGGTAGCATATTTGCGAACATGACCTACTTTTTTTGAATTTGTGGCGCTCGTAGATGAGCCCTTAACCGTAAAATCATTTACACTAACTGCGACCTCACGGCCATCGACTTTTCCAAACCCCGTTACTTTTCCATCTGCCGGGGTTTTCCCTTTATCAGCGGGGTTAACGCTTGCTTCGCCCAACAGCCCAGTTTCAATAAAGGTTCCGTCGTCCAGCAAATATTCCATCCGCTCACGCGCGTGCATGACACCTTGTTCTTTACGTTTAGCAAGCTTTTCAGGCCCCCCCATACCCAGTGCTTTTTTTCTGCGGCTCACCAAATCCTTGGTCAGCTCATCTAAGCTTTTTTCTGAAACGCCCATTTTATACTCCCCAATTCCGCGCTTTTTTTGATTGCCTACAAATAACGCATATGGATTAAAAACCGCCATCGTATACCTTGCGGATTTTTACGGTAGATAAAGCCCGCAGTTTACATGAATGGTTTGTCCTGTTATGTCCGATGCCTCCGATGTGCAAAGATAACGTATCATACTCGCTGGTTCCTTTGGATTACCCTCGCGCCCCCATAAGGGCTTACTCCCTGAGGGATGTGGAATGCGGGTATCGCGAGAAGTACCCTGCTCCGTTTTTATATTACCCGGGACCACACAGTTGACGCGAATGCCAAAGGGCGCAAGTTCTACCGCAAGTCCTTTAGAAAAGCCAATCACACCTGCCTTTGCTGCTGTTACATGACAGCTTTCAACGTGCCCTTGATGTGCCGAAACACCACCCATATTGATTATCGCTCCGCCCCAGCCGCTTTTATATGCGGGACTGCTGCATGAGTGCAAAGAAAAGCCCCCTCTAATATAACGTTATGTGCATCTCCCCATCTTTCCAATGTCATTTCCTGGAACGCAAAATGCCGACGTACTGCGGCACTATTAACAAGACAATCGAGACGCCCTAAGTTTTTTACAGTATCTGCTACAAATTTGCGAACTTGCTTTTCGACCCGAAAATCCATCAAACGATGGAAACAACGAGACCCACAAATGCCGACCAGTCGGGCAGTCTCGTTTAGCCCATTCTTATTTTGTAACGTGCAGATAGAGAAATCTGCACCTTCCTTAACCATCATTACGGCTGCTTTCCGAGCGATATTGTTAGCCGCGCCCGTTATCATCACTACTTTTTCCCGGAGTTTTCCTTCATTCTTCATTATTGGTATTACCTATTCGAGTTCATAACCATGTTTCCTCAAAAAATTGGAGAATCCAGGTCGCTCGGGCAACGAGAGTTGACGAGTCACATTCTCCGACCACGAGCAAAAATCACTCACTCCATAAATATCTACATGTCGCTGTTTTTCAGCTGCTATCGGTTCTCTTTCATGACGACGCTTATCATACGCTTTCACCAGCCTAGCTAGACCCTCATCAGAATATTTGTCCCAATGCGCAACTACATCTTGAGGTAGCCGCATCGAAATACGTGGCTTCGGATATTTTGGCCAACCTAACGCCAGCCCTGCGATTGGAAAAACACCTGAAGGAATTGAAAGAATTTTCGTTACCGAGCTCAAATCATTTCTTATCTGACTAATTGGACAACAGCCGAGCCCTATACCCTCAGCAGCACATATAAAGCACTGCATTGCTAAAGCCGCATCAACAACTCCATTCATAAAGGTATCAAGATTATTATTCTGATGTTTGTGCCCGCGCAATTTAGCCAATTTCTGATTGCGCCTCATGTCTGCACACCACGCCATAAAGACCGTTGCATTTGTCGGCCAAGTAAGACCGCTATTCAATTTTCCTAATTTTATAAGCCGATTTTTTTCTGTAACGACAATGACGGAATATTGCTGAAGGTCTGATTTAGTCGGCGCTGATTGCGCGCATGCCATTAAAGTTTTTAGCATACTGATAGTTACTGGTTTATCGGTAAAATGTCGTTGAGATCCTCTCCCCAAAATTTTTCTCAGAATATCTGAGGACTCTATTTCGCTGCCAAAGTCGACTTCAATCCCGTATCTATCGGCTAGCAATTCGTTTATAGACTTCATCGTTCGTTGATTACCTTTTAACTGTAGAGTGTTCGTTGGATTAAACAGTTTCATTTATATCAAGGCTGGCTAAATCTGCGATGGCAGGGATGTCCAGGTGTTTTTCCAAGTGCTCAGCCAATCCATCTAACGTTGTCTCCACCACATTTTCAAAATTAACATTCCCACGATCCTGCCCAGTAATTTGGGATAAAAGATAGCTTCGGTAGGTATCATTATTGAATAAGCCATGTAGGTAGCAACCCATAACTCGCCCTAGTGAGCATATGGAACCTCCGTCCAGCTGCTCACCGGGTAAAGCTAACAGCATTGGATGAGAGGTGCCTGGTCCGTTTGTTTGTCCCATATGCATCTCATACCCAGAGATTATGTGATTACCGTCTGCAGTGGTTCCCTCTGCTGGTAGAAGTGTCTTATCACCTGCGATAACCGTTTCAACATCGAGATAGCCAAGTCCTTTGCTTGTTCCAGCTGGGCCCTCTACGCCATCGGGGTCAACAATCTTTTTTCCTAGCATCTGATATCCGCCACAAAGTCCAATAACCCAACCTCCTCTACGAACGTGGGCATCAATATCAACATCCCAGCGCTCCTTGTATACGAGTTCGAGATCGGAACGGGTTGATTTTGAACCTGGCAGGACGATTAGGTCTGCGTCGCCAGGCAGCGCATCACCTGGGCTTACAAATTGCACAGAAACTCCTGGTTCTACGCCAAATGGGTCCAAATCATCAAAATTAGCAATCCGTGAAAATACAGGCACCACAATTTTGACACCATGCCCCGCTGCTGTCCGCGCAGGCTTTTGAAGTCGAACGGCATCCTCAGCGGGCAACTTTCCGGCTTCCTTAAAATAAGGCACAACACCAAGACATGACCAACCTGTGCGATTTTCAATCTCAATCGCGCCCTTATCGAATAGGCTCTTATCCCCACGGAATTTGTTGATGATAAATCCTACAACACGTTTACGTTCGGTATCGCTAAGAACTTCGTACGTACCAACCAAATTTGCGATAACCCCTCCACGCTCAATATCAGCAATTAAGATGACAGGGGTGTTAGATGCCTCGGCAAAACCCATATTTGCAATATCGCCATCTCGCAAATTTATCTCAGCGGGGCTACCGGCCCCCTCCACAACTACAACGTCTGCTTGATCTGATAATAAAGAGAAACTTTCCAGAACCGGCTCCAAAAGAGTTGGCTTAATTGACGTATAATCACGTGCTTCAAAATTCCCAATTACATGCCCTTGGACCACTAACTGAGCGCCGATTTCAGTTTGAGGCTTGAGCAAAACCGGGTTCATATGAAACGATGGTGGCACCCCACATGCGCGAGCTTGCAATGCCTGAGCCCGCCCAATTTCACCGCCATCCAAAGTTACTGCCGCGTTATTTGACATATTTTGCGGTTTGAAGGGGCGCACAGTGAATCCTCTCCGCATAAGAACACGGCACAACCCCGCCGTAATAACGGATTTACCAACCTCAGAGCCCGTGCCCTGTACCATGAATGCAGGTGCACTCAAAATTCTATGCCTTTCTGAGCCATCACATTTTGCTCTCGAAAGGGATGCTTTATTTGCATCATTTCCGTTACAAGGTCAGCAATCTCTATCAATTCTGGCCTAGCATTGCGACCAGTAACAATGACATGCAGATCTTTTGGTTTTCTTTTGAGCTCTTTAATCACCTCTTCCAAGGGCAAATAGCTATAACGCAGAACGATATTGAGCTCATCTAATAAGATCATGTCATACTTGGGAGAAGACCCGCGCGCGTCATCTATCATTTTCTTGGAGACTTTCCATGCGGCCTTAGCAGCAGCAATGTCGCGAGCCCGATCCTGCGTATCCCACGTGAAACCCTCGCCCATTGTGCGTATATCAACTTGCTCGGGAAATTTTTCCAACACATGCCTCTCTCCCGTTTCCCATTTTCCTTTTACAAATTGAACTACTCCCACACGCATTTGGTTCCCGACGGCTCGCGTGACTAATCCAAATGCCGCAGTAGATTTTCCCTTCCCTTTCCCGGTGTGCACAATGAGAAGTCCTTTTTCGACAGTCTTTGTGGCGAGCATTTTGTCACGGGCAGCCTTGCGCTTTTTAGACTTTTCATTGGCACGATTGTTTAATTCTTCTTCAGTCAGGTGCTTTGGCATCAAATTTATTCCCCTGCCCAACGGCTTTGCTATCGGTTAGAGCCATAAGTGTCGCAGGCGCAGAATTCAATTTTGGCTGCCACAGGCCCCTATCTAAGGCTTCCAAGAAGCGCTTCGCTATTTCGCCCAGCGCATCAGCATTCGAACCTTTTAGAAAGGTTAGCACCTCGTCATCCTCTATATACGCATCAAAAAGGAGATCAAAATGTCTGTCCTTTACAGCGCCGGTAGTTGCAGCAAAAGCAAAAAGGTAGTCCACTGTTGCCGCTATCTCGAAAGCTCCTTTATATCCATGCCTCATTACCCCAGAAATCCATTTCGGATTTGCCCCTCGGGCACGGATAGTTCGAGCGACTTCCTCATCAAGGGTGCGTATTTTTGGATTTTCAGGACGAGAATGATCATTATGGTAAGCGACAGGCTTACTGCCAGAAGTATGCTCAACTGCTGTAATCATGCCCCCTTCGAATTGATAGTAATCGTCTGAATCTAGCAAATCGTGCTCGCGATTATCCTGGTTATGCAACACCGCCTCAATAGCTTTTAAACGACGTTCAAGCTGGCTCTTGGCTTTAACTCCGCTCGTCCCACCACCGTATGCATAACTACTCCATGCTATATATGCTTTTGCAAGATCATCCGAGCTTTCCCAACCACACTCATCGATCAATGCCTGCAGGCCAGCGCCATATGCGCCGGGCTTGGAGCCAAAGATCCGGTAACCAGATTGTAGGTCAGCAGTCTTAGGGTCAATCCCCATTTGAGTCATTTGTCTTTTTTCTTTCTTCACGGCAGCCGCAATCGGGTTGTCTTCGGCATTTTCTTCTAGTTTGGCCACCGCCCTTACCGCTGAGTCAAATAGGTCAATCTGCGCCGGAAATGCATCACGAAAGAACCCGGATATACGTAAAGTGACATCGACCCGTGGCCGCCCCAAAACATCAAGCGGCATGATCTCAAAATTAGTCACTCGCCGAGATACCGGTTCCCAGACCGGCCGCACCCCTAACAAAGCTAAAGCTTGAGCTATGTCATCACCACCTGTCCTCATATTTGAAGTACCCCAAACCGAAAGCCCAACGTGCTTGAGCCATTCACCATGGTCCTGAGCATGACGTTCCACAATTAGAGTGGCAGACTTCCAGCCCAAGGTCCAAGCTGCCGGCGTAGGAACAGCGCGCGTATCAACGGAATAAAAATTCCTTCCCGTCGGCAAAACTTCCGGCCTTCCCCTACTCGGCGCCCCAGAGGGGCCTGGCAAAACAAAATTTCCCCTCAGGCCAGACAACAAACCATAAATTTCAGAACTCCCTGAGGACATAACTGCTGGCCGCAAAGACGAATCAATCTCAGCTAGCACTTCACCCGAAGATTTCCACTCTTTTGGTGCTTGAGTATTGCCAGAAACTAAACTTGAGGCTAAATCCTCTATGTGCTCCACAAGGTCTCCCTGAGTGCGAATGCGTATGCCATCAATCTTATGCCCATCCCACACCTCACCCATGTTACAATCAAGAGGATCAAAGCCCACGAGACCCAAATCATTTGCTAAAGCACGATGCAAAGACTGGCGCTTTGCGCCCGGAACGCGAGCCAAGGCAACTAAAAGATCGGTCAATTGACGGTCTGTTGGCACCTGGCCAAAAACATGAAGGCCGTCCCGTATCTGCAATTCTTTAAGCTCGCATAAATAAGCGTCGAGCTTCGAGAGGGCACTCGTCGGCTCTTCATCCAGAGATATTCCGCATTCCTCGGAAATACCAAGTTCTATACTTTTTTCAATTATTGACTCACTAAGAATATCGCAGCGCCCCGGATCAATGCCTGTTGCATCGAAGTATTCATCAACCAGCTGCTCTAGTTCGGCCAGCGGCCCGTATATTTCTGCACGAGTCAGAGGTGGAGTAAGATGATCAACTATTACTGCTTGCGCTCGGCGTTTTGCCTGCGCACCCTCACCTGGATCGTTAACTATAAATGGATAAAGATGTGGTATTGGTCCAAAAACGGCTTCAGGAAAACATTCATCTGAAAGTGCTATGGCCTTTCCTGGCAGCCACTCGAGGTTTCCGTGCTTACCAAAATGGACTACTGCGTGCGCTCCGAAGCAGTCTCGAAGCCAAAAATAGAAAGCGAGATATCCATGCGGCGGTGGCAAATCAGGATCATGATAGCTGGATTTAGGATTTATATTGTAACCGCGCGCTGGCTGCAGCCCTATGACGATTTTACCACAGTGAAAAATTGGAACAGCAAAACTTTTCTTTTGAGATAAAAAAAAGGAATCGTTGACCGGATTACCCCATCGCTCTTGTATCTTACTTTGCGTCACCGCCGGTAATCTCTCAAATGCTCGAACATAAGCCTCCAATGGGAGCACAGCTTCTATCTTTCGTCCTAAAACTCCGGCGTTTGTAGGTCCAGCTAGCAATTTTGCTATCAGTTGGCTTCCATCCAAATTAGGGTCGGCTATATCATAACCCTCTCCAGCTAGAATATTGATGACATGGCTGACGCTTGCGGGAGTATCGAGGCCAACTCCATTACCAATCCGTCCGTCACGATTGGGATAATTGGCCAATACAATTGCAATGCGGCGCTCCTTTGTTGGCGCTTTAGAAAGGCGACACCAATTGGCAGCCAATTTTGCGACGAATTGGACACGATCACGCTTTGGCTCATAGTTGACGGTCGAATGCTCTGTGAGGGGATCGTGTTTAGCTTGATCTTTAAAGGAGATTGCCCTCGTGATTATACGTCCATCAACTTCAGGAAGCGCAACATTCATTGCAATATCGCGTGGTGACAAGCCTTGTGTATTTTTATGCCATGCCTCCTTGGAGCCACCCGAAAGGATCACCTGGAAGACGGGGCAATTGCAGCCTTCCAATGCGGACGACACGTGAGCAGTTCCAGGCGTAGAAGCAGAAAATCCTGTAGTATTGAGTATCACCTGCGGTGGCGCATCAGCAAAGATTTGCTGCAGGATCTTATCCGATAAAGGGTCTTTAAGACTCGAAATAAATAAAGGAAGAGGTGACAACTCCTCAGCCTCTAGCGCTTTAATAAGCTGTAGAATGGGCTTTAAATTCCCTGATTGAAGGTGGGCACGATAGAAAACAATTGCTGCCACTGGGGCATCAGCTATCCAATTATTCGCTATCGTAGCCAAATCCACAGCTTCTATACCAGGCCAATAAAGCCCCGCTCTCAAAAGAGGTCTTGGCTCGCGCCATTGTTCAGAACCGTCGAGTATTGAGGAGGCAAAATTCAGGAATTCGCGCGCATTCTCCGATCCGCCATGCACAAGGTACTGCCAAAGCCGGTGACAGCTTTCCGAAGGTAGATTTGAACGTGAGGTAAGATCTTCGTCAGGTTGATCATCACCGGGAAGGAAAGCAAGTGCCGAGCCATTTGACGCACATATTTTAGAAATCTGCTCAACACCATATTGCCAATAGCTAACACCACCTAAAAGTCGCACTATAATAAGTTCTGCTGGCTTCACCATCTTTTCACAGTAAAGATCAACTGACATATGATGTGAAAGCTGCATTACGTTCGCAAGTCTGAGAGAAGGGAAGTTCGCTCCTAAATTCGCTCGCGCAGCCGAAACGGCCGAAAGATCTGTATCCGCAGCGGATAAAAATAATATTTGCCCCGGCGACTGTCCTAGATCAATCGCTTCCGAACCATCAGCCACTACGCCTGGCTGAGCATTTAGAAGATGCATTCTAACCCGCCAGTTCAGTATGAATTGCTACCTCATCTAAACCATGTAATCCAATAACAACCAATTCAGTGTGGCAATCTTCGCCGGATTTCCAAGGTCTGTCGTAATAGAACGAGAGATTTGTCCCAACTCCTTGAATCACAAATCTAAGAGGTTTCTTTTCAATGGCAGCAAAGCCTTTGATTCTAAGAATATCATGGTTCTCGACCAGTCGCCCTATGCGTTGCTGTAAAGTTTTGGCTGACGGCAGGACACCTAATCTTATCGAGAACGATTCGAATTCGTCGTGATTATGGCTATGGTCCATCCCATCATGATGAGAAAGTCTCGTTTCAAGATCATTTTCTGCAGTTGCTTCAAGTCCGAGAAGCACTTTAGTGTCGACCCGACCGTATGCCGTATTGATTACCTTAGCATTCGGCCGCGCAGCGCTTTTAACTATTTGCACAGCTTTGGCCAACCCATGCTTGTCTATAAGGTCTGTCTTATTTATTAACACTATGTCAGCGCTGCCCAGCTGCTCTTCAAATAATTCCTCTATAGGGTTTTCATGATCTTGTCTGCCGCTATCAGATAGACCTTCTTCAGGAGGCTTTTCGCTTGCCGTGAGTAACCCTGCTGTTACTGCGGGTCCGTCAACAACGGCGACAACCCCATCTACTGTGACTTTAGACCGCACCTCAGGCCAGTTGAAAGCTTTAACTAGGGGCTTTGGTAAGGCAAGACCTGATGTCTCAATTATTATATGATCAGGGGGATCTGCACGGGATATTAACTCATCCATAGCTGGAATAAAGTCATCTGCCACAGTGCAGCAAATGCAACCATTAGCTAGCTCGACAACATTTTCGTCTCGGCATTCGGGAATGCCACAACCTTTTATAATTTCGCCGTCAACGCCAAGGTCGCCAAATTCATTGATAATCAACGCCAACCGCAATCCAGCAGTATTTTGTAAAATGTGCCGAATCGTACTAGTTTTTCCAGCTCCTAAAAACCCAGTTAACACTGTTGCTGGTATTTTACTTCTGAAATGCATAAGTTCAAACCTCTTGTGGAGCCTTTAGCGACTGAGGAATGCCGGCTGTTACGAGGATAACGGACGAAGCCTTCGATGCTATTATCTGATTCATTTGACCGGCAACGTCGCAAAATTTTCGCGCTAGTGCATTCTCGGGCATTATTCCTGATCCAACCTCATTTGAAACAAGGAAAACGCTTCCTTCGGCCTGCCCTAGCTCTAATGCCAGCTCGGATACGGATTCTTCAACGTCATGATCCGCAAGTATCAAATTAGTGAGCCATAGCGTGAGACAGTCGATCAAAATAGTCGACTTTCTATGAACCTTTAACACACCAACTAGGTCGATAGATTCTTCCACTGTCTCCCAATTAGATCCGCGTCGCTCACGATGCCGTTTGATACGCTCTATCATCTCAGGATCACCGGGTTCAGCTGTAGCGATGTAAACCGGCTGCCGCGATATATTTTTTATACACCGCTCAGCATAAAGGCTCTTACCCGAGCGCGCACCGCCCAACACCAACGTTACCGCCGGCAATTCTCTGTTTGTAGCCATATTCTGAACAGACCCAGTTAAGAAATGACTTGTCCGAAAAGCGTAGCAGCACCAAATCCACCCATGGTGATACCTGCAATTCGTGCAACAAAGTCTATTCGGCTAAACCTTGACCTCAAGAATCGTAATCCAAGATACACCATCGCACCAATGCAGAACTGTACAATGCTGAGACCAATAAGATATGCACCAAGCACCGACACCTCCGCTCCTATGATTGCCTCGCCATATGCATACCCGTGAAAAACACCAAGTATGCCAATCGCGACTGCAAACACATATGTGGATGTCGCGTAGCGAAGGGCAATCATGACACCCACTAAGATTACAGAAGATGCGATAATTGGTTCAACCAGGGGCAAATCGAAGGAATTCAGATGGACTATGCATCCTACCAAGCAACCTAAAATGAAAGAGCTTAAAGCGGCGAGCCCACTTGGCACCAGAACACCCATAAAACCCAACCCAACAACAAAAACTAGGTGATCTAAACCAATAATGGGATGGCCAAACCCTGAGAGCAGTCCTTGAAGAACTGTCTGCGGTATTTGAAAATCCATCGGATGGTGCGCCTCCGCTGGCCCGATGCTTAAACCAAAAACACTAAATGTGAGAAATATTATGGCGAATTTTGGTAACAATGATTTTGAAAAGAACATACCAATACTCCTGACGAACGTTTTTTCACCGCTAACGCCATTTTTCTCATCCCGATTCGCCAAATTTGACCTCGTGGATTACGTTCGTACACCCCGCCGAACAGACCTGCGATAGCGCGTCAACGGCAGGTATACTGGCTCACGGGTCATTGCCCACATCCTACCTTCCCAGGTTTCCCCAGTGGCGTATGTTGGATGGGACTCTCCGCCTACAGTTGCGGGGGCAGCCACGGCTTTGCTCTTCTAAAAGAATTATAGAAGACCGCACCGTGTTCCCTTGACACGTTCGATCATGGGAACCATTGACGAATAATGTTTATCGAAAGGGGAAGGCCTTTGTCAACGAATGGTGAAAAGAACTCTACCTCGCCACCATCAGAACGTATAACCGAAATGCCGGCGTCTATGTTACCGAGACATGGAGGTTCAATCGCACTTGCTGAAAAAGTGTTCGGTGTTCCCACTCAAGGGTGGTTGGATCTTTCAACAGGTATCAATCCCGATGCATTTTCTTTCCCTGAGGTGTCCAATGAATTATGGCAGAAACTTCCCGACACAACGTTGACAGACGCTTGTATAGATACAGCAGCCAAATATTTTGGTTGTAATTCTCGCGACTGCATCGTGCCGGGCCCGGGGACGCAAGCCTTGATACAATGGCTACCCTGGTTGCGCCCCCCTAGCACGACGGCGATTATTGGGCCAACGTACACAGGGCACGCGAGTGCTTGGCAAGTCGCGGGCCACGAAGTAATAGAAATAAACGATCTTCCAAATTGGGGCGATTTTGCAACAGTAATAGTCACCAATCCAAATAATCCTGACGGCAGACAATTTAAGGCCGAAGACTTGGCTTCTCTATCAGAGAGACAAGCTCATGGCGGAGGATTATTAGTTGTTGACGAGTCATTTATTGATGCATCCCCAACCAACAGTGTTTCTGGGATTGCAGGGAAACAGGGTCTCATTGTACTGCGTTCTTTTGGCAAATTTTTTGGACTTGCTGGATTACGTCTAGGTTTTGCATTAGCAGACGCAGAAACCGCTGAAATGCTGCAAAATGTAATAGGGCCATGGCCGGTAAGTGGTCCAGCCCTTGAAATTGGAAAACAAGCGATGGCTGATTTGAGCTGGCAACAAAACATGCGCATATCGCTCAAAAAACGCTCAAAAAAAATGGGAGAATTGCTAGATCTCTATAATTTTGAATCTTTAGGAGGTACTTCATTATTCCTTTTAGGAGGCCACCCTGATGCATATAATCTTTATAGCCATTTAGCGAAAAATGGAGTGCTCACACGAGCTTTTGAAGGACAGCCAGATCGCCTTCGTTTTGGGATTCCAAGAGATGAGAATGATTTTGTCCGAACGGAGCGCGCTCTCCATCAATTTGGAAAAGAGAAATAGCTCGGAGGTTTTTCCGCCAACATCTTGCCTTCACTCACTGCCCCATTAGATGCATCTGTTGAGCCGGGTATCGCGTGCCTGTCGCAGCACCCAAAGGGAAAGCTTCTTCGAGAGTAGTAATTTCCTCGGCACTAAGATCCGCAGTGCAAGCTTCAATATTTTCGCGCAGGTGCGCAGGGTTGAGGGTGCTTGGTATTGGCACAATATCTTCTCCTTTCGATAATAACCACGCCAGAGAAACTTGGCTTTGAGTCAAACCACGTGCATTGGAGATTTGATCTATCACTCTAAGTAACTTTGCATTTTGTTTTAAATTCTTTGCTTCGAACCGTGGATGATCGTTGCGCCTATCACCCTGAGCAATATCTCCGGTATTACGCATACAGCCAGATAAAAATCCGCGGCCTAGGGGTGCGTATGCGGTAAATGCAATCCCCAACTCACGGCAGGTTGGCAAAATGTCTTGTTCTATATCACGCGTCCAAAGTGAATACTCGGTTTGTAACATTGTGATTTTTGCAACCTTCGCTGCACGCCTTATCGTTTTGGCTCCTGCCTCACAAAGCCCGATATACCTAATTTTGCCCTGTTCAACCAGGCGGCTCATGGCACCTACTGTGTCTTCGATGGGTGTTTCTGGGTCAACACGATGTAGCGTATAAAGATCAATTATATCTACCCCAAGACGGTTAAGGCTCGCCTCACATGCGCGCTGGACATAATCTGGCTTTCCATTCGTTCCTCCCCGTTCACCATTAGGACCTCGAATGTTGCCGAACTTGGTCCCTATTGTAACTCGATGTTTTGCATCGCCCAGGTTAATGCCCAGAAATTCCTCGTTGTGCCCGTTGCCATAGGCATCGGAGGAGTCAAAAAAACTAATCCCAGAATTCAAAGCTACAGACAAAATCTTTTCTGCACGTTCTTCATCTCGTGGGTGATATCCTCCGGACAATGACGCACACCCATACCCTATAGTAGAAACGTTAAGATCTGTTCCACCGATTTTCCTGGAAATCATAAAAAGATACCTCTTACCAAATTAGTTTACATCAGCCGTTAAGCGGATCCTTGCGTTCCGGCATAGTAAAAAAGCCATGCAACACATGAACTGCGCGATGACGATTATATCCAAGCCATGTTGAGTGAGCTTGTCCCGCCATAGTAATAAGAACTTTATCTCTCGTTGGTAGCTTCTCATAGAAGGATATGAGGTCCTCTGGTGAGGCTATCCCATCGTGCTCTCCACGTATGATCATTACAGGACACAAGATCTTTTCTGGGTCACATACCGGCAAGTTTGCACACATATCCAGGTAAGTTCCCGTAGGCACAAAACCACCAAAACGACTTTCGGATTTTGCCATAGCCATGGCTACATCTTTATCTGCTAATCCATCTATATCTCGACTAAAAATGGTTTCAAAGAATTCTCGATTGACAGGGCGTTTGTTTGAGGATTTCCACTGATCAAGCTTCTTAGAACGCTCTGCCAAAGTTGGCGACCCCTCACCTGTCCACACCATGGCTCCGAGGGCTAATCGCTTAACTCGCTCTGGATATGCTTCAGCGAATGCCGCTGCTCTCAGCGCTCCTGACGATTGACCCGAAAAGAGAAAAGAAGAAACCCCAGTCTCCTCTATAATAATGTCAGTCGCTGCTTTCAAATCTTCAACTCCCGATGCGATGTCAGAATTTGCTCCCTCGCGTAACCCTGAGAATCCATAACCCTCGTGGTCCATACTCCAAACATCGTATCCAAGCCGCGCAAACGTATTCATCAGTGAGTAGTCTTCACGGCCTGGAACCTCAAGGTCGTGGCCGGTAATACCGGCATAGGATGATCCGTGCACAAAAAATGATATCGGCTTGGGGCTACCATCCGCCGAAGAAGATGCTAGCTGTCGGCGAAATATATGCAGCTTTATATTTTCTTTTTCTGCCCAGTATTCTTTGCTAACAAATTCATCACCCATTTGTTTCATCCTTATATAACGCCTGCGCTGCAAAATTTTTCAAATCTCAAGTTAAAATGAAGTTGAATGCGCATGCGTGTCTGCATCTTTCAGAACCATATCGAGCTGCGCATGAAATCGTAGATAGAATTCGAAGACCATCACTGGCACATTACATCGGTTTTTCATTGATTTTTTTGGGTGTATCAATGAGGAATTCTATAATTACCTTAGTGCCTTCACCTTCTTTGCTATCAATCTCAATGTTACCGCCATGGCGTTTAACCACCTCCTCATGCACAAAAGCAAGACCTTGTCCCGTGCCGTTACCATATTCTTTTGTTGTAAAATATCGTTCAAAAATTCGACCCTTGATATTTTTGGGTATGCCAATACCATCATCTTTAATCGTTAATTTAACGTTGTCTCTTATCTGCTCCGTACGCACTTTTATCCTGCCCGCTTCTGGTTTTCTCCTGCCAATGGCATAAGCAGCATTCACCACTAAATTTAACACCACCTGGATCAGCGCGCGCTCATCCCCTATTATTTTTTGAAGGTTTTTGGCGAGTTCAAACTCAATAGTNGCAACATCCTTCCATTCTCCCACACAAATTGCACTAGCGCGTTCAACTATGCGATTTAAATCAACGGGTACCATTGCCCTATGGCTCGGACATGAAAAATCTCGCATTGTTCGAGCTAAAGCTAAAACCTGGTCAGCACCATCAATGGCTTGATCCAATGCAAAAGGTAATTCCTCGCGTATGAAATCAATGTCCTTTTTTTTATATTTTGTTCGATACTTAGAGATGATATCAACCAACAATTTTTCATTCTCCACACGATCAATTATCTGATCAATCACCTCAAAGATCATAAGAAGATTTTTGGTTGCATTGCGGCAATAACGGAGACTATCTCCTACATATTGAACAGGAGTGTTCATCTCGTGGGCAATTCCTCCGGCAAGTTTTCCCAGGTTTTCCATCATATATTTCTGTTTTATTCTATTTTCTCTTTGTGAATTTTCACTTTCAACTTCGTTATGATTCTTAAATTGAATTTGATTNTNCCCATCAGCACTTTGTTTCTTTTCAACCATCATTTATTTCCTCCAAATTCAAAGAGGGTTTGGATCTCGTCGAGCCGATCTTCAATCTGAAGTGGGATAACCTGTGCAAACGTATCTAGNATCGTCAATGCGTTGAGTTCTGAAAACTCACCAGATGCTCGCAACCTTCTAGCTATAGACGAATTCACAATTGACATTTCGGAATAAAGGGCTGCAAGATTTGACAAGTTTAAACCGCTGGTATCCCCGCGTTTGGCCTTGAAATATTGATGTAGAAGGAAACCCCCGGTTATTCTGGTTAAGGTCTCTTCTGCTGTTGCAAGAGGTAAATGAAAGCGTGCCATGGGCTTTAAATAATCCGTGTGCGGGCAGGCACTGGTCGCTATTTTTAGACCCATTAATGAGCTAATCGCCTCTTGGGATGATGTTTTTTTGCCTACCCATCGCTCCTCAGAAATTACCACTAATTCGACTTCAGAGTGCGAGACCACCTTGCCAACACGTCTCGCGATATCGACTAGGGCTACAGCAGTTGGACAGTTTTCTGTTTCTTCCGTATCAAGAGGACAATTTGGGCATTGTTCAAAATCGAGCTTAGCCCATTCTGGTATCACATTGGGCGGTGGGGTTGACGAACGCCCAGTAAGTTTGTCAATTGCAATATCAAATTTTTCTGTATGTGAGCTATCAAATTGAAGAATGTACCTAATTTTGGTAGAGGCACTTCCTGCAGAGACCGTCATAACCATTCTCAATCGTTAAGTCGCATGTTACCACGCAGGCTAGTTAAAACCAAATTGACTGATTGCTTTATGGTTTTCAATTGGCAGCGGCGGACTTTGAATTAGCTTCTGAGTCAGATTCCGGCACTGAAATCAAATCNCAAATAAAATTATAAAATTTTTCCATATTATCAGCTTTCGGCCTTGGATAATTACCGTGGTTCGTCAGAGATTTCCAAGCATTATTAACATGACCAAAACTCCCAACACATGTGCCCAATTGCTCAAAATGAACGGGAGCATTATTTAAAAAAGTGTGGAATGGCTTAGGGTCTTGGTGTCGAATAAGGTTCACATATGATTCATCATAATCTCTCATGATAGCGCTAGCCTTTTGATATGCGGTCCGAAGCACTGATTTTGCGCGTTTGCGCACATTAAGGATGTCGGCGGCGTGGTTTGCACCCATTAAGCCTATGTCGCTTGGGTAAGAGTTTTCACTTCCCAGCCAACTAAGCATATTAAGGTAATCTGTTCTAAATTCATTGAGCATATACTCATAATACGATATGCCCTTCCACGCGAGGAGAATGGTATCTTCCTGATCCAGTGGAATTCCCATTTCTTGAAAAACTTTGCTAGTTCCCTCGTTGGTTTCTGTAAGCCAGATTGCATCCTCCAGCTCAAGCGCAGTTGCGTTTATCTTATCGCTTTTGATTCCAGAATTGGCCGCCAGTTGAACTAGTTGACGCGCCTTCACTGAAATTATTGCACGAACCTCAGTAGCAGTAGACGCTGCAACAGCGAAATGCTTATCGCCAACAGACCGTATTTTTTGAATATATCCGCGCTGAGACATAAGCATGAAAGGATCNAAAGTTGGAGTTTTATTAAACACATCAAGNACGCAATTATCGTGGCTTGAAAGTTGAACTCTTTCNCCACCATANTAATCCGTCAGATATTGGTCCAATTTGCCAGATATCTCAAAAGAGGCCCCACCTTCATGAATATTTTCNTCATTAAAAGCCATTAGAAATCGCGTAGATGTGTACATCAAGCCAGTACGGTGATCCGTCGATACTTCTTTGAAAAATACCGAGTCNNTAAGNATTGGAGAGTCGAATAGGTCCTCAACTTCGGCATCATCATCTGCTGCCGCAGCCGCTCCACCAACCATTTCTTCTTCTTCCTCTTCCTCACCCTTNACTTCAATTTCTGTTGGGTTAAAGCAAAGGTACTTACCAGAACTCAGTAAATAAATTAATGTTTCACGGTCCATTTTTACAACAATANTTTNAATTGATACTGTATTTTGCTTGCCCTATACCATACATTTACATACTCGCCAATAACAACTAAACTTATTTTTACTACAAATGATTATAAAGAGCGCAATAATCAAATATACATCAGATCTAGTTACCACATTAATGCTGCTTATGAGAAGGCACTCCGATATTCTCATCAAGATTTTTCACATCAGCATCAAATCGTTTTTCCGTGCTGTCCGAAAACCTAACGATAATTCTTATCTTGTCGCCCAATTTAATTTTGCGATGCGGATACATTAACATGAAGTGAAGGCCTTGAGGCTTGAACATTATCTGACCACGTGGTGGAATTACAATNTTATTTTCCTTAGNCATAGTCGCAAGTCCATTGGTTATTCTTGATCGGTGTATTTCAACCGTCTTATAATTAGGACTGCTTGCCGAGATGAGGTTGACTTCTTGATTTGAATTATTTCGTAATACAGCGTAGCCCGCGTGCATTGAGGCATTTGGGGGTGCATACCTTACCCTTGGGTTTTCAACCAGGATTTTTTCAGAGGCGAGGGCCAAGTCGATAGGCACAATGGATAAAAAGCNCAGAAACATANTTTTATGTATGATCTTCACAGAAAGCATTCNGCTCGCACNCATNTTACTTTTCATTANTCNCACNCCTTGTANATAAGCGGATAATTTTTCAGGATCCTCATATAACTCGCTATAAATTACTATATNAATATNGCGTATAATATCACTTAGTTGGTTNTAAATCTGTAAGATCTGGCAAACAAAAGANCTTTGCGAACGTAATGAGCTGACGCATTAGAATGGAGGCGGCCGAAGCGGTGACAGAGTTTGAAAAACCAGTGACAGAGAAACACGTTAACGACATGTGTAAATAACTATGTAAAGGGGCGAATAATACCAATGCGTTTTATAACATTTCTTATGGCTCTATTTACCTCGATGCCTATCAAAGCAATTGAAGCACGTGATAACGCCTATCAATTCTCCTTTAAATCGATAGATGGACGAGAGCTGCCCCTCAGTGCCTATAAAGGACAGGTGATATTATTGGTTAACACGGCATCACACTGTGGTTTCACCTCTCAGTACAAATCATTACAAGCCCTTTGGGAGTCCTATAATAAAAAAGGGTTGGTTGTTATTGCCGTACCATCTAGTAGCTTTGGCGGCCAAGAATTCGATACAAATGCAGAAATTAAGTCCTTCTGTGATATAAATTACGGACGAACATTTCCAATGACCGATAAGACGCCCGTTAGAGGTCAACAGCGCCATCCATTTTATGCCTGGGCAGAAACGCAACTCGGAAGCTTAGCTAAGCCGAGGTGGAACTTTCATAAATATCTGATCAACCGCGAAGGCTTGCTGATAGATTGGTTCTCTTCACCAACACAACCAACGTCTTCAAAAGTGCGAAATGCAATTGAAAAAAGCCTTGGAAATTAGACGCGCGCCAGCATCAAGACTAAAAATCAAAGGTCGATTGATCGTTGCAGGATGCTTTGGTCCGAGTTGCTCTTTTTGGGCGAACCACTTTGCGTAACTTGCGGCTCCCGTGGCGTTTCAAAATTGCGTTCGCTTCCTCCTGAAAAAGCGGCTCTTTTTTGATCGAATATATCAGGTCTCTTGCCCTCTTAGCCGCAACAAGATGATCAATGATTGGGAGAGGATAGTCTTTACCAAGTTGTAATTTTAATGCCTCCTGTTCAAGCAGACCCATTCGCCAAGGTTCGTGTATATAACCATCTGGCACACTCGACAACTCGGGCACCCAATGTCGTATAAATTGGCCATGGGGATCATGATCGTGCGATTGTTTGACAGGGTTGTATATTCTGACCGTATTTATGCCCGTCGTTCCACTTTGCATCTGTATTTGATTCCAATGTATGCCGGGCTCATAGTCGTTAAAGAATCGTGCCAGATGAAGGCCAGGTTCACGCCAGTGTAGCCAAAGGTGATAGGATGCAAAGGAAGTAAGCATCGCTCGCATTCGAAAATTAATCCAACCGGTTGTCTTCAAAGAGCGCATACAAGCATCTATGAAAGGGAAGCCGGTTTTACCTGCAACCCAAGCATCGAAGAGAGCCTCATCAAATCCTCTATCACTTAATTTATCGAACCCTCTGTGAATATTTTGAAATTCATGCGACGGTGAATCTTCTAGTTTTTGCATAAAGTGACAATGCCAGTGCAGCCTCCCAATAAAAGCGCTCAATGCACGCCCCCAGTCACCGCGTTCCTCACATGGCAATGATGCAATATATTTCTGCCGCTTCCGGGCAGCTTGGCTGACTTCCCTCAAAGAAACGGTGCCATTAGACAGGTGAACTGAAAGTCTTGAACAGCTTGATCCTGCTGTCAAAGGACTAGACATTTCCTTATGGTATCGTGCTCCGCGGTGGTTGAGAAAACTCTGCACAAGCGCTAAACCGCTCGACCGTCTCCCAAGTTTTGGGTCAACGACCCCATCTGCTCTTAATCCAAGCTCGTCAAGCTTCGGAATGCCAACGGACTGCATTTTTTTTGTTACGCTTTTTAGGCCGGTGGGTTGGGCCGATACAGGACGTTGCATAAACTTGTCCCAACTTTTGCTCCACCCGGCTCTGTCTTTGAGGCCTCGTACAACACCGAACTGGGGATACTCATTCCAAGGAATACCCTCAGAGCGAGCCCATGCAGCAACGGCAAGATCTCGAGCATAGGTCCAGCCATTGCCAGTCTCTTCGTGGGACCATAGACCTCCAATACCTGTGCGCTCCTTAATTTCAGTCAAAACATCAGTAACTGTACCAATGCGTATAACAAGTGGAATACCCGAGTCGGCTAGCTCATTCCGCAGCTCTTGAAGGGCGTTCGAAGTAACCAACCATTGGCGGGCCGATTTATCGGCTTGTCTCCAAAGCTCCGGTTCTACAACATACAAAGGTAAAATGGGACCAACCTTAGAGGCCATAAATAACGGCGTATGATCCTTGGTACGAAGATCTCTTTTGAACCACACGATTTGGTTTTCCATGAAACGGACCCTCGATGTTATTCAATCGCTTTAGGTGCAATAAAAGCCTCGCAACCGGAGCAAGTATGCCTACGTATAAACGATAAATATTAGCTCTTAGATTACATCGGCAAAAAAATTGGAAACGACCCTCGCACCTTATTCTGGATTTACCAGTCTGCATCCTTTGCCGGTTGCCCGCAATATGCGGACCCGCGTCTTCACAGACATAACATACCAATAAATAAGTAATTTCTTATGAAACTTGCAAATCCTGTCTCAATTCAATTTTTGTAGAGGGTAAATGTGGTGTCCTCCTTTCATAAGGGTAGAATTTTGTTAAGGTACGGTATAAGCATCGGCAGTCCGTTAGGGTGCCGAATAAATATGTTTAGTTCCTGCATTTCAAATTTCTTCCCGCGTTACTAGAACCACCATGATCTTTATAAAAAGAAATTACTGATGACAAAACAATGGAAATACCAGATACGAATCTTTCTGAGTGAAGAAAGAGCAAAAGTTGCCCGTGAAAATCCAATTGATGCTTCTCTTAACCCTTTAGCCAAAGTACTCTCAAAGCATAAAGCTTGTCTGAAATGCCAATACGATGCTTTCTCAGAATACTGCGCGTTGGTCGAGAAATCAGGCGAAACTAATCAGCCGCTGTACAGATGGACAAAAGCCACTCTTGCTGACCCAAATAAAGTAAAGAAATTCATGCAATCTTTTTCTTGTTACATCGAAGGCGATGAGGTCTATGAAAAATACAAGGCAGATGCACTTGAGATTGACTTAGCGCCTCTGGTTAATGATGGCCTCATCGCAAGTCTGAAAAAGCACGACTCTAATCCCTCAAACAACCCTCAACCTCCATCAAAATTTACGATGTAAAGTAAGGGTCGATAGAGATACAATGTAACCTGCAGCAATTAGAAAAAGAGGTTTCCGCCGATATCGGTAACACGTGAACTCACCCATGGATAAACTAAGATATCATGCATAAAAACATTCTTTCATGCGTTTCAACAAAGATTTTTGAAAGCACGCATTCCTTTCGCACAAAATGTAGTCATGCTTTAGCATAATCATTTCTTAATCTGAGGAATTGACCTCATGAGTAACGATTTCCCAAACTTCGACTTTGAAGTGTCAGACATAATAAAAACTAACAATGGGATACTTGAAGAGGATTGGAAAGTTCTGCGCCGACTGAAAATACCCGACATGTTCAATCGACCGTCTAGCTTCAAGGTCAAGCGTGGGGTTGTGCTTGACGTCGAAGCCACTGGGCTTTCCTTGGAAAACGATGATGTAATTCAGCTGGCAATGCTACCTTTTGAATATAACCCAAAAGATAATCGCATCACAAATGTCTGCAAAGAAATATCATTCGAAGGGCTAAGGGAGCCATGTACTCCAATATCTGAGGAGGCAACTTTAGTTACTGGTATAACCGATCAAATGGTTCGTGGGAAAATAATAGATAATTCTGCCGTAGATAATATTATTCAAGACACAGACATTATCTTTGCACACAATGCACAATTTGATCGAATAATGGTTGAGAAACATTGGCCTTGCTTCTCAAAAAAACCGTGGGCTTGTACTTTCCGAGCCGTTGATTGGCTTCGCGAGGGATACGCTGCCGGCAAACTGGATTACATAGGGGCGCAATTTGGTTGGTTTTACGACGGCCACACAGCATTAGCAGATTGTGAAGCGTGCTTAGCTATCCTTGCTCAAACCTTACCAAAATCAGGCAGGCCGGTGTTAGAGGTCGTTCGAGCGGCGGCCCAAAAAATCGAATATCTTATTTGCGCTTTTGATGCTCCATTCCACAAGAAAGATATGTTACGCGATCGAGGATACCGTTGGCGTCCAGCTGGACTTCCAAATGGGCGGGTGTGGTGGACTGTATGCTCGGATGAGCAAAGCGAGATTAACTGGTTAAACTCGAATGTTTACGACACAGAACAGGAAATAGTGCCCCACGAAGTAACGGCATTCAATCGTTTCTCAAACCGTATGTGGGAGTTTTAGTTTTTTTAATTCTTGAAGTAACCGTGACGAGTGGTTAACACGGGTAATTCTGCCAAATATGATCAAAAAGCAGTCGCATGCTAACTTTTCATCGGGATTTTGCGGATATTTCTAACATTTCTTAACCGAGCAATCGAAACTCCTCGCCCCTAGTTGAAGTCTTTTGCCAAACAAGCCCAATTTTTCGAATGCCGGCTGACTTGGACAACGGAACCAGCTCTATGTTTAACCCCTTTGTAATGCCAGCATCAATTGCCATTTGAGGCAAAAGGGTCAAGCCAAGCCCTAATGAAACCATCTGNACCAACGTAAANATAGAAGTTGCTTCGAGTTTTTTNCTTTTNTATTTGTCTACCAGGCTACAAGCTTCTAAGGCATGACGCCTCAGGCAATGTCCATCCTCAAGTAAAAGGAGTTTCTCATCAGCTAGTGTACTTGTTTTAACCGAATCACGGGTTGATAAACGGTGACCTCTCGGGCAAGCTAGTACAAAACGGTCCTCAAATAGAATTAATTCTTCCGCACCCCCAATTTCGAATGGCAATGCTAGTAATAGTATATCCAACTCGCCATTATTGAGCTCACTTAATAGTTGATCTGTAAAATTTTCCCTGAGATACAATTCAAGTTTTGGGTGGCTTTGTTGTAGATCAGACAGAATGTTTGGTAGTAGATATGGTCCTATGGTAGGTATGACGCCCAAACGCACCGTACCTGTCAACGGAGTAATCGCCCCCTTTGCCAAATCGACCAAATCTTCAGCACGATTCAGCACGTCTTTTGCAGCTATGGATAAGCTTTCTCCAAAAGGCGTCATAATCACTTTTCTATTACCACGCTCGGCAACCCGCACGCCCAGTACTTGCTCGAGATCACGTATACCCAAGCTCAAAGTTGATTGGGTCACATGACATGCTTCGGCAGCAAGACCAAAATGGCGGTGAATATTTAACGCAGAAAGATATTGAAGTTGTTTTAACGTTGGCAAATGACGCATGAGAAAAGCCTGGTTATCGTGACAAAATGCCGATTGATTTTTCCAATTAATATAATGAAAATAAGTCACTTTCAAATCATGCTCTTCTTGATCATTATGAGGAAAGTTCTAGATTGTGTGTGGTTTGGTAGTGGTACAAATCTTTCAGGCTTAACGAGGTAGCAACGATGAATATGATCAATAAATCGATTCCAAAATTTACTGCTCAAATGTTTCATTCAGGCGAGTTTAAAGAAGTGTCTTCCGATGACGTTAAGGGGAAATGGTCGATCTTTCTTTTTTATCCGGCGGACTTTACATTTGTCTGTCCAACCGAGCTAGAGGACATGGCAAAACAGTATGACGAACTGAAAGGGTTGGGCGTGGAGGTGTATGCCGTTTCGACGGATACACATTTTGTTCATAAGGCTTGGCATGACACTTCCGATGCCATCGGTACACTAAATTATCCAATGATTGGTGACCCAACAGGAGCAATAACACGGGGGTTTGGAGTAATGATCGAGGAGGAGGGTGTTGCATTGAGAGGCACGTTCCTGGCAAACCCTGAAGGAATAATTAAAGTATGTGAGATTCACGACTTGGGCATTGGGCGTTCAGCTAAGGATATGGTTCGTAAAGTTAAAGCGGCACAATACGTTGCGGATCATGATGGTGAAGTCTGCCCAGCAGCTTGGGAAGAGGGTGAGAAAACATTAACGCCAAGCTTAGATCTTGTCGGTAAAATCTAGTCGTCAGCACACACGTCGGTAGAAATAAATTCACGGCACACACGTCACGGCTTTTTTGTCGGAGCGTGTGTGTCTTCTATCGCGTCATTAAGGGCAGCGAACAAACATTATGTTAACACCGGAAATTAAGAAAGCACTTACGACCTACACAGCAGCAATGAAAACTGATTTGGTTTTTGTATTGCAAAAGGGTGTGCATGAGAGGCGTGAAGAACTATTAACATTCCTGTCTGAGATTGCCACCACAAGTGAAAGGCTGTCTGTTGTGGAACGCGATTCTCGCAACACTCTGCGCAGCCCGATCAGTTTTTTGCTCGAAGTCGATGGACAGGAAACCGGGATTCAATTCTCCGGTATTCCAAGCGGACATGAGTTCAACTCTTTGATATTGGCGGTGCTCAACACCACTGGCACACCTAGTAAGTTAGATGAAAGCCTCAAAACCCTCATTAAGGGTATCGATACTCCCCTTAAGTTCGAAGTATTTGTAAGTCTAAGCTGTCACAACTGCCCGGATGTTGTGCAAGCCCTCAATCAATTTAGTAGCTTAAACCCTCTGATCAGCTCTGAAATGATTGATGGGGGCCTATTCCCAAAATTAGTAGAAGACAGGAATATTCAGGGGGTACCAACAGTCTTTCTCAATGGTGATATTTTTGCGAACGGAAAAATTGACCCGGCTACGTTAGTTGATCGTTTGTTAGAACGAGTTCCGATTGATGAAATAAAACACCTAAGCTCAGAATTACCATTACAGGACGTCACTATTATTGGCGGGGGGCCAGCTGGAGTGTCAGCAGCTATATATGCGGCACGTAAAGGATTGAAGGTGACAATTATCACAGACCGGCTTGGTGGCCAGCTTAAGGATACACTAGGGATAGAAAACTTTATCTCAGTCTCAAAAACAACGGGGCCAGCTCTTACTTCCGACTTGCTCTCCCACATGCAAGATTATGAGATCACTTTAAAAGAGCATCTGAGAGTAACAAAGATTGAGGACGGAGAGATAAAACTAATTCATATTTCATCTGGTGAGATAGTTGAAACGAAAACAATCGTCATTGCTAGTGGAGCTAAATGGCGTGAACTAGGTTGCCCAGGAGAAAAAGAGAATATTGGGAACGGCGTTGCATACTGCCCACACTGCGATGGCCCCTTTTACAAGGGTAAGGATGTAGCAGTGGTTGGAGGAGGTAATTCTGGAATGGAGGCCGCACTCGATCTTGAAAATATTGTCAATTCAGTTACCGTCTTGGAGTTTTTGCCCGAATTAAAGGCTGATCAGATATTAGTCGACCAAGCTAGTAATAAAGAAAAAATCAAAATCATTAAAAATGCAGAAACAAAGCAGGTTCTAGCTGCTAATGGCAAGGTTACGGGTATTGAGTATATTGATCGTGGCACGAAGAAAATTACAAAGTTAAATTTATCAGGCATATTTGTTCAAATAGGGTTAGTTCCAAATAGCGAATTTGCTAAGGGCCTAGTAAAAACTACCAAGTGGGGTGAAATTGTCATTAACGATCGCTGTGAAACCAATGTAAAGGGAATTTATGCTTGCGGAGATGTGACGACCGTCCCCTACAAGCAAATTGTAGTAGCAATGAGTGAGGGCTCAAAAGCTTCATTGTCAGCATTCGACCATCTGCTTAAAAACTAGCCTTTATTTGTTACTTTGCATGAGCCCACAAACAATCCAAAAAAAGAGTCCATCCATCGGGCATATAGCACTCGCCATGTCATTGATCTTTTTTGGGCGGCTGAGGTCTTGAGAAAACCAGTTCAAAACGAGTGGATGCCGGCGCGTCTAGTTTGTACCCATCTGAGTTAAAGTCTTTTAAGCCTTCGGCCCGGTCAACGCGATTTTCCATAATCCAACGTGCCATCGCACCGCGCGCATGTTTAGCATAGTACATAAGAGACCGGGGGGTGCCATTTTTGATATTGAGGAATTTGGCAGAAATCACGGGCTGTTTTAACGCATCTCGATCAACCACCTTAAAATATTCATTTGAGGCAAGATTGACCACGGTCGCATCATTGTGGTCGGCAAAGTCAGCATTCAATTTATCTGCGATGAGCGTCCCCCAAAACTCATAAAGGGATTTCCCCCTNTGATTTTTTAACTTAGCGCCCATCTCAAGGCGATAGGGTTGTATCGCATCCAACGGCCGCAAAAGCCCATAAAGGCCAGAGAGGATGCGCAAGTGGTCTTGCGCATAAGCCANCGTATCTTTTGAGAAACTCTCTATCTGCAACCCCCAATAAACATCTCCGTCAAATGCGAACCCTGCTGGCTTTGCACTATTACTCCTANTATNNAGATTGAACGCTTGGAACCGTTCGTGATTAATAACGGCTAATTTGTCGCTTATGTGCATGAGATCTTTTAAATCGGCGGCTGTCTGCTTTTTGGCAATACTTGCTAGTTCAGCCGTGTCATCAGGTAAACGCGGTTGAGTAATAGGAACATCTATCGTAACNGATCCCATATCAAGTTTTTTTGCTGGAGATAGTAGAGTGAGCATATTACTTCCTTTCCTCCTAACATCAACCCGGCTGGCACGGGTTAGTACGCGTGGGTAGGTTGTGACTAAAATATGACACCTGCACACCAATATCAATTGTTTGGTGAACAAAACCTCAACATTANAGTTCCACATGCCGCCTTTTTTTATTTGATATTTTGCGACNNATACGGAGCCAAGTTTCGTGTCCGTGACTGTTTTATTTTGACAAAGAAAAACCAACGTTCAATCAAATGCCACTTGGCTCTTTGAGCTAGCCTATTTTTAAGGTGATACGACATGCTTTTCGAGTTATTTTCTCGCCCTTTCGTCCGGGAGCATCGGTTTTAATTTTTACAAACTACTGTCACACATGACTTCAATTAAATTTGGGCCTTTTTTATTGGCAAAAGCAGTTTCAAGCTCACCTCTTAAATCTAAAGGATCTTCTATGCGGCGAGCTTCCACCCCCATAGACATTGCAAGCGCTGTAAAATCAATTTCAGGATTCTTGAAATCCATACCAATAAAATTGTCATTTTGATGAAATGCTACCAATCGCTGCTTAATAATTCTATAACCGCCGTTGTTAACAATAATATATGTAATGGGAAGTTTATGATTGGCCGCGCTCCAAAGCGCTTGGATGCTATACATTGAGCTACCGTCCCCTAAGATGGCACAAACGGGTCTTCTTGGGTGAGCCAATTGAACCCCAACGGCAGCACCCATACCCCAACCAATGCCCCCAGACGCAAGCCCGTGATAATCATGCCTCTCACGATATGGCCAGAGGTCATTGAAAAACCGCGCCGCTGTTAAACCTTCATTTACAATAATAGTATCGCTGGGCAATACCTCTGTTATTTGCAGCATAAGCCAATCGGGATTGATTGGAATACCACTGCCCTCATTGGATATTCGTTGAATAAGTTTCGTTCGTTTTGCTGACCAATTTTTGTTTAAGAGAGCTTTAAGACGCTCTTTCGCCAAGCTGTCTAAAGCGGTGCCGCCCATTTCTTTTAAAACAGGCGTCAACGCTCGGAGTGTTTCGCAGATATCACTGCCAATCGCAATTTCTGTTGGATAATTCTTGCCCATCTCCCAATCGTTCAAGCCAATCTGTATGATGGGAAGATCAGTGGGCATAGGATCAACATCATCCCAAACCGACATACGCAGAACATCAGCTCCTAATACAATCATCAGATCAAAAGCCTCTAAAATAGCCCGGACTTCCTTCTGGTTGCGTGAAAGCGCTCCCATAAAGCATGGTTTTTCGGAAAGAAAATGGGAACCGTAGGGTACTGTTTGCTGATAAACTGGAACTCCCAGCGTTATCGCAAAGTCCGCAGCCTCGATCAATGCGTTGCTCGTCACGATTTCATTACCACAAATGACTACCGGATTTTCAGCACGGAGTATGCGCTCAGCAACACTGGCCAATGCCTCTCCTGACGGCCTATTCCGAGTATCTATGCGAGTTATCGAACCAATTTCAATCCCAGTTTCGTGGTTGAGAATATCACCAGGCAAAGATAGAAAAACGGGGCCAGTGGGCGGCGCTAAAGCAATCTTAGCGGCACGATGTATAATACGTGGCATGTCTTCGAGGCGAGTAATCTCAGTAGCCCATTTAACCAAAGGCTCTGCCATTGGGACCAACGGGTCGTAAAGCAAGGGCTCTGTCAAGCCGTGTCCTAGTTCTTGCTGTCCCGCTGTTATTATCAATGGCGTTCCAGTAAACTTGCAATTGTAAAGTGAACCCATGGCATTACCGAGACCTGGCGCCACGTGCACGTTGCACGCAACCAACTCACCCGTTGCGCGGGAATACCCATCAGCCATCGCAACAACAATCGCTTCATGCATGCCCATAACGTAGGTTAGATCTGGGTGGTCCTTAAGAGCATGCATAATTGGCAGCTCTGTGGTCCCAGGGTTACCAAAAAGATGGGAAACACCTTCAGCTTTTAGCAGGGTGAGAAATGCCGATCGTCCGGAAATCTGGTTCGCAGCCATGACACGCCCTTTCAGGCAACAGAGAAATGAAAATACTGCCCTTGTGATGTTTAGATAATTATACATTCGCCCAAAGAGCTGAGTCTAGGCTGCACTATCCGACGAGCAAGAAACCGCGACAAAAGGTTAAAGGCTCACTAGCGAAGAACGAGAGTTGGTGAAAATTTCTCACCCCCCCCCTAATACTAGCCTCTATCACTTTCTGGTGACAGGCAAACTACAAGCTTATTAACTGGCAGAGAGAACCTGCTTTGATTACCGTCCCCTTGCTTGGCGAAAAATCTCTCGAGCTGCTCTAACATGTAAGCCTGTGCCTGGGGGGCTATTACAAACGATGCATAAAAGAACCCTGCTACTTCCCTTGCTAAAACATCAGGTGTGGCGTCCAAATAAAAGAGCAAAGGCTCAATTTTTACTTCCGCATCAGTAAAAGTTTGTTTAGCAAGCTGTCTGAGAGATACACCCTCACGCACACGACGGTCACCCAAATCGGTCTTACCGTAATCGGGGCACTGCTGCTTAACAAAAGAATAAATGATATTGTGTAACTCAGCATACCCTGGTGCGGATTTAGGGTCTCCATCAACAATAGCTGCAAAAACCCCATTCTTCTTCAGCACCCTCTTAGCTTCCCGTAACACGAGAGGAACTTTGTCCATCAGTGTTAAAGCCCAATGGCACAGAATAACGTCAAAGTAATCATCACCTATAAAATCGAGGTTTTGTGCCACACCCAGGTGCAAATTATTTTTCAGATGGGGGTTACGTTGTCGAGCTAATGCCAGCTCCTCTGGACTCATATCGACACCAGTTAATTCTGAGCTTGGACCAAACCGCTGTTGACATAATTCAAGTAAAACCCCGCTGCCGCAAGCGAGATCTAAAATACGCGAGTGTCGTTTTGGATCAATAATGCTTGCAAGTAATTCGTAACTATTATGGCCCGAACTGTTGCGGCACTTAAGAGCACAGGATTCTGCAAAGCCGGGATGATTACGATGGACTGATAAAAGGTGCTCGCGTAAGGATTTATCGCTTGGCTGCTCTCCCCGCATCAGGCTCTGCATCCAGTCAGACTCAAAATAGGNATGTTCATTCATTATTAAGAAAACCCATATCAATAAATTTAATAGATATTCCTAGCAGACAGTCCGTTAAATACTGCAGATGTCTTTATGCGTGTCTTGGTGGTGACTGCCTTATTGAGAGGGTTCGCCTCATCNAACTAAANANAGCTGCACAAATAAAAACATATAGAGAGAGGACTATAAGTTGTGTTTCCAATCTAATACCAACATCAATCAACGCTCCTATTAATGCTGGCGCAATGGCAGTTGAAAAAACCTGCAGCGTGACGCTCAAAGATCGAATGGATCCAAGATCATCAGTGCCATACATCTCAGCCCATAAAGCTCCGAATAGAACAGTTGCCCCCCCAGCCGATGCGCCGGTTAAGGTCATAAATACTGGAGCAACGTAAAACTCGTCAATACAGCCTATTAGGGCAAGGCCAAAAGCAAGGGGTAACAGGTAAAACTGCAAGAGATACACCGCACCAAAACGATCTACCATCCATCCGGCCACAAGAGTAACTATCGTCGCACTCATCGCGTAGAAGGGATAACAAGAAGCAAATTCGGGGAGTAACCATGACTTCATTTCGACAAGGTGGACCTGATGAAACAAAACGCCTGTGATAATGAAAGGGGGGGAAAGAAGACCAGGCATTAACATATAAAACCGTTGGTCACGAAGCACTTGGGCACGGGTCCAACACTTCAATTCTTCATTTTTCTTTTCAGGTGCCAATTCTCGTTTTCGATCGAGGTTACGTGATCGTAGAAGATGGCTACTCCAGAGCATGGCGGGCAGCAGAATGANCAGCATAACAAGGGAAGCATATGCCCAAATCTCACGCCANGTCATTAATGCTAAGAAAGTAGCAACAAGAATTGGCAGTAAGGCCTCACCAACGGGGTACCCAAGCGATGCGATACTAATCGCGCGTCCGCGCTCAGCCGAAAACCAACGCGCCATCGCAGTCATTGCGATATGCCCTGGAAGCGCTTGGCCTAATAAACGCATACCAAACAAGGCCAAGCAGAGCACCAAGACTGAGTATGCATTGGCTATAACTAGCATACACCCGCTTAGACTTAACAAAGCCGCAACGCCAAGCCGAGTTAGGTCGTACTTGTCTGTTGATTTTCCAAGCAACAAAAAAACTATTGCACTGCCAAGGGTTGCCGCAGAATAAATGGCTCCAAATCTCCCGTGAGATAGCTCCAGGTCATTTCGAATTTCGCCTGAAAATAAGGCAATGAAAAAAGTTTGCCCAACATTAGAACTAAAAGCCAACAAGAAACCAAAGAAGAGTGCCGGCGATGCGTGCTTTAATGAACGATAGGCATTCATACAACTAAAATATTTCCAAAAAAAATGTCATACCTCCATTAAATGTCGAATTAAGTGTTATCCACTGTTAGAAAAAAAAGCATGACCTGTTGATCAAAGTGCCATATGCCGTTTCGCAGACGTTCATTTAAATAAGGACCGGTTTCAGAGCTCTTAAGCATCGCGTCAAGACCAATTGTATCGTCAAAAATACAGCGCTGCAGGTATCCTTCGACCTGTTCACTTGCATTTTCGAGCGCAGTATTTTGATAAGAAATCTGCTTGACCCTGAAATCTACTCCCATACCCTTCAATGTCTCTCCTATCAACTCGGCGCTCGAATACGGCGTTCCCAAGCCATCCTTAAAGCCATTTAAGTAATGTCTGTAAAATCTTAAATAGTGGGAATTACTAGTAGCGTGAGCGATAAAGCCAGCGCCGTCCAACGCGAAGACAAACCGTTCGAGAGCAGCCTGAAGCTCCTCTCTAGGTACCGCATAAAGCGCATGAGTAGCCCAAACTATGTCAAAAGCGCCTGCCTCACACGCCAATGCTTGTAGCGCGACTTCAAATTCAGCGCTACAATGGAANGGGGGAGATAGTGCTTTCCGCGTTTCGGAAATTGAAAATGCCGATGGATCAAGAAGAGAATATTCNACAGGTAANATGCTCGCTTCAGACAAGCTACCATATTGCTTGAGTGCGGAGGGAAACTTACCGGAACCGCAAGCAACGTCCAATAGCTTTAAATTGCGCTGGCCAACCACTTTTTGGCGTTCTTCAAACCAATTCTTCCAATCGATGGCTTCAGCAAGGTGTTTGTAGTCAACAGAGGCAAGAGCATAGAATCTGTCCATTTCAGTACGGCCAGCCTCGCTCCAGTGCGCACAACTTCGTTGGAAGGTGTCTGTCATTTATTTATTCTTTTGCCTGCCAACAAATGGGATTTAATTCACTCGCAGCTTTATCACCCGGACCAGCGCCAGGAATAAATTTTTCCCAGTCGCCTGACACCATTGTCGGCTCATCTACAATCCGCGCTCCATCTGCAAAATAGGTGCTAGCNAGCACAACTCTACTTTGAACTGTTTTGTTGGAAGCCGCCGTATGAAAACTTCGGTTATGATGGAAGCTTACCTCTCCAATGTCAAAAGCACTATCCTCAACTGCAACGTTTCTTTTCTTAAAAATTTCGCTAATTTTCCGATCGTAGCTTGTGTCAAATTTATTAAATTCAATATCCTTGACGAACTCATAAACATTCAGTGGTTTTGCAAAGGATAAGGGGCCCATTTCAACTGGAATTGGCTGTGCTGGGATCCAAGCCGTGACAACATCGTCTGTAGCTAGAGGGAAGTGGTGATCATCGTAATGCCAAGGTGTCCTTCCACAACCCGGCTCCTTGGACAAAATATTATCATGGTAGAGACGCACACTATCTACATTTAGAAGTTCGGCACAAATCTTACCAATCCTTTCACTCAGCACATAAGCTTTGATAAGTGGATTGTTAAGCCATGCCATCTCAAGGCTTAAGAAGCGATCACGGACATCACCATCAAGGGACGACTTAAAAGAGTCGCCTAATAATCGTACTAACTCCTGACGTAGTCGGACTACTGCACCAGGCGTTAGAATTTTCTTAAGTTTAACAAACCCGTTTTGCTGGAATTCCTTCCGATCCTTTTTTAATAAGGGAAAGGGTGTTTTTAACTCTTCGATGATGTCCTCGTCGCTTGGCAGGTCCGCAACCTGAATAGGGGACACGGGCACCAACTCGACGGACTCCTCTTCGATATTTTCTGCGAGTGTCACATACCAGTCCCACCACGCTTGATTGTCTTGTTCCCAAGGCTGATTGACATCTGCTTTAAGAGCATTCTCACCCACTAGCAAAGCAGCAGAATGCGTCTGCGTATCTTTTTTTTTCAAGGCTTACTACCTTATTATTTCGGGAGGTTGATGTTCCGTTGAATATAATTGAAACTTATTTTCTCAAAACTGTCATGCAAATCCATAGTTACAGTAGAATTAAATAATATCAAGGTTTTGACACGTAAAAATCTATCGCTTCATGCCCATTGACCCAGCACTCTCTATGAAAAGACGGGCCACGAGATTTGGCGGTTTATCTAAAGTGCACATTATTTCACAATTAGCCCGCATAATCTCCTTTCACATCCTAAAAGAATGGCAAGGAAATATTTTGAACAGCCAAAATTATTGGGTTCTCTCACTCTCAGCGACAGCTCGCATCCAGTCACGTTCTCTACGACAGGAATCATCGAACCACCAAGTAACGGCAAGCGACATTCAAAAGCAGCAACAAACGCGGCCAATTTTTGGGGTGTTATGAGTTTTATTGACCGACAAAAAGCCGCTTGTCTATTGTATTAGCGGCCTAAAACTTGGTTGCGGGGGTAGGATTTGAACCTACGACCTTCAGGTTATGAGCCTGACGAGCTACCAGACTGCTCCACCCCGCGCCAGAAAAAAAGTTTAGAACTAATACCTCACAAGTAAAACCGCAGCCTTGCCTATACCCTTCGCAAAGAAGAACACATTAGCTGGATCTTAGTGCGCATAGCACTAAAGATCACGCCTACCTTGTCCAACTGCATGGAAGGCTTGGCAACGACCTACTCTCCCGCGTCTTAAGACGAAGTACCATCGGCGCTGGGGGCTTTCACTTCCGAGTTCGGAATGGGGTCGGGTGTTGAGACCCCCGCCAGGGCCACCAAGCCATCCATGAAGTTGGACGGTTTTAAAAAATAAACAATGCTTTACGCGTACACTTTCAAGTACATGCAGCTAACAGATCGTCACGGATGATCTTGAAATCAAGCCAATCGAGTGATTAGTACCAGTTAGCTTCACACATTACTGCGCTTCCACACCTGGCCTATCGACGTGGTGGTCTTCCACGACTCTCAAGCGAGACCTTGTTTCGAGGGGGGCTTCCCGCTTAGATGCCTTCAGCGGTTATCCCTTCCGTACTTGGCTACCCGGCGGTGCGGCTGGCGCCACAACCGGTACACCAGAGGTACGTCCACCCCGGTCCTCTCGTACTAGGGGCAGCTCCTCTCAAGTCTCGAACACCCACGGCAGATAGGGACCGAACTGTCTCACGACGTTCTAAACCCAGCTCACGTACCACTTTAATCGGCGAACAGCCGAACCCT
>PARQ01000030.1 GCA_002711555.1 Rhodospirillaceae bacterium | reverse complement strand
GCTCCTCAGAGAAGATTTCGAGGGTGCAGCCGACAATCTGGTGGCAATGGCGTCGAGGCGGCCCTTCAAGGCGCATCCTGCCAGGCCTTGTAAAACGTCGGGAAATGGAAAAAGAGCTGTTTTTGACCTAATTCGGTACACCTACGAGAGGCTCGTTGGTTCAATACGAGGGGCTACCCCCGAGCACATCGCTCGTGTACTGTTCTCGTCATGTTCTTTGGAAATATTCGATTTTCGGTTCATTGAACCACATGGCCCATCGTAAAATTTCCAAATTCAGCTCTAACCCATTGATAAGATTGGTGGGCGGTGACGGGCTCGAACCGCCGACCCCCTCGGTGTAAACGAGGTGCTCTCCCAGCTGAGCTAACCGCCCATAATCGGTTTTTACATAGCTTAACTTCTCTATACTAGTCAAAAAGTAAACCGGCCATCCCATTCTAAGATGACCGGTCACTATGTTGTAAACCCTTAACGCTACTTGCTAATTAACAGCGTCCTTCAGCCCCTTACCAGCCTTAAATTTGGCCTGATTGGAAGCAGGAATTTGTATTACGGCACCAGTTTGCGGGTTGCGCCCGGTTGTTGCCTTCCGGTGTCCAACACTAAAGGTACCGAAACCTACGAGCCTCACCTCGTTACCATTGCTTAGTGAGCCTGAGATGGTATCAAAAACTGCATCAACTGCCTTGGCCGCATCGGCCTTAGACAATCCGGCATTCGATGCAACGGATGCAACTAAATCATTTTTGTTCAAAGCAACGCCCTCCTTCGGGCTGGCTAAAAGTTGATGATGAAGAAATTAATAGTACAACGGAACCACACCACAGTAACGATGGTCGTCCAAACCAGTCAACCAAAACCCGCGAGTTTCTGCGGATTATCGAAAAACCACGAATTATCCAGTTATGACAACAGCTTATAGGCCGCCACTTAATGAGTAGTTACGGTACCAACACCACCTTTGCCATCCTCTCCGGGGACAGGATTGACATCTTCCGATTCGGGTTCCCACTCAATAGGAGTTACCTCAGAAACTAACGCTTTTTCTAAGACTTCGTCGAGCGAACTTACCGTAACAATATCCAGCTTTTCTTTAACATTATCCGGAATATCCGGAAGGTCCTTCGCATTATCTTGCGGGATAAGGACCTGCTTTATACCACCACGCAGCGCCGCCAATAGCTTTTCTTTAAGGCCGCCAATGGGAAGAACACGACCACGAAGAGTTATTTCGCCCGTCATCGCAACATCCTTCTTCACTTCGATCCCTGTTAAAACAGAAACGATAGATGTTACCATCGCTACTCCGGCAGACGGACCATCTTTTGGAGTGGCGCCTTCCGGAACGTGCACGTGTATATCTATTTTTTCAAACAAAGTAGGCGCAATCCCGAACGACGGACCCCTGCTTTTTACGTAACTTTCAGCTGCCGCGACAGATTCTTTCATCACATCGCCTAGCTTGCCGGTGCTCTGTATCTTACCTTTGCCAGGAAGCTTGACCGACTCTATCGTCAGCAGCTCTCCGCCGACTTCAGTCCACGCCAGACCGGTCACTACACCAACAAGGTCATCTTCCTCAACCTCGCCGAACCTATACTTTTTAATACCAGCAAAATCTTCTAGGTTATCTGTTGTTATATCAACCTTGTTGACCTTGCCATCCATTAAAATTTCTTTAATGGATTTACGTGCTAAGTTAGCCAATTCGCGTTCCAAGCCACGAACACCTGCTTCACGCGTGTAGAAACGAATAAGATCTCTGAGGGCATCATCCGAAATAGACCATTCGCCTTTCTTAAGACCATTTTCCTTAACTTGTTTGCTTATCAGGTGCCTCTTTGCTATTTCCACTTTTTCGTCTTCTGTGTACCCAGCAATACGAATTATCTCCATTCTATCCATCAATGGCTGTGGCATCCTAAGCGTGTTTGCCGTAGTGACGAACATTACATCGCTGAGATCATAATCCACTTCAAGGTAGTGGTCAGCGAAGGTGCTGTTTTGCTCAGGATCAAGCACCTCCAGAAGAGCGGAGGAAGGGTCACCGCGCCAATCAGCGCCTAGCTTGTCAACCTCATCAAGCAAAAACAATGGGTTTGACTTACCAGCTTTTTTCATCCCTTGGATTACTCTGCCAGGCATAGATCCAATATATGTGCGTCTGTGACCACGAACCTCGGCCTCATCCCGAACCCCGCCAAGAGACATACGAACGAACTTTCGGCCGGTAGCACGCGCAATTGACTTGCCGAGTGATGTCTTACCAACGCCAGGAGGCCCTACAAGACAAAGTATAGGACCCTTAACTTTTCTCATACGCTGTTGCACGGCAAGATATTCAAGAATTCGATCTTTAACCTTCTCAAGCCCGTAATGGTCCTCATCAAGGATACCTTGCGCAGCAGATAGATCTTTCTTCGTCTTGGTACGTTTTTTCCAAGGAATACTGAGCATCCAATCAAGATAATTGCGAACAACTGTAGCTTCAGCTGACATGGGGCTCATTGCGCGTAATTTCTTCAATTCAGCCTGCGCTTTTTCCCTCGCGTCTTTGCTCAATTTTGTCTTTGCTATACTCTCCTCGATTTCCGCGAGCTCATCCTTGCCATCTTCGCCATCCCCAAGCTCTTTCTGGATGGCTTTCATTTGCTCGTTAAGGTAGTACTCTCGCTGGGTTTTCTCCATTTGCCGTTTAACACGATTACGAATACGCTTTTCGACCTGCATAACGCCGATCTCGCCTTCCATGAATGAGTAAACCCGCTCAAGTCGCTCAGACACCTTGTGAAGCTCGAGCAACGACTGTTTATCGGCGATTTTCAACGCCAAGTGCTGCACCACAGTATCAGCAAGTTTGCCAGGATCCTCAATTTGGTTAACAGTGATGAGCACCTCTGGTGGAATCTTCTTATTGAGCTTAATGTATTGTTCAAATTCAGCAACCACAGCACGGCTCAAGGCTTCTAATTCTTCGGCCCCTTCAGGCTGCTCAACCACTACGCCGCACTCTGCCTGAAAAAAATCGGGGTGTTCGATGTAATCGGTGACGCGAGCGCGTTTTCCACCCTCTACCAGAACCTTCACTGTACCATCTGGGAGCTTAAGAAGTTGCAACACGGTCGAAATGGTCCCTATTTCGTAAATATCCTCAGGGGAAGGATCGTCATCAGATGCACTTTTCTGCGTCAAAAGAAGTATCTGTTTGTCATCTTTCATAACGTCTTCGAGAGCTCTGACTGATTTATCTCGACCTACGAACAGTGGAACAATCATGTTGGGGAAGACGACAATATCGCGCAAAGGCAATACCGGAAGCACCTGCTTTTCGCCTAATTCATCCATAATACACTCTCTAAATCACTATGTTTTGTTTACGCTGCACTCATCAAGTTGTGAGTATTTAAAATTTATTCAAGCCTTGAAAAATCACGGACGCACTCTATTCCCAGATTAAGCACTTTTTTCAGTCTCTTCTTGTCGGTCAGAATAAATGTGCAGTGGTTCCGCTCTGCCTTCAACCACCTCTTTGTTTATTACTATCTCTTCAACACTCTCAAGGCTTGGAAGGTCATACATCGAGTCTAGCAAAATGCTTTCAAGAATAGAGCGCAAACCGCGGGCACCTGTCTTCCTGGCAATAGCCTTCGCTGCCACACCAGTTAACGCATCATCTGCAAATTCCAGATGAACGCCTTCCATTTCAAATAATCGTTGGTATTGCTTTACCAGAGCATTACGAGGAGTCGTTAAAATTTCAATCAACGCCGCTTCATCTAGGTCTGAAAGAGTTGCGAGTACAGGCAATCTACCCACGAACTCTGGAATCAGCCCAAATTTGAGCAGATCCTCTGGCTCGATCTCTTGAAGTATTTCCCCAATGTTCCTGTCATCCGCAGAACGCACATCGGCTCCGAAACCTATGGACGAACCTTTGTCGCGTTGCGATATGATTTTCTCCAAACCCGCAAATGCTCCCCCGCAAATGAAGAGTATGTTGGTAGTATCAACCTGTAAAAATTCTTGTTGAGGATGTTTACGCCCTCCTTGCGGAGGAACGGATGCAACGGTCCCCTCCATAATTTTAAGAAGTGCCTGTTGAACGCCCTCCCCCGATACATCNCGGGTGATAGACGGGTTATCTGATTTGCGGCTGATTTTATCTACCTCATCGATATAGACTATGCCGCGTTGNGCCCGCTCTACATTATAATCNGCCGCCTGGAGTAACTTTAGAATTATATTTTCAACGTCCTCCCCAACGTACCCTGCCTCTGTGAGCGTGGTGGCGTCTGCCATCGTAAACGGCACATCCAGTATACGCGCCAGAGTCTGGGCTAGAAGCGTTTTTCCGCAACCAGTAGGGCCTATGAGCAANATATTGGATTTCGCTAACTCAACATCGTTGCTGTTGCCAGAATTAGCCAAGCGCTTGTAGTGGTTATGTACAGCAACGGACAATACCCTTTTAGCGTGCCCCTGCCCTATGACATAGTCGTCTAAAACTTTACAAATCTCGCGAGGAGTTGGAACACCGTCAGATGACTTTGAAATCGCAGCTTTGTGATCTTCCTTGATGATGTCCATGCAAAGCTCGACGCATTCATCACATATGAACACTGTCGGTCCCGCAATAAGCTTGCGAACTTCGTGCTGGCTTTTGCCACAGAACGAACAATACAAGGTGTTTTTAGACTCACCACCACCAGTTTTTGCCATTTCCTTGCTTTCGTAATCAGTTGAAAGAANTTTTGGTGTATTTTTACCAGATGTTAGCCAATTGAAGAGCCATTCGCCAATGCCAAATGGACCTTAATATANCCGATCTANNTTNATATAGTAAATTTTGCTCAAAAACCAATGAGTCGGCAAGTTTCTGTTTACATCTTCAAATTCAGAAATTGTGCGAAAAAACCGACATTTTTTTTTTTGAATNGCCAACCATNGNTGAAAAAACACGAATCGAAAAACCAGGAACTGCTTAAAAGCCCCGCATCACTTGTCGCTCTCATCAGGGCTACTCTCAACATTCTCAGCCACAACAGGACGCTCTGATACTACCTCGTCCACAATACCAAACTCAAGAGCTTGCTCAGGCGACATGAAGTTGTCCCTATCCATGCCCTCCTCAACCGCCTTGAGTTTTTGTCCGGTATGTTTGACATAAATTTCATTAAGCCGTTCACGCAACTTTAAAATTTCACGTGCATGTATTTCGATATCTGCGGCCTGCCCTTGAAAACCTCCGGATGGCTGGTGAATCATTATGCGGCTATTTGGCAGACAGTAGCGTTTTTTTGCCGCACCTGCAGCAAGNAATAATGACCCCATTGAAGCCGCCTGACCTATACAAACGGTGGAAACTTGTGGTCGGATATACTGCATTGTGTCNTATATAGAGAGACCTGAAGAGACAACACCCCCCGGCGANTTTATATAAAGAGCAATATCTTTGGTCGGATTTTCTGATTCCAAATAAAGTAATTGGGCGCAGATTAAGCTCGCGACAGCATCATGTACTGGGCCTACTAAAAAAATAATTCGTTCCTTAAGCAGTCGAGAATAAATATCGTATGCACGCTCACCACGGTTGGTTTGTTCCACGACCATGGGCACCAGCGTGTTCATCTTGGCCTCGTTTGNACCGTCTACCAAGTCAGATAATTGAAAGGGGAAAGGATTGTCATTCATCGTTTTTATCCTTTTTTGCCGCCACCTTTTTTGCTGATCCCGCTGTTTTTTTAGCGGGTGCTTTCTTCTTTGTTGTTGCTTTCTTCTTTGTTGTTGCTTTCTTCTTTGTTGTTGCTTTCTTCTTTGTTGTTGCTTTCTTTTTCGAAGAAACGTTTTTCTTAGACTGCCTGTTTTCCGAAGCAGCCATTTGTTCGGCCTCTATCTCTTTTTTTAGTTCATCCAGCGTTACTTCACGCTCGCTCACATTTGCCATTTCAAGGATAAAATCGACAACCTTGTCTTCNAACAGTGGCGCGCGGATGCTAGCCATGGCTTGCTTATTTTCCCGGTACATCTCAATAATCTTTTTCTCTTGTCCCGGATGTCGTTGTGCCTCAGCGATTAGGGCACGGTTTACTTCTTCTGGAGACACATCAATATTATTNCGCTGTCCTACTGCAGCAAGAAGCAGCCCTAAACGGACACGCCTTTCAGCTACTTTNCGATAAAATTCCTCNGGNTTTTCAACGTCATCATCGTCGGCATTTTCTTTTTGATTTTTCTTNGCTTCCAAATACTGCTGCCAAATAGANTCATATTCTGATTCCACCATTGAACCCGGCAACTCAAATTGATGCAANGTATCGAGCTTATCTAACAATGCCCGCTTNGTTTTTTCACGACAAACTGAAGAGTATTCGCTCTCCGTCCGCTCGCGCATTTGTGTCCTCAATGCATCAAGAGANTCAAGGCCTAGGTTTTTGGCGAATTCGTCATTAAGTTCGGCATTTTTTTTCTCACGTATTTCTTTTACCGTGCATTCGAATATCGCCTCTTTGCCAGCAAGATCTTTGGCCGGATACTCATCAGGCATCGACACTTTCACCGAAACATTGCTTCCCGCTGAAACTCCTAACAACTGTTTTTCAAAGCCTGGAACAAATTGATCGGACCCGAGGGTCAGGTGAAAATCGGACGCCTTACCTCCCTCAAAGGGCTCCCCGCCTACTTTGCCCTCGAAGTCCAGGACGACAATATCCCCTTTTTTGGATTTACGATTGCTGCTAATGGGTTCGCTGCCTGCCATATTTTCAGCCATATCAGCAAGAGACTGTTCTATTTGCTCCTCATCGACAGCAACCCTAAGCCTCTCTAGCTCAACCGTTTTAAAGTCTACCGGATCAATTTCTGGAAGAACATCTACAATAACTGTGAATTCTAATTCTNCGCCGTCCTCAAATTTTTGAATCTCAACTTTTGGCTGCATAGCTGGCTGCAAATCGCGCTCTTTCAAGGCACTGGCCATGGCCTCGCCAACAGCCATTTCTAGGACTTCACTTCGAACAGCTTCGCCGTATCGCTGCCGAATTATAGACGGTGGCACTTTCCCGGGACGGAAACCTGGTATCGAAACTTTGCCGGACACCTCTTCCAGTTTAGCCTTAAGTTTTGTCTCGACATCCTNTGCAGGTACTATGATTTTAAGCTCGTGGCTTAAACCTTCATTTTTTATTTCTGTAACTTCCATGGCCCTCTACTCGCCAGTTTTGCATTACAACCGTCGACTGTCTTTTGCCAATCGCACAGCCAATTTTCGCGCATGGTTAGCGCAAGTGGTGCGGGCGGAGGGAATCGAACCCCCACGGATTGCTCCACAGGTACCTAAAACCTGCGCGTCTACCAGTTCCGCCACGCCCGCCCGACCAAGAGCCAAAGCATGGACGCTCTGCGCGCCAAACCGCCTTGTATAAGTAGTGAATGGTGAGCGGTCAAGCATACAGACTAAAGAAGGTTGATTTACTTGTAACAGCAGCAAATAAAAAGTTTCGCATCACTCGCCTATCAATCGCAAATGCCGTTCAAAACCCTAGCAAACGAAATGCTTTTAAAAAATCTAAAACTATTTGACTCAAAACTTGAATTAAATTCTNTAGTCATACACTTATGTTATGTTATAATGTCACATTTTTATTTTGCGGAGCTGCAACATTCGATAAATTATTGGGCCTGCAAACACATGGAGAGTTGTAAATGGCAAGGGTTTCAACTGAGCGGGCACCAGATGCTCGCCTTCCTGTAACGGTGCTGTCTGGTTTTCTTGGTGCCGGTAAAACTACGCTACTAAACCGCGTTTTGAACAATCGTAATGGTAAGCNAGTGGCTGTTATCGTCAACGATATNTCTGNAGTGAATATCGATGCCGACCTCATACGCGCGGATACAGAGCTTAGCNGGACCGATGAAACATTAGTTGAAATGTCCAATGGCTGCATTTGCTGCACGTTACGTGACGATCTCCTGGCAGAGGTGCGGCGGCTTTCTGAGGAAGCGCGCTTTGACTACCTTTTGATTGAATCAACCGGTATTTCTGAGCCCTTACCTGTGGCAGCAACCTTCGACTTTAGAGACGAAAATGACCACAGTCTTTCAGACGTAGCCCGCCTCGATACCATGGTTACAGTTGTTGACGCGGTAAACCNACTTANCGACTACTCTAGTCATGATTTCTTGAGTGACAGAGGCGAAAACTTGGGAGACGATGATAATCGAACGATTGTGCATTTGTTGACTGACCAAATCGAATTTGCCGATATCGTAATCGTTAATAAGGTTTCTGATGCAACACCACGAAAGGTTGATGCTGCGTGCAAAATAATTCGTAGCCTTAATGCTGACGCTAAGATTATCAAAGCGGATCACTGCGACGTTTCAGCGGATTCAATACTAAACACGGGATCTTTTGACTTTGAGAAAGCGCATGAACATGCGATGTGGGCGAAGGAATTGTATGGGCATACGGGNCATACTCCCGAGACTGAGGAATACGGGATAGAAAGCTTTGTTTACAGGGCGCGACGGCCGTTTAATCCTGAACAAATTCACAAAGTTCTTAACAGCGATCTGCCCGGCGTGATTCGGGCTAAAGGCCATTTTTGGATTGCAACACAGCCCGATTGGGTCGCGGAATTTGCCCTTGCCGGAGCACTCACCTCCGTCAGTGCGCTGGGAAACTGGTGGGCCTCGATACCAAAAGAAAGATGGCCTGATGATGAAAAAGCTCGAGACTATATGAACACTTATTGGNAGGAGCCTTGGGGTGATAGAAGGCAAGAAATTGTTTTCATAGGCAACGGGATAAACTGGTCGGAATTAGAAGGATCCCTTGATGCCTGTCTTGTTCCGGAAACACTTGCCAAGGATATTGCCACCCTCCCCAGCTTATCAGACCCATTTCCTAGGTGGCGGCGTCCGGAGGCTANAGTATGAGACCCGCTCAAGAGTTGAAAGGTTGCANTAAATACAGAGCCCTGAATAGCTTAATGAAGACACAAGTTGTTGTTCAAANTGTCCAATCACGAGACGGACTTTATGCGATCTGTAATTCGGCAACTGAATTGGTGATTTGGAAACGTTCGCTTCCTGCTCAACTGCAAACTTGGCTCGGCCAGATGAACATGCATCAGCTACCCCACGCGCGCGTACTTGTTAAAACATCTGATATTCGGCGTGCTATGGAATTTACATTCAAAAACTATGGAGTGAGAATGCAACACTTTACCGACCTGCTAATAAAGGACATAGAGGGTCTTGCTTTGGTGTATGCAGAAATTACGGGAGAAGAGATGGTCGATATACGATTAGAACGAGTCCGTGACAACGCGTGTTGGAAATTTCACCGCGACAATGTNAGGACACGGTTACTCACGACTTACCGTGGCCCCAACACTGAATGGGTCCTACCTGAATATGGAGAGCAGGCTTTGCGCCAACAATTGCAATTCGAAGGACCAATTGAAAGTCTTGCGCCCCATGACGTNGCGATTTTTAANGGCTGTAGCAGCGCATCAGGATCTGGCATTGTTCATCGGTCCCCGCCTATCGAGGGCACTGGCTATACGCGGCTGCTTCTTTGCCTCAATCAGAAATCCGACACTTCACCTGACCCATGGTCGGATAAAGTGAATTAGTCTGGTACTTTTTTTTTAAAGCACATTACATCGTTAACTGATCCAGAATAACCGGCCGGACTATAAATAGGTTAAATCCAAAACAATAAAGCAGCCTATTTTGCTTTGTTCCAAGGCTTATATCCTCTACCAAGGACAAGTATTCCTGTACAGCGTGAGAAAACTTAACNAAGTAAACTTCAAACCGAATGTATGATACAATTACTTGCCGGTTTTCCNNTTGGACACAAAAGATGCATTGCGCAAATGCGGCCTTTTTCTTTCAAAGCCATGAGNGTCATAGTGTCGTTCCAGAACATTGGCCGTCTAAACCAAACTTCAAGATCAAAAGCATTCGGCTGGTAGGCCTTCTGCAATGCCTCACGGTAAAAATGAATTCCCATTANACCTGCAGCGATCGGCGCCCGAAATCCATGTTCCGCTGCAACTGCAGGATCAGAGTGAATCAAATTACCGGCTTCATTGCTATACTCGCCCACCGACTTCGGAATGAGCTTTCGGCGCATTATTTGAGAAAAACCCTCTAAAGTTTCCGAAGGACGGGGGATGCCGCGAGATGGCTCTTTTGCTCCAATAGCAATAATGCCCGACCGCTCTGCCTCCACACACACAAGACCGCTTGATCGGGAATATTTAAAGTGACAGTGCAAAACACAACCCCGGGGGTGTGGGTTTATCTCCACGATTTGTCCAGCTACTGTTATGGGTTCCTCAAGCTGAAGCGGCTCGATCTGACGGAACCGCTGAGACAGGTGAACACCGCCTAAAATTGGAATGTCAGCCGCCATCAGTACTTTTATGGTTGGCAAACCAAGCATAGCGATTTCAACCTGGTTACCGTATATTTNCGGATTAACGCCACTGCANTTCAATTTACGCACTTGCTCTTNTTTNTCCACGCAGAAGGTCCACGGAGCAAATTGAAAGCCGCTTCCTTTTTCTAAAGCTTCGCTCACCCTATCTCTTCCGTCGACTGCCTTCACCCCTAGCCTTGCGCTTNTGGTCTTTAAAAAGTCTCAAATAAATTTCCTTTTTAATTGGGCGCATTTGCAAATTATGCAGCGAGCCTATCAGTGTAAGTATCAGCGAAAGCCCCAAGAGCTAGAACTCTAGGCCCTTCGACAACTGAATGTGATCTTTGCGGATGTTTAAACTCGATCTCATACCTGATGTGAGGAATGCTAAAGCTGTCCGACGAAACAGCTATAACACGAGCAACCTCTAGCGTGCGATCAGCGCGAGTCCGATAGAACATGTCGCCGGCTTTGATTAAACAAATCTTGCGGCCTCGTTTAATCAAAATGCTCGCACGTTCTCGACCTCTTGCTCCAACAAACAAACCCTCTGTCTTACCCTTAAGGCGCATTCCTATCACTCGAAAGATAACATGTGCGATATGGCTGTCTATTAAGGAATTAAGATTTCAGCAAGCGCTTAATCCCAGGAGAAAGAGCGGTTTTGCCATCAATGCTGTAAGCCTCATGATTTGCCTCGATTCTTTCGAGATCATAAAGGTAATTGACCATCAATCCTGCGGCATTTTTCATGCCGTTTTCTGATTTGTCTGCAAGCCAATTTAACCTTTCGATTCGGGCACCATTAGTTAAATGGAAATTAGCAACCGGGTCCAATGCCCGAATCCCATCTTTCCGCTTACAACAAGCCAGGTATTTGCTTGCAGCTCTCATGAGGATAAGCCGAACCGCCGGCTCATTCGCCTCATCCAGATACCATTCCTTGCAACTAAGAACGGACATAAGGAAAGATTGATAACCGTCAGCTTTTAAAGCTTTTTCTTCCGACGCAGACAGCAAGCCCGCCATTTCGCTAGGAGTAATATTTAACTCTCCATTACCCAAAGATTCCTCAAACCATTTTCTGAATCCCGGCATTGGCGATAGCGTTGCAAACTGCCGTAGCGCAGGAAATTCTGCTCGCAACAAATCAACAACTCTCTTTATCAAAAACCCACCGAAACTGATACCTTCCAACCCTGATTGCGCGTTGGAAATCGAATAAAATATTGCAGTATCGGCTTTTCCGACCTCAGATGTAGGGGACGATGGATCAAGCAATTCGTCTATACTTTCCGCCAGACCATTCAAAAGAGCCACTTGCACGAAGATTAAAGGTTCGTCAGGCATCCGTGGATGAAAAAATGCAAAGCAACGACGATCAGCATCTAACCGGTTCTTAAGATCATCCCATCCACGCATTTCGTGCACAGCCTCATACTCAATTAATTTCTCTAAAAGCGACGCAGGATGGTCCCAGCTAATTCGTTCTAATTTAAGGAATCCAATATCAAACCATGAAGTCAACAATCGCTGAAAATCGTATTCAAACGCCTTGAGAAATGGATCTTTTTGTTTGAAGCTGAGCAAGTCCGAACGCATATCTACGAGGAACTTCACTCCCTGCGGCAAGGCATTAAATTGAGTAAGCAGCCGAATAGGCCGCGGCTCTAATGCCATCCGGAGATTCGTCACAGCTTTAGGAATATCATCGAGCTTTGCTGCAGTGTACTCACTGATTGCATCGCTAACCGCCAAGTTATCAGTTTGGAAGCTACTTGCAAGAAGCTGCAAAAACCGTCTTCGGCCACTCATATCAAGCCCGAGGTATGTCTCCCCGAGAGAAGCTGCTCTGGCTCGCGCAGAAACCTCACCCCCTCTTGCTTCAAGACAATTTTCCATCTGCTCACGCAACTCAAGAATGTCACTATCATTTGATAAATCGGCTCGAACTGAACCAGAGAAGGTACCTGCAATATCCCGCCACACTCCACGCAAACGCTCAAGCCATGATGCTGAGTTGGCAGAGGATATGTCGCCTTGTTCACCAGCTTTAAATTTCAAGTTGTCAGGCCTGTTTACCAACGGCTTGGCCCTCCTCTGTTTTCAAGTCTTTTAACACTTTCGGTATAATCTCAGGCAAATCTTCAGCAATTAGACCCAAACCAAATTCCTTTGCCGCCTGCCCATGCATCCAAACCCCAGCCGCTGCTGCCTCAAATGGCTCCATCCCCTGCGCAATAAGCGATGTTACTATTCCTGCCAAGACATCTCCAGAACCTGATGTGGCCAGTGTTGGTGGGGCATTACAATTTATAACGGCGCGGCCATCCGGAGCGGCAATGACGGTATCTGCACCCTTTAGTACAATTATAGCCCCACTCTCACTAGCGGCGGACCGAGCACGACTAACTTTATCCCCATCTAGGTCAAAAAGGCGTTTAAATTCGCCCTCATGTGGCGTCATAACATATGGACGTGATGCGCTCGAAAATAAAAGATCCCTGTTGTTTTCAAAAACTGAAATTGCATCTGCATCCAGGATCACTGGGCGCTCGTGCTTAAAAGCAGCCAGTACTCGTTCCCGCGCAGAAACGGTCACACCAAGTCCAGGGCCAACCAGAACTGCACTGACCCTCGGATCTTCAACAACTGCCTCAAACGTACCAGTGTCTCGAACTACTCGCACTACCGCTCCTTGTGCAGCCAATCGGCATATTGCAGCCGCCTCCCTCGGAACTGCGAGGCTGACCATACCCGCTCCGGCCCGCCTTGCTCCGGCGGCTGCGAGTATGGCCGCTCCTGGCATTTCTGCGCTCCCCGCAATAACAGCATAACCCCGGCAAAACTTGTGGTCACAGGGGTCCAAAATTGGCATGCTCGAGAGCCATAGAGCCGGACTATTTTCGGCAGCATTTGGTAAAATAGTCTCTAACACTGTATCTGGAATACCAATATCGGCAACTATTAGTTCACCGCAAAGATTGCGACCCGGCAGAAGTAGGTGGCCAGGCTTTTTGCGGAAAAATGTTACCGTCAAGTCTGCTTTTGGCGCAAACCCATGGATAGCGCCGGTATCCCCATCAACACCGCTTGGTATATCAACAGCAACACATGTTCGACCCTTTACAGCCTTTAAGACTTCAAGCGCTAAGCCATCTATTGGCCTAGATAAGCCAGCACCGAAAATTGCATCAACAACCAACGTCGCATCTTTCAATAAATCGACCGAAAATTCTTCGTTTGGACCTCCCCACAATTTAGCGTGGCCTTGCGCATCACCGGAAGCACCAGCGCTGGAACCAAGCAATCCAAGCCGCACCGACCAACCACGTTCACGAAGCAGTCGAGCAATAACAAACCCATCACCTCCATTATTGCCTGGGCCACATAAAATTGTTGTTTGTTGCGGCCCCCAACGTGCTGCAATTTCATTTACTACAGCTTGTCCAGCATTAGCCATCAAGCTTCCGCCTGAGATACCGCCAGAGATAGCAACTTTGTCAGCAGTTGCCATTTGATTAGAATTTAGTAGCGCATATCTTGAGCATTTAAAATTCTTCAATAATCACCTCAAAGGAAAGAACCCACAAAAAAGCGTGTCGTCGAACAAAATCAACAGCCTATGATTGATGATAGCACGCTCAAAATGATCGCAGAACAACCAATAATGGCTTTTGTTTGAAACAAATTATTCTTAATAAAGTGGTTGGATGGTGAATTGAGCCTTATCGATTAACAAATTTAAAAATACTATCATTTTTGCTTTTCTAGAAATGCTAAAAAGGCGTAATAACCGAACTCGTAAAATTCATGCTTAACATGACTTGCCGCAGGGTCACTAAATGTAATGATGAACAGATTTACACTTGACGAATTTAACTTTAATTTACCGGCGGATCGAATAGCGCAAGAACCAGTTCGCCCAAGAGACAGTGCGCGCCTTTTGGAAATAGGCCAAACATTGAATGATTGCGTAATTCGAGATCTTCCCGAATTACTTACACCAGGTGACTTGATAATAATTAACGACACAAAGGTAATTCCGGCTCGACTTCATGGCAAACGGGGAGACGTGAATATTGAAGCGACCCTACACCGACACGTAGAAAAAAATATGTGGCGTGCATTTGCGCGTCCTGGTCGTCGTCTTAGGCTCAACGATCTCATCGTGTTTGGAGAGGATTTAAGCGCCAGTGTCGCAAAGAAATTGGATGACGGAGAAATTATTCTCAACTTCATTACGAATGATTTGAAGATGTCCTTGCTTAAAAATGGAGAAATGCCCTTGCCTCCATACATCAACCGGCTTCCGAAGTCTCAGGAAGATGATTACGGCGACTATCAAACCATATATGCGAAAAAGCCAGGCGCTGTTGCTGCGCCAACCGCTGGTTTGCATTTTACTCAGCAGCTATTCGACAAACTTGCTTATAAAGGTATTCGGTTCGCAAAAGTTACACTTCACGTTGGCCCAGGTACATTCTTGCCGGTTCGAAATGAAAGGCCTGAGGAGCACACAATGCACGCAGAGGTCGGACGCATAACTTCAAAAACAGCCAATTTAATCAATGATACTAGGTCATTGGGAAAACAGATAGTTGCCGTTGGCACTACAAGCCTTCGGCTTATCGAAAGTGCAGCTAGCGAAAATGGTGAGGTGAGCGAATTTGATGGTGAAACAGATCTTTTTATTTTGCCGGGATACAAGTTCAAAGCGGTTGATATGCTCATCACCAATTTTCATTTACCGAAATCAACATTATTCATGTTGGTAAGCGCTTTTTCGGGGCTTGAGAGGATACGAAATGCATATCAGCATGCCATAAAAGATCATTACAGATTTTATTCATACGGTGACGCCTGTCTGTTACACCGTGGGTAATGCACTGGAGAAACCATGGCGATATTCTTGACGGAAGCCGATATTAGCGACCTTGTAACTATTGGTGATGCAATAGATGCGGTAGAGGAAGTATTTAAAATCAATAATCAAGATGGTGTAATTAATCCTCCCAGGCAACAAATCGATATTCCGGATGGGTACCTGCGACTTACATCGGCGATTGTCACACCAATGAAAAAAATTGCTGTAAAAGTCTCATCATCAATGGTTTTCAACAGTGACTCAGGCCGCACGCTCCTACTTTTAGACAGCAAAACCGGAAGAGTCGACGCAATCGTTGAAGTTTTTCGCCTTGGCGCTCTCAGAACAGCAGCCGCGAGTGGAGTTGCAACGAGGTATTTAGCGCAGGAAAATGCCTCAAGCCTAGGTGTGGTTGGGGCCGGCAGACAAGCGCGCACACAGATTTTTGCAATCCGTGCCGTTAGACCCATAAAACGTATAATCGTTCTGGGCCGGGATCAGACAAAGACATTAAAATTCTGCGAAGAAATGAGCAGCGAGCTTGGTTTACCGGTTAACCTGGCAAAAGATCACATGGATTTGTATGAATGTTCGATTATTTGCACTGCTACCACATCGCATAAGCCAGTACTTTTTGGTAAAAACCTGCGTCCAGGAACCCATATTAATAGTATTGGTGCAAACCGCATGGAGCGACAAGAGCTTGATGATGAAGTGATTCCAAAGTGCTCTTTTGTGACTGTTGATAATAAAGCCCAAGCTCAAAAGGAATCTTCCCTACTAAATCGGGCCATTAAAGACGTAAGATCTACTTTTTGTTGGGATGATGTGCTCGAGTTATCCGACTGCATCAAATCTGAAGGCCAACTCCACAGACCAGCAGGCGCTATCACACTCTATAATTCTCACGGAGTCGCCATGGAGGATGTCGCCCTTGCGACTAAAGCGGTCGATTTGGCCAAGGAGAGAGGGATCGGATCTTTTGTTGAGTTTACCAGCTTTTAAAATGTGAAACTGCGCAACACGCATTAATATTTGGTTTGCCTGTAATACGGAGTTCCGCATTATTTTTTTCAGCAAAAAACTCAATTCGTTCTTTTCCCTATTTTGAATCTAAGCTTTAAATTGATAAATAATACACGGAAAGGGCAAAAAAAGGTCACAAATGGCAGAAAATAGAACACTCAATCAGCTTGGCCAAACAGTTTCAATTCCGCGATCGCCAGATGATGCAGTCCTAGAAACTGTTCCTAATCCGCATTCTGATACAAACTATGTAGTCAGATTTACCTGTCCTGAGTTCACGTCATTATGCCCAATTACAAGTCAGCCTGATTTTGCAAAATTCACAATTGATTACGTGCCTGATAAGAAACTCGTTGAGAGTAAGTCATTAAAACTATTTATGACGTCATTTAGGAACCATGGTGCCTTTCATGAGGACTGCACAATCACCATAGGAAAACGTCTAACAACTATAACGGAGCCTCGATGGCTTCGTGTCTGTGGAATTTGGTATCCTCGTGGAGGCATCCCGATAGACATCTTTTTTCAAAGTGGTCCTCCGCCAGAAGGCATTTTTGTTCCGGAACTACCTGCAAGCATATACCGAGGCAGAGACTGAAATGACTTCCAAACTAGCTATCCGCACTAAAGCGGCTGAGTTAGGCTTTGATCAAGTAGGGTTTACTTGCGCTGAACTCCCTAAAACAGTAGGCCGTAATTTAACAAACTTTTTGGACGCTGGAAAACATGGTGAAATGCAGTGGCTTGAAAAGAAAGTTGATAGACGAAAGCAGCCAAACACACTTTGGCCTGAAGCGAGAACTATAATAGTGCTAGGTGTGAACTACGGGCCAGAAAAAGATCCGCTCGCTGAAATGGAATATTTTGCATCTAATAAGCGTGCTATGATCTCAGTGTACGCGCGAAACAACGATTACCATGACATAATAAAAAAGCGTTTGAAGGCGCTTGCACGTTGGCTACAGACGGAGAGTGGTTACGAGGTCAAGGTATTTGTCGACACTGCACCAGTAATGGAAAAACCTTTGGCACAGCAAGCTGGTATTGGATGGCAGGGAAAACATACCAATCTGATTTCGCCGAGGTTTGGGTCGTGGCTCTTTTTGGGCGAGATATACACGACCCTGACACTTGAACCGGATCAAGCCGAAAAAAATCACTGTGGCAGTTGTAATGAATGCATCGATATTTGCCCAACACACGCCATTACTGGGCCGCATCAATTAGACGCCCGCCGCTGCATTTCTTATCTTACAATTGAGCACAAAGGCGCTATCCCCAAGGAATTTAGAAAGGCCATAGGCAACCGCATATACGGCTGTGACGACTGTCTTTCTGTGTGCCCTTGGAATAAATTTGCGCAAAAGACTAACGACCCAGCCTTTTTGCCTAGAGAAGAACTTGTGGGCCCAGAGCTGGCCAAGCTAGCAGACCTAAGTGATGACGACTTCAGAAAATTATTTTCCAAAACCTCAATTAAACGAATAGGAAGGGATAGATTTGTTCGTAACGTATTGATTGCGATAGGAAACAGTGGTGATCCAACATTGCTTAGTTCGGTTACCCCAAGATTAAGCGATGCATCACACGTCGTCCGTGAGGCTGCCAATTGGGCTCTCATAGAACTGTTAGGAACAGGCCTCACAACTAATGAAAGATATAGCGCTAAACAAACTGCTCAATCTTGAGCCGATTGACAGAATACGAAATAACAGAAATTTCTGATTGCGACAAAAACACAAAGTTTGTTGATACCAGAATTTAGGAATCACTGCTAAACATGGTTCGAAAGATTAGCGCAGCTCTTCGCCCTCGAGCATGAATGCCCTATCAGAGTGTCCCGCTGCGTAGTTATTATTATGCTGGTTAGGATTACGATTGATCATTGGTCGCCCATAGAGCGGGTGGGTCATTGAACGTATCTCGTGTTCGAGAGTGTGTAATTTTTTCCCGTTTTGAAGGTCCACAATATGCTTAAACCGATATTGATATCGGTTACTTTCTTCGCTTACCAAACCAATCTCCTTCAATGCTGCATGAGGCGCAGAAAAGTTCGCTAGATAAACTTGAATGTGATGCCCATCAAATCGTGGAATTTTAGTATTTGTTTCGCGGAAAATTATCCATTGATGGGACCCCGCATGTACGTGCGCCGCTACACCTCCGGATCTACGAACACCGGCCTTTGCACCCATTATTACGTTATAAAATTTAGCGATACCATCAGCGGTGCCGGGCCGGCAATCTAGTTCTACGTATCTAATGCCAAGAGTGATTCGACCAAATTTTTTATTTGGCGGAAAACAACTGTATTTGTTACCCCAGGGACACGTAACGTCAATTCGGTTTCGCCCTATGCTGAATGCATATTTGGTTCCTTTAAGCTCCTTTTCCACAGCTTTCAAACGTGACCTAAGAGCCTTTATGTCTGGGACCACGATTCCAGTGCAACCTGGAATTACCTGGGCTTTGCCGGTTGGCAAATGAATTTGAGTCCTGCCAATATTCATCCACATATTTTTAACGCCCGGCACCATATATGGATCGCGTGTGAAACCCATCCCCTCCACGTAAAATATTGTAGCCAAACGTTGATCTGGAACCCTGACATTGGTGTGTTCTAACCCAACAAAATTAGCGATGTCTTCCTCGCGACGATCAAATTCTTTTCCCATTTTTTCCTCCCAAGCGTTTATGCCTCTTTAATTTTTTTCTTAAAAATTCCGCATAACATGATGATAACAAGTTATTTTTTGCACTCGATTGTGCCGTTCTAGAGGCTGTGCCGCTAAAAACCAATGAGGCCGGCTCAGTTGCAATACGCTATCCATTTGGAGCTCTATACTTAAACAAATGAGCGATTTTTGTGACTAGCCGTTAAACTTTTTAATTGCGAGAACAGCATTTAATCCGCCGAATGCAAACGAATTGGAAATTGCTGCGTTAATTTCCATGTCCCGTGCTTCATTTGGAATATAATCAAGGTCGCAATCTGGATCCGGCTCCTCATAATTTGCTGTCGGAGGAGCAACTCCGTTGTTTATTGCTAAGGTCGTCACTGCCAGTTCCATTGCGCCGGCTGCCCCAAGCGCATGACCAAACATCGATTTACTAGCTGAAACGGAAACTTTGCGAGCATGATCATCTCCAAGAGCCAGCTTTATTGATTTTGTTTCAGTTACGTCATTTGCGGCTGTACCAGTTCCGTGGGCATTGATATAGTCAATATCAGTCGGGTTTAGTCCGCCGTCCTTCAACGCAAACCTCATAGCCTTCGACGCACCCTCGAAACTGGGCATTGTTATGTCCATAGCGTCTGAAGTCATTCCGAAGCCAACGATTTCTGCATAAATTTTGGCACCCCTGGCCTTGGCGTGTTCAAGGGTTTCAAGCGTCATTATCGACGCGCCTTCGCCCAACGTCATTCCAGTACGGTTTTTCGAAAATGGCCTACACGTATCCCGCGTCATAACCCTGATTGCCTCCCAACCCCTCATGGTTCCAAGCGCAATACAAGCCTCTGTTCCTCCGGTTATTGCACGCTCCACCAACCCACTTCTGACCATGTGGAATGCCTGTCCAATTGCATGATTTGCAGAAGAGCATGCGCTTGCAATAGCGTATGCCGGTCCGGTAATGCCATGCTCCATAGTTATGTGACTACACGCGGCATTTAACATCAGACGAGGAATAGTAAACGGGTGAACACCTCGTCTACCCTCCTTGTATATGTGATAATAGGCCTGGTCTATTGTCTCTTGGCCGCCAACCCCGCAACCGATTATGGTGGCTGTATTATCTCCGTCTTCACCTTCGAAAGAAAGTCCAGAGTCAGCAATTGCCTCACGCGCAGCCATTAGCCCTAACTGAGAAAAACGATCAAGTAGGCCAAGCTGCTTTTTTGGGAAATGCTCTTTCGGATCAAAATCCTTTATCTCTACACCAATAGTAACCAGAAGGTCATCAGTCGGAATTGTTTCGAGAGGACCTATAACGCAACGACCGTTGCTTACCGTTTGCCAGAATTCCTGTGTAGATTTACCGGCGCCGGAAAAGACACCTAATCCGGTTATGACCACTCTATTCATATCAGCGGTTCCTATAATAGCAGCGTTAACGACTAATCTGACGCTTATAGGACCATATCATATACATAACCAGAAGTTTGAAGCTATAAATGTTATCCAGCTATAACCAAATCAGCTTTGCTCTTCGATTACTTTCTGCACTGCATCGACCACTTGGCCAACCGTTTCAAACTCCATCTCCGCATCATTAGCGTTATATGGAATTTGAATGTCAAACTTTTCTTCGATAGCAAAAATTATTTCAACGATGTCCAAAGACTCAATTTCAAGGTCATCAAGGCGAGCGTCGCGAACTAGCTTAACCCTATCTACATCAGCCTTATCCGCAACAATATCGTAAATATCTTCTTCAAACTTCGACATAATGTACTCTTTTTAATCTAAAATAATTTCATCCGTCGGACCCTAGCCCATGAATATCGCGCGCGATTAATTAGCCTTTTTCTGTGTGTGATTCAAGCGCCTTAAGTCTCGATTTAAAACGGCGAATATCTTTGAACACACTTCCCAACCGACGCACATTAAGATATTGGGCTGCCATCTCATCTTTCGGAATAGCAGGATATCCAATAACAACGGTTTTATTTGGAATATCTGTCGCGACGCCAGAACCACCCCCAACGACAACATCATCACCAATCTTTACATGGTCTTTTACGCCTACCTGCCCTGCGAGTACCACACGATCGCCTATAACCACAGAACCCGCAACTCCAACCTGACCACAAATCATACAATGGTCGCCGATAATGACGTTATGGCCAATCTGCACTAGATTGTCGATTTTAGTATTGTCACCGATTTTGGTATCAGTAAGTGTCCCGCGATCTATAGCTGTACACGAGCCAATCTCTGCGTCGGAGCCGATAGTTACCGATGCCAACGAGTTAATACGAAAGATTGAAACGTTTTTTGCACATACTTTACTTTTCGAAATAACACCCTTGGTTTCTTCTACACTGCCAGCCTCCGGTGTGACAAAGCTAAATCCATCCGATCCAATGCTTGCATTTTGTTGGATAATAACACGATCACCAATATTTACTCGTTCGCCGATCCTAACGCCGGAATGAATAATAGAGTCGGCGCCAATCTTTGCCTCTGCGCCTATCGTAACATGCGACATTATTTGACACCGATCACCAATAGAGGCTCCGGGACCCACGTAAACAAAAGGATCAATTGAAGAATTTTCACCAACATTAGCGGACGGGTCCACAATTGCGCTAGGGTGAATGCCGTCAGCGCTTTGTAATGGTTTCGAAAACATCTCTGTTAAAAGCCCAAGCGCTACTCTGCTTCGACGGACTTTAATTAATGCCTCTAGCATTCCATTTGGCACATCAGCATCAGCAGATACTACAGCAACTACAGCTTTAGAATGGGGCAGTAAATCCAACATATCTTCATCGGTAGCTATGGCTAAATCACCTCTACCTCCGGCTTTCATCGGATGTGTAATATGTTTGATTTCGAGAGAACCGTTACCGATAAGCTCTCCTTTTAAGGCGTCAGCAATATCAGAAACCTTCATATCTTTTACCTATAATAACCTATACCTTTACATTCCATTGGTTAATAGCACATAGCGCCACAGTGCAAAGTATGAACATTAGGAATTGAAATGAATATTCCGGAAAAAATGCGATATGTAAGTGTGCCAAAGCCTGGTGGTCCAGAGGTCCTAGAAATAAGAGAGTGCTCTATTCCAAGGCACGGCAAAGACGAGGTTCTAATAAAAGTCGCTGGCGCCGGACTAAACGGTGCGGATTTAACGCAACGTAAAGGCGAATATCCATTGCCGCCAGGTGCCGGGAATATTCTTGGTTTAGAAGCCTCTGGAACTGTTTTGGCTGTTGGACAGAACGTTACGAAGCTTAAAAAGGGCGATGAAGTTTGCGCTCTACTCAAAGGTGGAGGTTACGCAGAATACGTCTGCGCGCCAGCNCTTCAGTGCCTTAGNATTCCTTCNGGAGTTTCTCTTATGGATGCCGGCGCATTACCTGAAACCTTTTGTACNGTTTACACNAACCTNATAGATCGAGGTGCNNTNANNAAAGGAGAATGNGTTCTGATCCAGGGAGGCACAAGCGGCATAGGCTACACNGCGATCCAAATTGCNANATTTNTAGGTGCAAAAGTNCTAGCAACAGGACGCACAATCGAAAAATGTGATGCNATACGTCGATTTGGCGCAGACCGTGCAATAAATTATGTTGAAGAAGATTTCGAGATTATNGCAANNGATTTCACNNACGGNAATGGNGTTGATGTNATACTNGACATTGTCGGNGGCCCATATATCCCAAAAGAATTAAACATACTTGCTAAGAANGGTCGGCTCGTGTTCGTCAATCTTCGTGCTGGCAAGGTGGTNGAGGCNGACTTTGGTCAAATNCATGCNAAGCATNTNACGGTAACNGGCTCGCGTTTGCGGCCTCGTTCNATTGCCGAGAANGCNGCNATTTGTCNATCNTTAAAACAANAAATTTGGCCTGCATTTGGCACTGGNGATATTNAAGTTGAGGTCTTCANACGCTTTTCTTTCGANANAGCGGCAGNGGCNCACATGCTAATGGAGAGTTCGGCACACATCGGAAAGATACTTCTTTATCCAGNCTNTGAAAATTGAGGGAGGNAGAAATGCAATTTGANCTNGAAAAAAAGGTGGCATTTATCACTGGGGGNGGNCGCGGAATNGGCAAAGNAATNTCATTAATTTTAGCTGAGCAAGGNGTNNACATNGCTTTATGCGGACGCACCTTNAGCACNCTTGAAGAAACNGCNGATGAAATCANNGCACTCGGCTCTNAAGCNTGGCCAATNGTANCNGATGTCTCTGANTTTNATAACATNAAGAACTTTGTATCGACGGCAATGAAAGCNGCNGGCCGCGTTGACATTTTAGTAAATAATGCAGTGACTTCNCTNCAGGCNCCGTTCGAAGAGCAGACTGATGATCATTGGCGTCATCACATCGATGTGAAACTNATGGCNTATATCCGTTCTGCCCGTGAAGTCCTNCCTNATATGGAGGAACAACGNTGGGGGAGGATTNTTAANATAGGNGGAATGACAGCACGAATAGCNGCNCCACTTCGTATGACTAANGGCATTACAAATGCTGGNGTTTCAAATTTTACAAAACAATTTGCGGGTTATGCTGGCAAACATAATGTAACTGTAAATTGCGTTCANCCTGGGCCAACTGCTACTGACCGGCTCCGCGCCGGACTTGAGAGGAGAGCCAAAGACGCAGGCTTAGAATTATCAGAGATTGAGCGCGAGGAAATTGAAAGCATTCCCATGGGAAGATTGATACTGCCGCAAGANATAGCCAAAGCAGTGCTTTTCTTTTGCTCTCCTCTCGCNGACATCATTACAGGCCAATGNATAGCAGTTGANGGAGGATCAAGCCCNGCCGTAAATTACTAAGACTTAGTGCTCGNGCCCCCACTNTATTGACCCCTCAACTTTACTAGGGATGATATACATNAAGCTTNACGGGAGAAAAATTCATGGAAGGTTTCACGAGAAAGATAAGCGAAATAATNGTCCAAACTACCTCTGCAGACCTGACCACTGAAGCAATNCAAAAAGCGCGNCAACTTTTTCTCGACGGCATTGCAGTAGCNGTAGCNGGTTCNATNAAAGAAGCACCACCGTCGATTTTNGCCAANCATATCAGAAGCAAGGGGTCCGTNGANNAATCCTCGGTAATTGGATTTGATTTTAAAACTCATGCNATAGATGCAGCATATATTAATGGCGGCTCAATGCATGTCCTAGACTATGAGCCNATGTGGTCACCGGCCAATCATGCAATTTCGACAAATTTACCCGCCATACTTTCGTTAATAGANACGAACGAAGTTAACGGCCTTGAGGCTGCTACCGCNCTTGTGAAAGGCACNGAAACGCAGGGNTGGCTNCGACANTGCTCNGGCGATTTTGATGCCAAAAAAGTNAAAAATCANCCACCAGGTCTNGTGGGNCCTATTTCNTCGTGCGTNGCAGCAGGGCATATCCTTCGGTTTGACACAGAAACTCAGCAGCANGCTTTCGGAATNGCCGCATCACGTTGCGGGGCNNTAAATGCTAATGCCGGCACAATGGTAAANATGACACATTGCGGCATAGCAGTCTCTCTTGGCCTNGATGCNGCNTTACTTGCATCNAAAAGCTTCACCGCAAATCCAGACATTTTTGAAGCAGATAATGGATACGTCCAACTTTATATGCCTAACTTTGACTATGAAAAGATGTTGAATTTTGGGGCGCCATTCCGCCTTGTGGACCCAGGTTACTCGATCAAAATGTTTCCAAGCCAATTTGGTACCCATTTTGTAATAACAGCAGCTCTTGATGCTCGAAAAAAAATAGATGATGTTTCAAAAATTAAACAAATAAAGTTAACAACTCCGGTTATGACATACGTCGACCGGCCAAAACCCCATCAAGGTTTAGCTGGTAAATTTAGCTTTCAATACACTTGCTGTGCCGCACTTCTGGACGGCGAAGTAGTAATCGATACTTTTGAGGACGCTCGTCGTTTTGCTCCTGATATGGAAGCGATGCTTGAGAAAGTGAAAGTCATCCAAGATCCCAATCGGCCAGCACGGTTTGAGGAGGAAGTAGTGGATCTTGAAGTTTTGTTAGAGGACGGCACAACCGTTGTTTCACGATGCGATGGGCCTAGAGGATCTTGGCATGGTAAACCCCTCGAACCCGGAGATCACGAAGCAAAAGTTCGAATGTGTTTGGGTTGCCGTCTCAATGATCGTGATACTGATCGCGTCATAGAACTGGCTTCCAATTTAGAATGCTTAGAAAACACAGATCTTTGCGAAATAATGTCAATCACTTCAAAGACCAAAAGCTGATTTTTGTCGGGCTACAATGGCTAAGCGTACAAACAAACGTGTTGAAAAACTGAAATACACAATATTTTTACAAGTCTTATGAAAAATCTAACCAAAAAACTTTCCAAACTCATCACTTCAATATCATCCAAAGATATTACAGAAGCAGCAATCATAAAAGCCAGACAATTACTTCTTGATGGAATCTCAGTAGCAGTAGCTGGAACAATCCAAGAAACACCCCCCTCAATCCTTGCAGAGCATATCAGAGACCAAGGAGCGAAACCTTTATCATCTGTGATCGGGTTTGGTTTCAAAACAACTCCAGTTAATGCGGCTTATATAAATGGATCATCAATGCACGTCTTGGACTACGAGCCAATGTGGGCACCTGCTAACCATGCGCTTTCTACTAATTTACCGACAGTCCTGGCTCTTGTGGAAACCACCGATGTAAACGGCCTCGATGCTTTAACTGCATTGATTAAAGGGATTGAACTTCAAGGCTGGATCCGCGAAGCATCGCGGCAATATGATCCTGGAAAACTCAAAATGCATCCGCCTGGGCTTACCGCACCATTGTCATCTGCCGTTGCGGCTTCGCATATACTTGGGCTTGATGCGAAAGGGCTTCAACACGCGATAGGGCTTGCAGTTTCTCGGACCGGAACATCACTTGCCAATGTTGGAACGATGGCAAAAATGACCCATTGCGGATTATCCGGAGCTATGGGTTTAGATGCAGCACAGATGGCTCAACGTGGTTTTACCTCGAACCCTGAAGCGCTAGAGGCACCGCGCGGATACATCGATATGTTTTTCAAAGATGAGTTCCACGGCAGTGAACTTTTAAATTTTGGACCACCCTTCCGCATAGTAGAACCTGGTTATGCACTGAAGATGTTTCCCAGCCAGTACGCAACGCATTTTGTAATCAGTGCTGGCTTGGAACTTCATCCAAAAATCGATGATTCAGACAAGATTGATAAGGTAAAGCTCACCAGTCCTGAGATGGGATACATAGATCGATCTCATCCAGAGAGCGGNTTAGCTGGTAAATTTAGCTTTCAATACACTTGCTGTGCCGCACTTCTGGACGGTGTTGTTAATATGGCAACTTTTGAAGATAGCCGCCGCTTCGCTCCTGATATGGAAAAAATGCTCGACAAAATCGACCTCTGTATGTCGAAAACCATTCCCGGAAAATTTCAGGATATGTATGTGGATTTAGAAGTAACAATGAAGGACGGCACGAAGCATACGACACGGTGCCGTGGCCCCAGGGGAAGTTGGAATGGCGATCCTGTGAGCGTTGAGGAACATCTACAAAAAGTCAGAAGTTGTCTTGACACAAGGCTTAATCAAAGTGCACGCGAACGAGTCATTGAATTAGGTAGTAATTTTGAAATGCTCACTAACACTGACTTGCGTGAGCTCCTTTCAATTGCATCAAACAGCAGTCTCTGAATTTTGACATTTTTGCTTTGGTTTCGGAACTCGCGTTAAATCTCTAGAGCCGCAGCACAAACCGGCGAAGCCCAAAATCTATAAGGGTAAAAATAATCTGTATATCCTCTCAATTTCTCTCATGGACACTCCCTATGTTCCAAAATTTATTAGTATGATAAGTATCTATTTGCTTTCAAAATCAACATAGAGGAACCTCTTATTATGGCCATAGAAGAGGCTGAAGTTGTTACATCCAATACACCTACTTCAATTGGAATAAAGCCACTAGCAATGACCATAGGTGCGGAGATCACCGGGGTCGATATTTCGATCCCACTGTCAGGCGAAGTAATAAAAGAAATACGTAACGCATTCTTAAAATGGAAGGTTCTGTTTTTCAGAGATCAAAAACTAAACCACGATCAGCACATAGCCTTTTCAAAGCAATTCGGTGAATGCACCCCGGCGCATGCTGTTTATGGGCACCAAGACGATCGCTGGCCCGAGATCTACACGGTCGACCGTGACCGCCGCGATAAACGTTATAAGGGAGCTGATTTGCTCTTTCCCTGGTCTGGCTGGCACGCAGACGTGACCCCCGCGATAAATCCACCTGCTATTTCAATATTGCGAGGAGATAAAATGCCACCTTATGGAGGCGACACTCAGTTTGCTGACATGGTAGCCGCATACAAAGCGCTTTCCAAAACCATGCAAGAATTTCTAGACAGCCTTCGAGGGATACATCGATATCGAGGAAATGCGGGAGTAAACACATCTGAAGAATATCAGAAAACACTCCAGAAAAATCTTTTGATCAGCGAACATCCGTTAGTACGTGTCCATCCTGAAACGGGTGAAAAAGCAATTTACTGCGCTCCCTCGTTTATTGAAAGTATCGTAGATTTAACACCAACCGAAAGCGAAGCCTTATTGGTTATGCTTAAGACCCATGTGGCACGACCTGAATTTAATGTTCGTTTTAAATGGACTGATCATTCACTCACAATGTGGGACAACCGCCAAGTGCTGCATATGGGACCGAAAGATATAATCAACTCGGAATTCCCGAGAGAAATACATCGTACTACTCTAATGGGCGATATACCGGTGGGGCCCGACGGTCGCACATCAACGTCAATAGAAGGAAATCCTATTGAACCTCAGAGATGAATTGTTACGTTTTTAGCAATCAATAAGCTCGTTTAGCTTAGTTGTCGGTCGCTACTTTCGATTGGTAAAGTAGCAGCGGGAATACTAAGGCCAAGGGGTTGGATTTTAAGGAACTACACTTTGGTAAAATTTATATACCTAATAATTGTTCTATAGCCCCACTATGATAAGTCGCAGTCAGCTCATTGCCGTGTCCATTGCAAGGGTATTTTTATTTCTTCCCTTCATGGTCGTAGCGGGCTGCATACCCCTCCTAATTGAGGATTGGAAAATTGGTGCAGTCCGGGTAGGAACGATAGTAAGCGGCTTTTTTTTAGCCTACGCTATTTCTCTAACATTTTTTTCTTACTTAGGAGGGCTTATTGGGGCAAAAAANGCGGCACAGATTTCAGCCATATCGACCGCAATAATCAGCGCTGCATTCGGGGTCTTTTCTAGGGATTTTACCTCAACNTTNGTTCTCTACTCTTTAATCGGACTAAGCCAAGGTGGCGTGTATACTCCCCTGATAGCATTATTCCGAGANAATGTGCCCCCTCAAAATTTGGGAAGCGCGATTGGATGGCTAATCTCCTCAACATCGATAGGTTATGCTGCATCTATTAGCCTAACGGGAATTGCGATAGGGATCGATAGTTGGCGGTTAGCATTCTTAGTAACGGGTTCACTCACAACGATNGGTGCNGTNATTTTATTGATAAGCATCAATGGTCTAGATAATGTTATTCATGTCAAATCTAAAGATTATGGTATTTTNCGTGAGGCCCTTAAAAGTCGCCCAACAAAAATACTTTTAGCTGGTTATTGCGCTCACAATTGGGAATTAATCGGCATGTGGAGTTGGGCGCCAGCNTTGATCGCTGCCAGCTTTTTACTTTCTGGAATTGATACCACCGAAGCTGCCCAATGGAGTGCCCAATTTGTTATGGTACTTCATTTAGGTGGGGCAATCGCAGCCTCAACTATGGGCACACTATCTGATCGAGTTGGTCGTCGCAAAATTTTAATANTCACAGCTGTAATCGGCACAATTTTCTCTTTNACTATTGGGTGGTCAGTAACATTACCGGCAACGATAGTTGCAGNCTTAATGATCATATACGCATTTTTTGCATTGGGTGACTCGCCAGTTCTTTCGACAGCTTTAGCCGAGGTGGCGGAGCCTGCGTCCCTTGGTGACCTGCTGGCGTTGCGTTCCTTACTCGGGTTCATTGTTGCNGCAATAGCGCCCATCGCCGTTGGGTGGGTNATAGACATATTAAGTGCCTCGAACTGCAGCCCCAATGTCGTGTGGGGAGCTGCTTTTGCAACCTTAGGGCTTGGTGGAATACTAGCAGTTTGTTTTGCTATGAAGCTGCCAAAAGAAAACTAGCAAATACAGCCAACCGCAAAAGGTTAGTTACACCCCTCAGCCGAGTAAAACTGATCGACTTAACGTTACTGCATTTCTTGGTGTAAAGTAGAGCACAGATTCAGCACGCATAGTACCAACTCCTCTAGCGAAAAACGGAATTGAAAGGTTTTTTTAATGAAAATTACAATCCTTGACGATTATTTTGATACTATTCGGACCTTAGACTGTTTTTCAAAACTAGATGGCCACGAAGTAACAATCTGGAACGATCATGTTCAGGAAACTGGTGCTTTGGTTGATCGTCTCGAAGAAACGGAAATACTGGTTTTAATCCGTGAACGAACACAGGTCCGAAAAGAACTTTTAGATAGATTACCCAATCTAAAATTCATAAGCCAGCGCAGTGTTTATCCACACATAGACGTTGAAAGTTGCACCGCTAATGGAGTTTTATTGTCGTCTGATCTGCATATGGACATGCCCTCTCACTCCACAGCGGAACTGACCTGGGGCCTAATCTTGTGTGCAATGAGAGATATTCCGGGCCAAATGGCTTCATTGAGAGCTGGAAATTGGCAAAAAGGCGTTGGACACTCACTTGGATTTAAAACGCTAGGACTTTATGGATATGGCCGAATTTCAAAAGCGGTAGTCGAATACGCAAAAGCATTCCGGATGCATATCTTGATATGGGCCAGGCCGGAAAGCCGCAAGCAAGCAAACATCGATGGATTGGAAACAGCCAAAACAAAAGAAGAATTTTTCAAGCGCTGTGACGTGATATCGCTGCATATGCGCCTTAAAGAAGCAACCCGTGAAATAGTAACAGGCAAGGACTTGGCTCTTATGAAGCCAACCTCATTAATTGTTAATACAAGCCGTTCTGGTTTAATTGAGGATGGTGCGCTTGTTAAGGCCCTGAAATCTGGCCGCCCCGGCATGGCAGCTGTTGATGTATATGAAAACGAGCCCGCTGTTAGTCACCCTTTATTCGAGATGCCGAATGTCATTTGTACACCTCATGTGGGTTATGTAACAAAAGATGAATACGAGATACAATTCACTGACATCTTCAATCAAATCGAAGCGTTCTTAGAAGGCACACCAATAAATGTAATCAATCCAGACGTTCTCGAAACGAGCGCATGAGTTCCCATAAAAATGGCGTCGTTATTGAGTAAAGCCGCGACCTGATAAAGCAAATAGTAACAATTCTCTTGGTTGCCAGATGTAAAGCCTACACGGTAAAAAGCTCCGCAGGCTTAACCTAATTGTTTGCGCGCTAAGATTGCGCCATCAACCATTGCTTTGAGCTTTGCCCGCGCAATGTCGAGCGGCAACGGCAGAAGTCCGCAGTCCGGAGCAGCCTGAAGTTGGTCGGCCGGTAAATGTTTTGCCGCTTCAAGTAGTTTTGCCGCTACGTATTCGGGTGTTTCCGTCGTTTTGGTACCATTATCGATACATCCATACATAACAGTTTTGACGGGCATAGGCGCAATAGTTCTGGATCGAGTTTCGAGGCTTCGAATTCAAGAGCAAGTTGATCAATTTTGGAGTTCTCTAATGCTGCCAAGATTACAGGATAGCTGTCGACAATTGGGCGGGGAACTCCGGGCATGGGATAGCTATAGCAAATATGGGCAGCTGTTTTAGCTGTTTTGATACCCTCAACACATCGGTCCAATGCCGCAATGCCCCAGTCCGAAACTTTATTGGGATAGCGGCTAAATACCGGTTCATCGAATTGGATGACAGAGATGCCGAGCGCATCAAGTTCTCGCGCCTCTTCGTTAAGAGCGATTGCAACTTCCATCGCCATAGAAGCTTCGTCACCATAATACTCGTCTGCAGTTGAATCGACCACAGTCATTGGACCAGGCATTGTAATCTTCACAGGGCGGTCGGTTTGCTCAAGCATGAATTCAGCATCATGTTTCAACATAGGCCCTGATCGATGTATAGGCCCGATGCAACGGCCCACTTCTGCAAGCCGTCTGTTGTTACGTGTCCATTTTTTAGTCAAATGCTCGTAGTCAAACCCCTCTAAACGATTGGTAATATAAGTTAAATAGGACCCTCTTCGTTGTTCCCCGTCGCTTACTACCTCTATGCCTGCATGGACCTGGTCATGCAGTGTTAACTTTGTTGCATCGTCATGCGCCGCCTTTAGAAGATCGCCCTTAAACATCCAATCTGCTCCCTTGCCATGAACTTGCTTGCCTTCGGCATTCAAAGGCAGTTGTTCCATTAGCCATGCTGGTTTGGGCATTGATCCAACTACGGTGGTGACAAATAGGTTGGGCATATTTAATACGTCTCCTACATAAATATTATTAAAACTTGTTATAAACCACCACGCTGGCCCGGATAGTATTCACCAAGAGTCTCAACCAATGATTTCCTCGTTGAATAACGCATCCTTATGCCAGACAGTGATGGATATTGCTTAATATCAATTACCTCTCGCCCAACCAAAGCATCAGTAGCGCAAATCATTAATGCGTCCGCAAGACCAAAAGTTGTGGGCTCTACGAGCCAACCCGAAGAAGACATGTCGTCAAGCGTTTTCAAACAACGGTCGCGACGTTCAATATTCCTATGCAAATAGGGGTGGTCTGAAATTGATGGCTGCTCTTCCATTCCTCTCAGAATCATCATAGCACCCATTAATTCATAACCTAACGTGACCATATTCGCTTCCCGCCAACGGTGTGCCCCTTCTATGTTGCGAACCGATTCGTGAGGATTTGAGTCGTCTAACCTTTCTATATATGACCAAATTTGCCGAGAGTCCCAAAGCGTCACATCGTCATGCACCAGTACCGGCACGCGCCCAGCTGGGTTGAGATCAAACAACTCGTCTGGTGATACTCTCCACGCTAGTTCACGTAACTCAACATTGTGTCCGAATTCAATTCCTGCAACTCTTGCTATTCGTGTTGGCGGCGATGTCGGAGTGCCAAAGATCTTTAAGTTTGCCATGAAGCCTCCAAAAAATTTAACTTTATACTCTTAAATGTAAGTTACACAATATTTCAGAGATCAACGAATATTCTCTTTTTTAAGTGAGGATCAAAAGGATATAAATATGCCGAAAGTTCAAGTTAACCTGGGGTTAAGTATCGTCCCCGTCACATCCAGCAACAAAACCTACTATCCGGCACTGTTGCAGAAAGATTGTGCTGAATGACCCGGCCTTTAAAAATAGGTCAAATTGGATTTGGTGGGATTGGATCAACAGTTGCAGAGATATTATCAGAAGACGATGACATTGAGTATACTGCTGTCGCTACCCGCCGATCTCAAGACGGAGCAATAAAAAAACGCCTGCCCGAAACTAAATTTGTTGAAAGTCCAGATGCACTTATAGCAACACAACCGGATTTAGTTATTGAGTGCGGCAGCCACGAAGCCTTGCGCACCTATGGCGGACCAGTTTTAAAAGCCGGCATTGACCTTATAGCCGTATCTGTTGGGATTCTCGCTGATCAAAATGAACGTCTATTGCTCATAGCGGCTGCAGAAGAAGGCAATTCATCACTTGAGATACCCGCTGGTGCCGTTGGTGGAATAGATGTTGTGAGCGCCGCCCGACATTCCGGGATTAACAGCATAACATACGTAACAAAAAAGGCACCTTCGTTGTGGGTCAAAACTCCAGCAGAGGAAATGTTAGACCTTTCAAAGGTAACTGAATCCATAATGTTTTTTCAAGGAACTGCAGGTGAAGGAGCTAAAATTTTTGAAGAAAAATTAAATGTCGCTGCCACAATCGCTGTCGCTGGGATAGGCTTTGAACGAACAACCGTGGAGCTGTGGGCGGATCCTCAATATCCACAAAGTACCCATTTTATAAAAATGGAAGCAGAGAGCGGCACGATGAACATCGAGCTCAACAACACTGTCACTTCGACAAATAAAAAATCATCATTGCTTACTGCTGCCGCGATTGCTCAGGCAGTAAAGCGTAGACGTGCACGTATTAAGTTGTAGTTTTTAGCAAGTAGGAACTTATGAAAGAATTGATGTCTCTTACGAAAAATGAAACGTGTCGTTATAAATGTAGTCGTGCCAACTATTTTGAAGGGTTTTAAAAAATGTGCGCAGAAGTTCGACCATCCGGGGAAACAATGCAATTAGCAGAATTTTTTTCCAAACTTACCTACAGTGATTTGCCAGAAAGTTCTCGGCGCGCAGTTCGTTATTTTGTTCTTGATACTGTAGCCTGTGCACTTCACGGAAGGAAAACCGAATGGGCCGGCATAGTTGAAAAATGGGCTCGCGACAATGGATCTGGGAATGAGCAATCTACGGTGTGGGGTGATAGTGGTCCAACATTGCGAGCTTCTGATGCTGCACTTTTGAATGGCACCTCAGCACACGCGTTTGAACTCGACGATTATCATCCCGTAAAGCACCATCCAGGGGCCGTTGTCATTCCGGCTGCATTGGCGGTAGGTGAAAAACTGGGCTCTAGCGGCGAGGAGCTCGTAACCGCTATTGCTGCCGGCTACGAACTAATGATCCGAACCTCTTACGCGATGGATCCGACCACTACAATGCTACGTGGTTGGCACATCACAGGCATCACTGGTGCTTTCGGCTCCGCCGCTGCCGCTGCCAAGCTTTTAAACCTCGGTGTAGAGGAAACTGCTTGGGCTTACGGAATAGCTGGGACCCAATCCAGCGGTCTTTTTGCTTGGTTGTATGATGGCGCAATGACCAAAAGATTTCATGCAGGAGATGCAGCGCGAGCGGGGATCGTTGCGTCTGAACTAGCAAGCTGTGGCTATACTGGAAGCAAAGCAATATTTGAATTCGAAAATGGAGGATTTCTGAAGGCACATTCAGACCATGCAGTGCCAGCTAAATTAGTTGAAGAATTAGGCCAAACTTGGATGCTTGAGGGTACCTCCTTTAAGCCTTATTCCTGCTGCGGCTCAACACATGCTTATGTAGATGCAGCAAAAATACTGCGGGATCGTTATGGAAATTTAGTAGAATCCGATGATGGACGAAAGGTTCGGATGGGATTACCACATCTGCTAACCGTTCAATGTGGATTTGATTACGAACCAGGGACGATTCTAAATGGTCAAATGTCAATGCGATACTGTGTGACAGCAGGATTTAGATATGGCAATGCGCTTCCAAATGAATTTACACCGGACAAACTTTCTGATGCCAAAAATGTAGCTTTTGCACAGGCTATAGAAATTGAGCATGACCCAGACTTGGATAATATATATCCTGCCAATTTCTGCGGATGGGTTGAAGTAGAGACTGGCGTCGGCACAAACCAGTACGATCGTGAATATCTGCTCAATGCATCTGGATCATGTCATAACCCTGACAAAGAAAAAGCGATGGCTGCAAAATTCCATTCTTTGCTAGAAGATATTGTGCCGCAAGAACAGCGAGAAAAAGTTGAAAACTGTGTGCTTAACATCGAAAATTCTGCTGCAGACGAGCTCATCAGGGAATTTCATTTGTAAAAGTACATGACTAGGAAGACGGACTAACGCCTTTTATGTTCATAGCCAATATTGTTCACAGTTAAAGCGTTCTGGACGCGATTTGAACGCACCTTAATTCCAAATTCTTTCAATGTTACCTACCTGAAACAAATACATAACGTTAATGACCAAAAAAACAAAAGAGATCGACCCTCAAACGCTACCATTAAATGGTATACGCGTTATCGAATTTTGTCATGTTGTGATGGGACCTAGCTGTGGGTTAGTGTTGTCAGAGCTCGGTGCTGATGTCATTAAGATTGAACCTTTGCCATCCGGAGACAGAACCCGGCAGCTTAAGGGACATATCGCTGGCTCATTCATTTATTTCAATCGTTCCAAGCGTTCGATAGGGCTAGACCTCAAGACGGATGGAGGGAAAGCGATAGCTCACAAGTTGCTCAAGACGGCAGATGTAATGATCGAAAATTTTGGTCCTGGCACAGCCGAAAAACTAAATGTGGGATGGGACGAGGTCTCAGAGGTCAATCCTAGATTGATTTATTGTGCTCTCAAGGGATACCTCCCTGGCCCTTATGAAAAATGGGCTGCACTAGATGAACTCGTGCAATTCTCGACCGGCCTGGCATACATGACCGGACCACCGGGTAACCCGTTACGAGCTGGTTCCTCTGTAATTGACATAATGGGTGGCACTTTTGGCGCCGTAGCTATACTTGCAGCTCTGCATAAACGTAATCAGACAGGCAAGGGTGAAAAGATTGTCTCTTCGCTATATGAAAGTTCGGCCTATCTTGTTGGACAACACATGGCAGGAGAGGTTCAGATGAAACGAAAAGCCGAACCAATGCCTGTGCGGCCCCGAAGCTGGGGTATCTATGACGTTTTCAAAACAAAAAATGGAAAAGAAATCTTTATCGGTGTCACATCAGACAAACAATGGAAGTCTTTCTGCCATTTATATGAACGAATGGATTTGTTGGAAACTAAAGAGTTCGACACAAATGAGAAGCGTCGAGAAAATCATGATGAGCTTTACGTGATTTTGCAGGAAATTTTTATCAAATTCGAATACGATGAATTGTTGACCATGCTTGTTAATAATTCCATTCCCGCTGCACCGGTTGCAACACCCAGTGATTTATTCAATGACCCGCAAATGAATATGAAAGGTCGAATGTCGGCAACAAAATTTGCAGACGGTACTATTGCTAAGCTTCCTCGCCTGCCGATAGCAATTGGCAGCGGGGTAGCACAAATGTCAGGACAGGTGCCAGAATTTGCTGAGGATACTGATGATGTACTTTATGAAATCGGCGTGTCTAAAGAGGACATAAAGTCTCTCAAAAGGAAAGGCCATATCGCTTAATTTTGTTTTAGAGGGATGCAAGCGATTGCAGTAGGATCAAGCTTTGGTAGATTCAAATATTTTAGACTAATAATAAAAATATGAGACTCAGCTGTAGGTGATAAGTTACATTGTCGAGCTCATAGATGAATTTTGCTGGGGATGCACTTCATGGGTACAACAATCAAAAAAATAGAAGTTTTTGGTATAGGAATGCCGTTAGTAGGGACTTTTACTAGTGGAGGTCAATCGAAAAATATTACTAAGTGCCTTGTGATACGTGTCACAGATAGCGATGGAATTATCGGAGTAAACAGTATCGATCCTTCCACGAGGGCTACATCTCCGAACACGGCTGCTGAGCTTGCGGTTGCCATCCGCGACAAACTAACCCCTGCCCTCATCGGCGAAGATCCTACTAATGTAAATCGAATATATGGCATTTGTTCTAAGATAGCTCCACAGCAACCAGGTGCAGCTGCAGGCGTAGAATTGGCTTGTATTGAACTCACATGCCAACGCCATGGTATAGCATTTCATGAATATGCAGGCGGAGCAATCATGGACAACGTTTTGTTCAACGCATGGGTTGGTGAATTACCTCCTGATGAGGCAGCTACCGAAGCCCTTAAGTGGAAAAATGATGGCTTTAAATCTATGAAAATAAAAGTTGGAAATAACGCAAGTGTAGATGGTGCCCGGGTGATGGCTGTACGCGATGCGGTTGGCTCTGACATAAAACTTCGTATGGATGCCAATCAGCAGTGTACCGTAGACCAAGCATTAGCACTTTGTGATGCAGTGAAAAATTGCGATATGCAGCTGTTTGAGCAACCGGTGGCAAAAGATGATTTAGACGGATTGAGAAAAGTGAGACGCGAGGGTGGCATTCCTATTATGGCCGATGAGGCAATAAGTGACCATCCTAGTTTAATACGAGCGATAAAAGCAGATTGCGCAGACTATATAAAATTCGGGATCAAACAAGCGGGAGGGATGTTACCTGCAGCTAAAATGATGGCAACCGCCGAAGCTGCTGGCCTACCCATCGTGCTTGGCCACGGCTTTGGCCTTGATCTGAGTACAACAGCAGAAATCATGCTTAGCGCAACATCCCACAATGTTTTGCCAGGCCTAGAGTGCGTAGGCCCTCTAAAAGTCACAGACACAGTTTGTACAACTAAACTCGATATAGGTAAGGGACATATTAGTCTCCCAACGGGGCCTGGGCTTGGACTAGAACTCGATGAAAATAAACTTGAAAAATATGGATTTGTCATTTAACGCCCAGCAGCAATAAGAATCGGCGTTGGCAGAAATCTTATCAATACTTGGTCCTTAAATTGTCGTTGTCCATAAGTTTTGGTGATGCTGCCTGCTGGCCAAAACAAAGGTATCAAGCTAGCAATAGAGAGAGAAGGAAAGTCTATTGTGATAGTACAATTCTGAGCAACCTCCGCCCATCATTGTAATTTGTCTATTATACCCCTTGTTCTATTTCTAAAGTCTTTCATTACGCTGCCACACCATTACCCATAAATTGAGAACGCTATACCCGTCAGGCCCTTCTACAGAGTTCGACTGTGCGCTAATTTCCTTTTAGTAAGGATGGTTTAAGACGCTGGTAGAAGAGAACTATTAACCTTACACAACGGCAGATCCCTCAGCCCTACTAGACATTAGGCGACATACGAGCTCATATAGTAGGAGAAGGAGATTCCGAAATGACACAATCATTTGACGAAGTAATGGCTATTCGCAAGCTACCTAACCCGGAAGACAGTGAAGTAGCAATCACTGGTGAGGACCCTGTCTTTACATCACGGTTTAAGCTTGGCGAGGCAACCGCAAGTATCCTGGCGGGTGTTGGCGTTGCCGTCACTGATATACATGAACTTAAAACTGGGCGACGCCAAAAAATAAACATTGATGTTAGGCATGCGGCTGCAACATGCAGAAGTTCGCTATACCTAAGTCAGCCAAATGTTAATGGTGAGTTTGAGCCTATTTCAGCCTCCCCATCTATGGCTCACATGCGTTCAATTACGCAACCCTGGCAGTGCAAAGACGGACGCTGGTATCTACCGCATTTCAATCTTCCACATCTGCATGACCGAGTGATGAGCGTGCTTCAATGTGAGTCTAATGCAAAAGCAGTCGCGAAAGCTGTCTCCAAATGGGACTCACATGAACTCGAGGAAGCTATTGCTGCAGCCCGTGCATGCGGATCTATTGTAAGATCTAATAACGAATGGTCAGAGCATCCCCACGGCGCCATGTTATCTTTAAAGCCGTTAGTAGAAATTGAAAAAATTGGGGAAACGGACCCTATTCCATTTTCTTCAGGAAAGCGCCCTCTCGATGGCATCAGAGTTTTAGACTTGACCCGTATCCTAGCTGGCCCCATAGCAGCTCGTACGCTTGCGGAAAATGGTGCCGATGTTCTAATGGTTACTGCTGAACATTTACCTCAAGTACCCGAACATGTGATGGATACAAGCCATGGTAAACGGAGCTGTTTTTTAAATCTAAATAAAGAAAAAGAATTGGAGACCCTTAAGAAGTTATCAATGCAGGCGGATGTTTTTAGTCAAGGCTACCGACCCGGAATAATGGAAAAGCACGGCTTAAGTCCTAAACAATTAGCATCCGAACGCCCCGGAATAATTTATCTTTCTATTAGTTGCTACGGCCACGGAGGCCCTTTCTCAGACAGGGGTGGTTGGGAGCAAATAGCACAGTCCGCGACAGGGATATGTTTGGATAACGGAGTGAATGTTGATGATGGCCGACCAAAGCTTTTGCCCGCATCAGCGTGTGATTACACGACCGGCTATAATGGGGCGTATGGGGTATTACTAGCGTTAGCGCGTAGAGCACGCGAGGGCGGATCCTACCATGTACGCGTTTCGCTTTGTCGTTCCGGAATGTTCATATACCAGCAAGGCCACGTGGAACCTGCTAAACCCGATATGGATCTTTCCAAAAAAGAGCTTGATAAAATCATGCTTGAAACTGATTGTACCTTCGGAAAAATAAAGCACCTAGGACCTGTACTCACCATGTCTGAAACTCGTCCTTTTTGGGATAAACCATCTCCTAGCTTGGGATCGAATAGTGCCGATTGGCTTAATTAATGGATATGCAATGGTGAAATTTTTGCAAAGCGATGAAATCACCTTTGAGGGACGAACCACTTATCGGGTAGCTAACTCGAGGCATAAGTTATTATTAGCGGGCAATTTGAGTAGCCCTCAGAAATAAGGATATTATTCAAATTGCCCTCAGTTGATATGCTTGATCATTTTTTCCAAAAGGCACATATGGGGGCATGCCGTTGAAAAACTGCTCAGAATAAAGTACAGAGCCGTTAAATATTTGTGTACAAAGTTTTATAGGAGGAAGTTCTCATGCCAGATTATGACGTAATCGTAGTGGGCGCCGGAAATGCAGCTTTTGCCGCCGCTTTATCGGCTAAGGAAAATGGCGCAGAGAATGTGGTGGTGCTAGAAAAAGCGCACAAGGAAATGCGCGGTGGTAACACACATTGGTCAGGCTCAATATTTCGAATTGCTTTCGATGAACCCCGCGACTTGGAACCTTTCCTTCCGGGAGTTGAAGACGAATATTTAAACTTTTACGAAGGTATTACCCCATATACGAAAGAACGGTTCTGGAATGACCTTGACCGCGTCACTCAAGGGCGCACTGACAGAGAACTTGCAGCAGTCATGATTGACAATTCTTATGATACCGTTAAGTGGGCAGTCGAAACGGCAAAAATACCATGTGAACCGGCAACGTCAGTATGCGGAATAATGGTTAATGGGCAATGGACATTTCCTGGCGGTGTCGTTGTTCGAGCAGTCCATGAAGGTGTCGGGCTTTCGAGCTGCTGGTTTAAAGCAGCAGAAGAGGCAGGCATCGAAATTCGATATGGCTCCGGTGCAACGGAATTAATTCAGAATGATGCAGGCAGAGTTCACGGAGTAGTTACAAAAGAAAGCGGCGGATCAAAGACGATCACTGCCAACGCTGTTGTCCTAGCTTGTGGTGGCTTTGAAGCTAATGCCCAATGGAGAGCTCAATATCTAGGGGCTCCGTGGGATCATGCAAAGGTTAGAGGAACATCCTTTAACCAAGGAGATGGGTTGCGCATGGCTTTAGCGATAGGAGCAATGCCTTGGGGACAATGGTCAGGAAGGCATTCAACCCCAATTGATGCCGATTGGAGTGATTTTGCTGACCGCAAATTGACTGACAAATCTAATCGACTTTCCTATCTATTCGGTATCATGATTAATCGTAAGGGACTGAGGTTTGTAGATGAAGGCGAGGATACCAATATGTATACTTACGCCAAATTCGGTGCAGCAATTCTCGACGAACCAGGATCCAAAGCATATCAAATTTTTGATCAAAAAACAGTTCAACATTTAGAGCCACGATACGAAACAGCAAAGCCATTGATAGCTGATAATTTTGAAGATTTGGTTGAGATGATGGATATCGATGATAAAGCTCAAGCACTGAAAACCATCAATGAGTACAATAATTGTGCAAAATCTGCAGACAGGTTTGATCCAACACAAAAAGATGGCTTAGCAACTGAAGGCCTTGCTTTACCAAAAAGTAACTGGGCAACCAAGATTGATGAACCGCCGTATCACGCTTACCCGGCAACGGGCGGGATTACCTTCACCTTTGGGGGATTAAAGGTAAACCCAGAGGCCCAAGTTATAGGTACAGACTGGCGCCCTATCCCAGGTCTTTACACAGCAGGCGAAATGGTTGGTGGCTTATTTCATTATAATTACCCAGGTGGTTCAGGTTTGGTTTCTGGCCAGGTTTTTGGACGCATTGCAGGTAGGAATGCAGCTCAGGAAAAGGCGTAATCATAAGAACGGAGTTACTAATGAAGCAACTTTCAATCCCGGCAGCGTTTATTCGTGGCGGCACTTCAAATGCTATAGTGTTCAAAGACTGTGACCTTCCTGAAAGAGCTCATTGGGACGAATTTTTTCTGGCGGCTATGGGTACTCCGGACCCTAATGGTCGCCAACTCAATGGCATGGGCGGCGGTATATCGTCCCTCTCAAAAGTGTGTGTGGTAGGAATATCCGACCATCCAGATGCCGATATCGATTATACCTTTGCGCAAATAGGCGTCCGCAATGCAACGGTGGGCTACAATGCTAACTGCGGCAACATGTCGGCCGCGATGGGTCCTTTCGCGGTTGATGAAGGATTGGTCCCACCGCAGCTAGTGGATGGGCAAGCAATGGTTCGTGTTTTAAACACCAATACCAACAAGATTTTACATGCCTATTTCGATCTTGATGACGGCCTCTCTGCTGTCGATGGGGATTATGAACTTAAGGGCGTTGCCGGCACGGGATCTCCTGTTCGGATGGCCTTTCAAACGCCCGGAGGAGCGAGTACTGGCAAATTACTCCCTACCGGTAACACAAGGGATATACTTAACATATCTGGCTTGGGCAAAATCGAGGTGTCAATCGTTGATGCTGCAAATACCGTTGTGACAGTGCATGCAGAAAGTGTTGGATTGAAGGGAACAGAGTTGCCCGATGAGATCGATGCAAATGCAGAATTAATGGAAAAACTTGAGTTAATAAGATCTCATGCGGGAGCAATGATTGGCTTTGGAGAAACCCCGGAGGAAGTCAGCCAAAACTCGCCTGTGACGCCCTTCATTGGTTTCGTAAGTCCTCCCCAAGATGCAGTACTTATGTCAGGTGAGACATTACCAGCGGAAACCGGCCATTTAACAGCTCGGATTTTGTCTTCAGGTAATTGCCATCGTGCCCTTCCACTTACGTGTACCATGTGCACAGCCACTGCAAGTCGCATTACAGGCACCATTCAGCACGAAGTATCGCGCAAATCAAAGCACGATAAAGATGATATTATTGTCATGCATGGTTCTGGATTTATAGATATAAATGCCAGCGTACATCAAAAAAGAAATGGTGAGTGGTTTGTAGAGCAAACCTCTGCCTACAGAACCCAACGCCGACTTTTTGATGGCAAGGTTTATGTGTCAGCCTCAAGCGTCCCTTCATTTGCCAAAGTTAAAATTGCCAACGCTGCTGAGTAACTAATATTGGAGTACGCCATGCCTCATGGCGACGAAGCAGAAGTCACCATAGAAGAAGCCATTGATTTTGGCTTAAAGACCCATGAGAAAGGAGACTTAGCTGCCGCAGAATCCATCTATTCTCAAATCCTTGAGGTAGACCCTAAAAATTCCAAGGTGTACCAACTGCTGGGCGTTCTGCAGATACAGACGGGCAAAATATTAGATTCTCTTTCTTCTTTTGATCATGCAATTGATTACGAGCCTGGAATGGCAGAAGCCTATTGTAATAAGGGCCTTGCTCTTCAGAAACTCGGACGCAGCGCCGAAGCCGTAGAAAATTTCCAAGAGGCAATTAACCATAATCCAGAAATTGCTGATTTTTATGTAGGCCTTGGTAGCGCACTTGATGACGAGCAGAGATTTGATGAAGCAGTAAAGGTATTTAACAAGGCCCTTACCCTCGAGCCGCAACATGCAGATTGTTACAATAATTTGGGCTTGGTACTTCACAAACTTGTTGAATTCGATAAGGCTATATTGAATTTCAATAAGGCTCTTGCAATATCGCCTGAGTTTGGTGAAGCACATACAAACCTCGGAAACTCTCTGATGGTACTAGGCCGTGTAGAGGAGGCTTTATCAGCCTTTCAAACTGCAACTAAATATTTGCCAGAAACAGCGCGTACTCAGTTCAATATTGGTAATGCACTACAGAAACTTGGTCGGCTCGAGGAGGCTGTAGAAGCTTTCGAACAAGCTAATCAACGTAAATCTAATTATAGAATTCTTCATTGCCTCTACTCGCTCAATAAAAAGCATGCCTTCACTAAAAAAATTAATCATGTATTGAAAGAGGATCCAAATGATCGCGCCGTGGCGGCGGTAAGCGCATTTGCATCTAACCAATGGAAAATTGAGGATCGCTACCCTTTCTGCCAAAATCCTATTGACCTTATTCACGTGTCAAATGTCATGGACACCAAAGTTGGACGAGAAACTATTCAGGCATTAAAGGATTATTTCATCGAAGGGCACTATCGTGAGCTTCCCGATCAGGGACATATCTCAAACGGCAAAACATCACTAGGCAACCTTTTCGACAAACCTCACCCGTCTCTTGATGGGTTACATGCCCTTATTAAAAAGCATGTTTGTGCATTCCAATCGGAACATTCAGAGTTGGATGCGGGTATCATTTCACATTGGCCCGAAAATTGGCGTCTTGAGGCTTGGTACCTTAAAATAAGCAGTGGCGGACAAGTTGAACCCCACATTCATGATCCAGGTTGGCTTTCTGGCACCCTATATCTTAATATACCAGAAAGAGTTACAGGCAACGAAGGCGCCATAGCATTCGGCCTTAACGGAGACCAAATGCCAATAATAAATAACGATTATCCGCGCAAAATCTGTCGAGTACGAACAGGGGACCTTGTGCTATTTCCAGCGTCTTTGTTCCATAGCGTTCTACCATTCAATAATAAAGAAGAACGCCTTTGCGTTGCCTATGACGTAATTCCAACTCTTTAAAAAATTATTTCCTTTTTTAGTCTTCATCACCAAAAATTTCACAAGCCACACGACCGGCATTAACTGCGCATGGCCATCCAGCATAGAATGCAACGTGGGTAATTAAGCCGCGAAGTTCATCATGTGTCACGCCATTTTCAAGTGCTCGCTCCATGTGGCCTTTCAATTCCGGTGTTCTATATAGCGCTGCAAGCATTGTTACAGTTATCAAGCTGCGGTCACGTTTGCTGAGTTCCGGTTGTTCCCAAACATCTCCGAAGAGAACATCATCGCGCAAGCGACCTAGCTGCGGAACTAATTCGTAAGGGGTCTTCTTAGCCATTGGTATCTCCTAATTAGTGAAAATTGAACGTGCTCAAAAAGATCTGTATGAAAATCTTAATTCACGGATTACGATGATCGCACATAAAAATCCGATGTTCGAGTACGATTTATTTTAATTAATTAGGCCAAGTAACAAAGGTGTTGAATGTCACGTCGAAAACGAAACCAAAATAAAAATCCCAGTGCTTCTGATATGACCCAGGCACTGATGGAAAAAGCGGTGGATTTGCACGGCACCGGAGATCTCGATGGAGCAGCGGGAATATACCTCGAAATACTTAAGAATGATCCCGGAAATCCAATCGCATTACATTATCACGGTGTCCTGCAATTTCAGCGCGGCGACCATAAACTAGCTAAAACGCTTATCTCACAGGCACTTGAAATTGCCCCTGATTATGCAGATGCACATTATAACCTTGGGAAAGTACATCATGAAAGCGGCGAAATTGATACAGCAATCTCTTGCTATGAAACGGCTATATCATTTGAATCGGAAAGCCCTGAAACTTACAATCAGTTAGGGTTGGCACATGAACAAAAAGGATCGTTATCGGCAGCAGAAAAAAGTTATGAATCCGCGCTTGAGCACGAACCCAAGTTTTTAGATGCGCTTAACAATTTAGGGAATGTGTTGCGTTTACTCGAGCGACCAGAAGATGCAATAAAACAATTTCAAAGAGCCATAGAAATAGACTCAAATTTTATGGAAGCACACCATAATCTTGGGAATTCGTACCAAGATCTATCCTTATTAGATAAGGCAACCGATAGTTACCTAAGGGCCCTTTCAATCGACCCTGATTTTAAAGAAAGTCAGAAAAACCTAGGAGGCTGTCTTTTAGGGTGCGGTCAATATCGAGAAGGACTACATTACTTGCGAAAGGCCTGTGGCGTTATTGAGTTTACATTAGGGGACTATCCTAAATATCAGTTGGTACGATAGAAATAAAAAAATCACTTATGAAACAGCTCCCAATTAAAACAACAGAAAGTCCAAACTTCATAGGCGCCTGGCAACTTGGTGACTTGGGTATATGCGATGAGATTATAGCTTTATTTGAAGCTAACAAAGGACTCCAGCAAGAAGGTGGAACAGGGCTGGGCGGTGTCGACAAAAAAATCAAACACTCAACCGACCTTATTATTCAGCCTAGTGATTTAGAGCGTGAGGACTACGCTCCGCTGACAAACTTTATGGAAGAGCTGCATGGCTGCTATGTCGCATACACAAATAAATGGGATATAATCACAACTTTCATGCCTAGAATCCACATAGGTAGGTTCAATATTCAACGCTATACCTCTGGCGGGCATTTCAACAGATTACATTCCGAGCGGATGAGCTTTAGCACTATGCATAGGCTACTAGTTTGGATGACTTATCTCAATGATGTTACTGATGGTGGCGAGACTGAATTTCCATATTACGGCTTAAAAATAAAACCTGAGAAGGGTAAAACACTTATTTGGCCGGCAGAGTGGACACATGCGCATCGTGGATGCCCCGTTGGATCAGAAGCGAAATATATAGTCACCGGTTGGATGCATTTTCCTGGAGATCAGTAAAGGGAACACTGCTACGTTAAAACATTATACGGTAGTGTTTCAGATAAGCACCGGTTCCCACGAAAAATTCATCCCTTTAACGGTGATATTTTTTTGCCTAGGCCTCAAGATTTTCATTCTCTTATGTCTTTTGCTCCTGAAGGATCCGCCACGTATCCTCCGATGAAACCGGCATGTCTAAATGGGTAATATTTAAGGCGTTGGAAATTGCACCAATGATGGCCGGCGGGGCGCCACACGCTCCGCCTTCTCCGATCCCTTTAACACCAAGATCATTACTCGGGTTAGGCACCACGTTGAAGCCCACCGAGATATCGGGAAAATCGTCTGCCCTCGGCATACCATAATCCATATAAGATGCAGTGATTAGTTGACCAGTAGTATCATATGCAGTCCGTTCGGTAAGTGCCTGGCCAAGCCCCATTGCCACGCCACCGTGCACCTGACCCGCAACTATAAGAGGATTAATGATAACCCCGCAATCATCAACAGCGGTGTATGAAACTACCTTAATAACACCGGTATCTGGATCAACCTCAAATTCACAAATATGACAGCCATTTGGAAAATTGCACTCGGTATCTCGTTCGTAAGAGATATCTTCGTCAAGGCCTAACTCCTCGCCTTCCGGTATTTGCGCTGGGTCATAAGCTACTCTCGCCACTTCATGTATTGACACACATAAATCTGTGCCAGCAACAGAAAAAATACCATTTTTAAATTCGACGTCTTCGATAGCCGCTTCGATTTTATGAGCTGCAATTTTTTTTGCTTTTTGAATTACAAGATCTGCCGCCCGCGATACCGCAACTCCTCCCATCTGCGAAGAACGAGAGCCACCGGTACCATTGCCCTCAGGAATTACAGAAGTATCTCCCTGTTTGAATGAAATATTTTCAAAATCTATTCCCAATTTTTCTGAAAGAATTTGACTAAAGGCTGTCTCATGACCCTGACCGTGACTATAAGTACCAACATAAAGTTCTGCATTCCCATCCGGATCAAGCGCCACCCTCGCCCATTCGCTAGGTTTTCCACCGGATGCTTCAACATAGTATCCTATTCCGATCCCGCGATGTTTACCGCGTAAAGCAGAATCGGACCGCCTCTTCTCAAAACCATTCCAGTCAGCGGCCTTCAATGCCTTGTCCATGGTCTCTTCAAATCGTCCAGAATCGATGACCATGCCCATTTGATTTGTATACGGCAATTGATCGGGCTTGATGAAATTACGCCTTCTAATTTCTTCTCGACCAATCGCAAAAACTTCGGCCCCAACATCAAGTAATCTTTCCATCTGATAACACAACTCGGGCCTACCGGCGCCGCGGTATGCATCAGTTGGATGCATATTAGAAAAGCATGCCTTTACAGAATGCTGCATTGCCGGCACGTCATATACTGTCCCCGCGACACGAGCACCTGCAACAGTTGAAATACGTGGTCCATTATCAGACAAATAGGCACCAACATTTGCAATTGTTTCCGCTCTCATACCTAGAATTTTCGCCTCTGCATCGAAAGCCATCTCTAGGATCGACACTTGATCACGGCCGTGTGTATCTGCCAGGAAGGTCTCAGTTCTGTCCGCTCTCCATTTCACAGGCCGGTTTAACTTTTCAGACGCCCACAAACAAAGGATACTTTCAAGGTACATTTTTGATCTCACACCAAACCCGCCACCTGTATCAGTGGAGATTACCCGAATCCTTTCTGGGTCAATCTTGTAGAACGTTTTTGCAAGTGCATCTCTAATCTTATGTACGCCCTGTGTTGGTGACCGAAGAATCTTCGTGTCGGTATCTGCATCATACTCGCCTATGGCCACGCGGGGTTCCATTGGTGAGCCAACGACCCTATTATTAACAACCTCAACTCGAACAGTTTTGTAGGCGTTGTTGAAAGCCTCCGTAACCTTTCCGCTTTCGTGGCTGATCCAATGTGCACAGAAGTTTTCAGGTCGCTCAGGCCAAATTGGCACCACGTCAGGAGCGCCCGAGGCGGATGTTGATGTTATGGCGGGAAGTTCATCATAATCTATTATGACAGCCTCTGCTGCATCAATTGCCTGAGATCGGCTCTCTGCAATAATAAATGCAATAGGTTCCCCAGCGAAGCGCACCCTATCCTTCGCAAGGACAAACCGTGGTGGCGTGTACATTTCTTGCCCTGTGGCGCACTTTATTGAAACCTGACACGGAATTGTCGGGATGCAATCAGCCTCCGCGTCATCGTAAGTGAGAACAGCAATCACACCGGGCATGGCTTTAGCGGAAGTTATGTCTTTTACTGTAAAGTCTGCGTGAGCCAGCGGTGATCTTAAAATCACACCATGAGCCTGCCCATCAAGGTTTATGTCATCGGTATATTGGCCTTTTCCAGTAATAAATCGAACATCCTCCTTGCGTACCACTGGTTGTCCAATACCGTATTTTTCCATCCACAAACTCCTCTGAGTATTATTAAGTACAAGGGTATACAATATAAATTATGTAAATAAAATCATGCTTGTTTATCACTGAAACCGGTTTGATAAAAAACTCGAAATTCCTTTTCCTCGGATTTATATGGAAAAAATGAAATGATCTCTGAAACATTTTCGGCTTATGCAGTAAATGAAAGAAATAGCACCATTCAACCGGAAGTACTCCATGCGGCAAAACGGTGCTTTATTGATTGGTTTTCTGCAACGACTGCAGGCGGCGTTAAGATGCCTGCGATTGGACTTCAAGCAGCTTTTGCGGAAGACATGGACAGAGGGATGGCGCGTATTATCCCAACGGGTCGCAGGGCCACAATGCGCACAGCGACTTTAATAAATGCTGCTGCATCTCATACAGTCGAGTTCGATGACGTATTTGGTCCAGCGGCATATCACCCTGGGACACCAACCACCTCAACTGCCTTTTCAGTCGCAGATCATTTGGGGGCTGACGGGTTAACATTTCTGCGGGCCATCATCATTGGCTATGAGATTAGCACACGGATAGCAGAAGCGATGGGAAGGCCTCACTATGAATATTGGCATACTACAGCAACAAATGGGTCGTATGGATCATTATTTAGTGCGGGGACGTTATTGGAACTAGATGAGAAACAATTTGTGCATGGATTAGGCAGCGCTGGCACAATGGCGGCAGGCTTACAACAAGCATTCCGGGAAGATTGTCACGGCAAACCGATACACGGCTCCCATGCGGCTGGTGTCGGATTAATGGCAGCGCAGGTGGCTAAAAATGGTGTTACAGGAGCAAAAAAGATACTTGACGGGCCTGTGGGCTTTGGAATGGCTATGAGCAGCGAAGTAGATTGGGCAAAATCCACAGAAGGTCTTGGAAAGAGTTACAATATAACAGAAATCACCGTCAAAAATCATGGGTGTTGTGGACACACCTTTCCCGCAATTGACGCCGCGCTCACAATAAAAAAGAATTATAATATTTCACATAAAGATATAATGTCCGTAAAAATTGGTATGGCAAAATCTACAGTTGCCATATGCGGAGGTAAATCTCATCAAACCTTTTTTGAGGGCCAATTTAGCTTAGCATTCGTAGTAGCAACGGCATTCGTCAAAGGACGGGTGCGATTAAACGCTTTTGAACCTGAGGCACTTACCAATCCAATAATTTCAAATCTCGCCGAAAAATGTAAGGTGTATATTGACGACCAGGTTGACAAGGCATTTCCATTAAAAAGGATGGCTCATTTAACAGTTAAACTTCGCAATAACGAGACCATAGACTTCATACAAGAAACAAGAAAAGGCGCCCCAGATGATCCTATGAGCGATGAAGAACTCGAGGATAAATATTTTGAACTTGTCTCACCAGAAGTAGACTTGGATGTTGCCCAGAAATTATTAGATGATATTTGGCGCATTGAAACATGCGATAATATTCAAGATTTGTACATTGCACGCAACCGCTGAATCGGATTTCGAAATGTTCATAGCAAATGACCTTACCGAACTTATAGGGAAAACCCCTCTACTACGTTTGGAAAGACTTTTCCCAAATTGCTCAGCTAATATCCTCGCTAAGCTTGAAGCGATGAATCCCACGTCAATTAAAGACCGGCCAGCACTTTTTATGATCAAAAATGCAATTGACGCTGGTGATATAAAACCGGGAACTGAGGTAGTAGAAGCAACAAGTGGTAATACCGGTATAGGCATCGCTTGTCTTTCAGCAATACTTGGGTTCAAAGCTCGTTTTTACATGATTGATACGAGTTCTATCGAGCGCCAAAAGTTGTTAGCAGCATATGGCGCAACTGTAGTGCTTACACCCGCCGCAAAGCTTACGACGGGTGCACGCGAACTAGCATTAGCTTACTGTGCAAAAAATCCCGATACGACATTTTTTGCTAATCAACACGGGAACCCAAACAATTCAGCGGCTCATTTTGAAACCACTGGCCCTGAACTTTGGGAGCAAACAGGTAGAGAAATTGGTGCGGTAGTTATAGGCATGGGCACCAGCGGGACTATTGAAGGTATCTCCAAGTATCTCAAAGCGAAAGACCCATCTATCCACATAGTTGGAGTTGAACCGGCAGCAAGCCCAGTCAATGCCGGTGGATCACCAGGGCCCCATAGGATAAGCGGCATAGGCCCCGGTTTCGTGGCGGAAAACTTTGAACGTGCTCGCCATCGAGTAGATGAAATTTTACTCGTGGAGGACGAAGTTGCATTTGAATGGGCCAGAAAGACCACAATTGCAGAGGGCTTTATAATTGGACCTACTTCAGGCGCGACTATTTGGGGTGCCGGGGAATTAGCCAAGAGGCCGGAGTTTACAGGGAAAAATATTATCTGTTTTTTCTGTGATACGGGTGAACGTTATTTGTCGATGGATGATTTGTTCGATCCTGGGACAGTATTATATGAGGGTTATGAAAACGGGATTGATGATCAATGAACAAATACCAGCGTCTTCAGAAGTTATTTGGTAAAAAAATCTTTTTTATCGTGGGGGCCTCAAAGTCGGGAACTACTTGGTTGCAACGGTTACTTGATGGACACCCAGCCATACGGTCCGCTGGTGAAGGCCACTTTATGAATCACCTAGCTCCAAATCTTACCAAGACCCTACTAGCTTATAACAAACAGTCGGAAATACGAAAAGAGCGGGCCTCCTCACTTGGACTAGATGGAGACTTTCCTGTTTTCGATGCAGATGATTTAACTCTGCTCCTACGAACCTCTATTTTAACAATATTTGACCGATGGGTTGACGATATTGATGGCATAGAAGCCATTGGTGAAAAAACCCCTGAGCATGCTGTTTTTATGAAGGAGTTAGCTAAATTATTCCCAGAAAGTCGCTTTATCCATGTTCTACGCGATGGACGCGACGTTTGTCTTTCAGGTTGGCACTTTTCACAAAAGTGGAGTCCTGAAGCTCTTGAAAATACTACTTTGGCACAATTTGTTTCGGATTATGCGGATGCGTGGCGCAGCCGCGTCACTCAAGCACGTGAATTCGGAAACGCCCATCCGGGTCGTTTATTGGAGATACGATATGAGGCGTTACATGCTAGTCCTGAGGCCGAAGTCAAACGTCTTTTAGAATTTATCGAGGTCGCTAGCGGACCCGATTTCATTAATTCATGTCTCGAGGCCGGGTCCTTTGAGGCGTTGTCAGGAGGGCGTATCCGCGGAGACGAAGACCAAAATTCATTTTTCCGAAAAGGTGTTGTTGGGGATCATAAAGAATATTTTGACAAAGACGCTTTTAACGCGTTCGAGGAAGCAGCAGGCCCACTATTAAGGGAGCTCAACTACGATTGAGATTCTATGCGTTTACTTTTTTGATTCTTACCAAAAGCAATAGAGGAAGCATAAGAACGGTAACAAGTGTCATTAATTGAAAGTCAATAATGTAGCCCATAAATTCCGCTTGTTTCTCTATAACTTTATCTAGTGTCATTACTCCCGACAAACTTTCTATGTCCCATTTTTCTGGCAGAATGAGGTGCTGAAACCGTTCGTTATATTCGCTCACATTTTGTGCCAAATTGGACCGTGCTCGCTGCGTGCTGCTGACTAATATGGCAATTAATACTGATATACCTATACCGGATGCGATGCGCTGTGCTGTCGATAATATAGAGGTTCCATCAGGTCGCATCGAGGATTCGAGTGTCATAAAGGTTAATGATAAGATGGGCGTTTTCACAAATCCCAGACCAAAACCTTGTAAGAAAACTGCAAAAATAATGTGTATAGCCGTTGCGTTAGGCGCTAATTCTGCTAACGACCATGTTGAAAATGCTATACCCAGCATACCCAAAATGATTAGGTACTTTGGACTGTAGCGAAGCACTAAAAACCCGGCAATAAATGAAGCAAGCATCGAGCCTATACCACGGTAAGCGATGATAAATCCAGCCTCGTAGACGGGCATACCAAGTTGATCCTGAAGTATTGGGGGCAACAGACCGATATACCCATAGATCATAAATTGGGTAAAAACGACCAGTATCATCCCAATTAGAAATTCCCTATTTTTGAAGACCCTGAGATTCAAATAAGGTTGCCGACAAGTGAGCGCATGAAAAAGAAATACATAAGCAAAACATGCCGCAATAAATGCGTAGATGACAATAAGATTGGAATTGAACCAGTCCATTTTACCACCCTGCGAGAGTAGTAATTGTGTTGCACAAAGCGCAATACTTAGCGTAACGAATCCAAAGAAATCGAAAGCTTTGGCACCCTGTGGTTTATCTTTGGGAAGTAATCGCCATATTAAAAACGAACCCAAAAGACCTAAGGGAACATTCATAAGGTAGATAAACCTCCAATCGAAAAGCTCGGTAAGAAGCCCCCCTACGATAGGTCCAATTACTATAGAGCTATTCCGTCCCATTTGGAGCCAGCCAAAAGCGATGCCATGTAACTTCCTGGGAAAAGCAGCAAGAATTATCTGAATCGTGAGAGGATTAAAGCCGGCGCCGCAGGCACCTTGGAAAAACCTAAAAACTACCACCTCAATCAAGCTATCAGATTGAGCAACGAGAATTGAGAAGCAAACAAACCCAAAAGCAACTGAAATGAAGAGGTTTTTGCAACCAATTTTCCGACTAAGCCACGCATAAAATGGGGTGAACATTGCAGATGCTACGAGGTATGAAATCAAGACCCATGAAATTTCAACAAGAGTGACTGAAAAGGATCCCATCATCCGCGGTATTGCAACACCGGTCGCAAAGGTATCCATACCTTGCATGGCGCCAGCTGGAAGCACCGCTAAAGCAACCAGGATGCGTTGCCGAGGGGGCAATCCCTCTTCTTCAGACTGTTTTTCAGGAGAGAGTGCGCTCATGGATCCAATAAATAAAATCTATTCCTATTGTATTTCTTTAGCGCTCAGAGCAGGCAATGTTACAGAGCAGAAACATCTAATCTGTCACAAACATTATTCCTAAGGCTAACAGTACGAGAAACAGTAAGAATTGTTTCTAATTATCATGATATTCATTTTCTTAATACCCGTTTGCGCTTCGAAGATACCATTTATCTTAAAACCTACTATCGTTCGTAAGCTATATGTCAGAAGAACACCGTGATTGGCTACTAAGTTATCTTTTGGAAACTTGTGAAAAATCTGTTTATATCAATTGTGTATTTATTATGGGCACGGGTGGCATATTATTGAGTTCAGTCAGTTTCCGCCTCGCAAACGATAAAGACGACGCATTTATCTATAACAGACCCAATGGTTTTTATAATCATTTTGTTAGCGTCACTTTCTTCAATGTTCATCCCTCTTTTATAAATAATCTGTGAAACTGGCCACACAAAGCAAAACCTTTACAAATTCGTAATTGGGGACTAAACCGGCTCCCGTCGGCTATAATTTTTAGCTGCATTCAACGAAACTAATATCGAGTGCTCCGTGTGATGGACCGCTATATTTCTGCTGAGTCACTGGTATGCACTCTCAGGCCGCAAAGGCCTGTAAGTTGCATACGGCCTAAAGCCGCACATAATGCAGCCCAGTATTTTTTAAAAAATTTCCCAGGCCATACTCTCTACGCCGTTAAAACCAATCCCCACCCTTATATACTGAAGGCATTATATAATGCTGGAATAAATCAGTTCGATGTTGCGTCATTATCCGAAGTCGCACAGGTTAGAGAAAACCTTTCTAAGGCTGAAATAAATTTCCTCCACCCAGTTAAAAACAGAGCTGCTATTGAACGCGCGTATTATGAATACGATGTCCGATCTTTTGCTTTCGATAGCATAACAGAATTAGAAAAGATTTCTGCCTCTACAAATCACTCTAAAGATTTGACTTTACTGATGCGTCTGTCAGTTTCGAACCGCTATGCAGCCCACTCACTTCATGGGAAATTTGGCGTGACTTCTGCCACTGCGGTTACTTTATTAAAAGATGCAGCTAAACGGTGTGAAAGACTTGGCCTCTGCTTCCATGTTGGATCTCAATGCCTAGACCCAACGGCATATAGATTAGCACTGCAAAAGATAAAAAAAATCACGTGCACAGCAAATATACCAATTGACATAATTGATGTTGGTGGCGGATTTCCATCTTTATATCCAGGACAAAACCCTGCACCATTGGCTGACTATTTTTCTGAGATCGACACTGCCTTAACCGAAGTTTCTCTTCCCAATAATTTTGAAACATGGTGCGAGCCCGGGCGGGCGTTAGTAGCCGAATCAGGATCAATAATTGTGCACGTAGACGCACGCAAGAATAATCTTTTGTACATCAATGATGGTACTTACGGAGGGCTCTTCGATGCAGGCTTACTCGGCTTTCGTTACCCGGTAAAGTGTTTGGGGAGATCCGGTTCCACGGATTTAAAGCCATTTATATTTTATGGACCCACGTGTGATAGCCTTGATGTCATGCCAGGGCCTTTTATGCTACCTTCCAACATTACCGAAGGCGATTATATTGAGATCGGCATAACCGGAGCTTACAGCTCAGCTCTGAGAACACCGTTTAACGGTTTCGACAAATTACAAGAGGCAATTCTTGAAGATGCACCGATGACCAGCATGTATACCTCAGCGGACAGCACCAACACAGCCCTAAATCTCTGCAAATTATAAGATGTTTGGTTGAAAGCCATGTATTTAAAATTGTACGCGCGTTGTTGATCCACCATCAACTATAATGTTGGTGCCACTGATAAAACTTGCCGCCGGACTAACCAAAAACGCTACTGCATTTGCAACTTCCTCTGGCCTACACAACCGACCAGATGGAGAAGCTTTAATAGCCGCGTCATACATTTCCGGCATATTTTTTTTTCGCAAATCCCAAACGCCACCAGGAAAATAAACAGCACCTGGCGACACTGTGTTCGCACGAATACCCTTCCGTGAGAGATTGGTGCTTAACGCGGAGATATAGTTTATAAGCGCTGCTTTGGCGCCACTATATGCTCGGACACGGCCCGCCGTATTAATGCTCGCTGTGCTTGAGATAGCACAGATAGCCGCTGCACTCGATCCCTCAAGATATAACTGTGCCGCTTCGACCGCACGCACAGTACCAAGAATATCAACTTCGAGACTAGTCCGCCACGCCTCTTCATCCGCGCCGACGCCCAATGCACTAGCATTAGCGATCAAGATATCCAAACCACCTAATTCTTCAGCGCTTTTAACGATCCAATTTCTGAAGGGTTTGCTTTGGGTAACATCTACAGCACCAGAAATAATTTTAGTACCACGTTTACGTAATGTTTCGTGTGTTTCAAATACTTCGTCCCGATTTCGTGCACAGAAGGCTATGTCGCAACCTTCATCAATCAAAAGTTCCACTATTGCTCGACCTATTCCGCGCGTTCCACCAGTAACAATGGCACGTTTCCCTTTAAGGCCTAAATCCATTTCTGAGTCCTTTATCCCTTAGGCGGGGTCATCCCTCCTGGGTCCGTTGCATGGACACGGCGTGTCATAAAAGTGCCAAGACCAGTAGCACAGATATCGCCTTCATCAGTCCTAACATCACACCTTACCACAGCAGTTCGAGAGCCTAATTTTAAAACGTCAGCCACGGCTTCGAGGCGATCACCAGTAGCGCCCGAGAGATAATTAACCTTTAGCTCCAATGTTGCCATTGGGCGAAGACGGGTATCGTAATTTCCTCCCGCTGCTGCCGTAGCCATTGCAACATCTATCAGTGAAGCCACAATGCCACCCTGACACATGTTACGGAGATTTTGCATTTCTGGCCGAACGTTCATGTGCACAACTGCATGTCCATCCTCCATCACAGTATACTCAACACCAAGCCATTTGCGAAAACCATCATCTGGCATCAGTCTGCTCCTCCTTTTAAAACTGCCATAGCATCTAGTGCAATAACACCGTGATTTTTTGGCATTACCATTAACGGATTGATATCCAACTCCTTCAGGGAACCCGCGAGGCCTGCAGCCATTTGAGATACACTCACCATTGTCGCAACGAGAGCATCCACATCACACGGTTCGCTACCCCTGAACCCAGCCAAAAGTTTAGCACCGACCACCTCATTTATCATCTCGTGCGCTTCATGCGGCAAAATAGGACAGTGCCGTAACGCCACGTCATTATAAACTTCCACCATAACTCCACCTAAACCGAACAAAAGTATCGGCCCCATTAGCGGATCATCGAAGACGCCAAGAATTGTCTCAATCCCTCCATTCACCATTTCTTGTACGACAACTCCCTGTAGTAGCAGCTCGGAGTCATAAGCATTCGCAGCCTGAATAATCTCGTCATAAGCGGCAGCACCCGTTTTACCATCAAGGATTCCGATTTTTATTATGCCTGCCTCTGTTTTATGAGTAATGTCGGGGCAAACGCCTTTCATGACGACGGGGCCGTCAAACTTATCAACGGCAGCAGCCGCTTCTTGTGATGAGTTTACAAGTTCCTCGGCCGTAACCCTGACATTCCAGGCAGAGATTAATTGTTTTGCCTCGGTTTCGCTGAGTTGCGCTCGGCCTAAGCTTTCAAGGTTCTTAAAAACTCGTTCTTGGTGCTCGCTATTCTTTTGAGTTTTAGCAAACCCACTTTCATTTCGACTCTCTAACCAACCATGATAATCTTTCAAATGCCGAAGGGCCCTAGCGAGCGAGTCAGAAGTATAAAAAATAGGAATACCGGCGGCTTTTAATTCATTAAGACCTTCTTTCTGATCCCTACGACCGGTCCACATGTACGCCACATTGTGGGTTCCCGTATCGCGGACGGAGATTAATTTATCGACGTGAGCACCCTTACCTGCACTTGCTACCACCAAAGTCCCCGAGCTTGGCTCCTTGACCAAATAATCAATAATCTCGGAAAAAGCCTCCCGATGTGCAAAACCCGTTATGTCGGCGGGGTTTGATGCCCAACCAAACCCTGAAAGAATTTTATTAATACCAGTTCGGGCGTTGTCGCTTAAGTCAGGTAATTGGAGTCCTTCAGTTCCGATCATATCGGCGAGCAGTGAACTGATACCGCCGGAATGAGATACCGCAACAATACCATCTGCACGAGGTTTCTTCCCAGCAGCCATAATTTGTGCGATCTCAAGGCAATCATCATAGCCACTGGCCCTAATTACTCCATACTGTTTAAAAGCCGCATCTATCACTTCGTCAGCACCGGTAAGAGCGGCAGTATGTGAATTTGCAGACCGCGCTCCGTAATCAGATCTCCCGATTTTAATGACCACCATTGGCTTTGCATATTCAGCAGCAAGCTTGGCAACTTCAAGAAATTTTGCTGGGGTTTTAATTCCCTCTATAAACCCAGCAATAACTTTTGTGCTATCATCATCTAACAAGAATCGAGCAAAGTCAGCAAAGTCTAAATCGGCTTCATTACCAGTTGAAATGGCATAAGATAAACCCACTCCAAATTCATCCGCACGCACCAAAATAGGGCCAAAAAGTGTTGCGCCGGATTGGCATATTAAACCTATTGGTCCTGCCTCACCCATCATTGGCCGAGAGGACGCGTTGAGCCAACGTTTGTCTTTTATGCTTGCTAGCCCTAGACAGTTTGGGCCACTAATTCTGACGCCTGTTCGTTCACTGAAGCCTGTGAGTTCTTTCTGTAGATTTGCGCGTTCCTCATTTCCTCGTTCAGCAAACCCTGCCGATATTACAATTACTGACTTAATCCCTTTTTCATGACATTGTTCAAGGGTCGGAAGCACGAAATTCCACGGCACCAAAATTGCCGCAGCATCTGGAACTTCCGGTAAATCTAAAACACTTTTGTACGCCTTTTGGCCCTGAATCTCATTTCTGTTCGGATTGACAGGATAGACTGTCAAAGCACCTTTACTAGAGAGGGCCTTAGCCATAAATCGGCCGCCGTAGGATTTATTCTCGGACGCGCCAATAATCGCAACCGACTTCGGATTTAGCATGCTGTCAATTGCTGAGAGCGTTTCTTTATTCCAGTAATCCATAATAGGCTTTCCTGACTAAATTACATTCCGTTTTTTAAAATCAGTTATAACCACATCATCGTAGCCCAATTCTTTAAGAATCTGTTCTGTATGCTCGCCAAGTTCGGGCGTGGGCAGTCGCACGTCATCACCAACATTTGTTCGACTCATCGCCAATGGTGTTCGAACAACCGGGAACTCACCAGTAGCACTGGCCATTGGCCATGCCATCTTAAGGTGTTTTACTTGTGGATCGTTAAAAACTTCCCCCATATCGTAGATGGGACCACAGGGAACACCGACATCTTGCATCATTTCAACCCAATACTCAGAAGACTGTGTTGCAGTAACCTTCGAGATTTCTGCATTGAGTTCCGCACGGTTTCTCGAACGCCCCTCATAAGTATCGAAACGAGTGTCTTGGTACAACTCAGATAAACCAACTGCATCACAAAACCGTCGAAAAAGTACTTCGCCGGCCGCCGCAATATTTATGTGACCGTCAGCTGTGGGGAATACTCCAGTAGGAACCCCAGTAGGGTGATCATTACCAGCCTGCTTTGGAACCTCGCCATCTTTGAGAAATCTAGCAGCTTGGAAATCCATCATAGCAACAATGGCCTGTAAAAGTGACGTCTGAACCCACTGCCCCTTGCCCGAGGCCTCGCGCTCAAACAATGCAGCCGCAAGCCCAAATCCCAAAAACATTCCAGATGTTAAGTCACAAATGGGGATGCCTACACGAACGGGACCTTGCCCCGGCAAACCGGTGACAGACATTAAACCACCCATACCCTGTAATATTTGGTCAACACCAGGCCGATTATCATAAGGACCATCCTGCCCAAAGCCAGAAAGGCTGCCATAAATAATACGCGGATTTATATCTGCACAGCTCTGATAATCTACGCCAAGCCGGTCTTTTGTTTGTGAACGAAAATTTTCCACAATTACATCTGAACGTTTAACAAGATCGAAAAAAATTTTTTTACCTTCTTCAGATTTTAAATTAATCGTGAGACTTTTTTTATTACGATGAAGATTTTGCAAATCAAACCCATTGCGAGCCCCCAAAATGCTTCCTTTATCTGTGCTTGTCGCAGCGGGCTGCTCAATTTTAATTGTATCCGCACCCCAATCGGATAACAAACGCACAGCCGTTGGCCCGGCACGCGCGTGTGTAAGATCCAATACTTTAACCCCGCTGAATGGTAATTTTTGATCCGGCACGAATGATCCTCCAATTAATTAATCGACCCGTATAGGTATCCGCGAAAATCGATCCCGTAGCAAGATAGCGCGAGGTCAGTCGACAATATCAACCACAATCATTGAGGGTTTCTTGCTTCGTGGCTGTGGTGATAATGACTTTGCAGATCATCGAATACCGGCTATTTTATTTCGGCATTTTTTTTCCAACAAAAAAATTGCTAGGACTTGAAAAATTCCTTAAACGCGACATAGGCAATGATATGAATGTAACTCATCCAACAGACATTGAAATTCAAGGAAAAATAAGGTTTGTATGGCACACCTTTGTAATGTTGTGCTCGGTTATTTTCATTATTATCGCTTGCTCCGCTTGGAGCGCTCTTGGTTTTTATCCTGAAAATTCTTCCAAGCTCCAATGGCCCACGCCATTCACGTCGAACGATGCATTCTCTTCTGAGACGCAATCTATTAAAATAGCTCAATCCACTTCGTCAGAAAATGTTTTGAGAACGCTTGATTTCTTTCTTGGCCTAATACAACGAAAGAGTAATCTGAATCCTTTACCCAGCAGCAGGTGCAGTAATACACTTAACACAGAGGGATTGTTGCAACGTTCATGGATTAATGAAGCAAAGCAATTTTTACGTGGTAGGCAAACTCTATTTTACCATTTTAACAAATCGACGAATAGAATCGTTTTTAGACATGAGGGCCAAAATTACGCACTAAGCCCTCGACGCATAACCGAAACGGATGCTAGAGAAGCACAAAAACTTTTATATCAATTAGATCAGCTAATAAGCTTAGATTTTCGCCGAACATATTATAAAAATAACGCCGATTTATTGGTGTACCTCATTTGCGAGCCAGATGCGCATTATGGAGAGGTCATAGACGATCCTAGCGGAACGAAGCAAATAATGTTTTTGAACGAATGCGCAGAGGTAGCCGGCAAACATAATCGGATGGACTACAAATTTCTTCACGAAATGGGTCATGTGTTGGGTTTGGAACATCCATTTGATGGTGACGACGGAGACTGTATTTTTACAACTGCAAAGTTTTCCTCGGATAGCGCCCATTTGGGACAAACTCTGATGGCCTACAGAGAGCCTCCTTTTGGAACAATTCCGGGCTTCTATACTTCATTAGACATTAGAGCTTTGATAGAAGCTTGGGGGCCTGAATAGGTTGTCAGCATTATAAGACGCATAACCCAAACTAAATTTTTGCATTAATTTTTTTGTCTTCAAACAAAATGGCTTAAGTCCTCTCAAACCTTCTTCCTTGAATGCGGTTCTAAGTTTAAAATGCTCATACAAGGAAGGGTAAGTCATGGCAATTAAAATTGAGCCTACCGGAAAAGCGTTGGGAGCTATGGTAAGCGGCATTGATCTGTCGGAAGATATATCTTTGGAAGACCAAGAGGTAATATTTTCTGGGTGGATCGAGCATATGGTCCTAGTTTTCCGAAACCAAACATTACAGTTTGATGATCTGCTTAGATTGCGACACGTTTTTGGGCCCGCAGGGAAAACAGCGAACCAGCTTCTGGGCCTGGGTCGCAAAGCGTACTACCCCGATGAAGTACCGGACGATATAACAATCATCTCAAATATTACCGATGCTGACGGACATCCAAAGGGGTCATTGGGAAACGGTGAAGCTTTTTGGCATACTGATAGCTCCTTCACTGAAGAACCCATTTCTGCAAGCCTACTCCATGCAGTAGAGGTAAGCGATCAAGGCGGACAAACGTCTTTTCTCAATATGTATATGGCCTACGAAACACTACCGGAGGAACTGCGCAAGGTTGTGGACGGCTCATATTCAAACCATTCGAAAAGCCACAGTTCGGATGGCACTCCACGCCCGGCATATGGGGAAATAACAGATGTTTCCAAGGCTCCGGGCGTTAGGCATCCATTGGTCCGCCTACACCCGGTTACTAGAAAGAAATGCCTGTTTCTCGGTAGACGCTTAAACTCTTTCATATT
>PARQ01000029.1 GCA_002711555.1 Rhodospirillaceae bacterium | reverse complement strand
GAGGTCAGTAAGTCTGCCCATAAAAGAAACTAAGCATACAACCATAATACCCGCAGGAAGTAACACCAATCCCGACAACGTAGCAGAAAAATTCTGTACCTCTTGAACAAACACTGGAATGATATAGTTGGAAGCAAAATTACCCATTCCAAAAACAAAATAAACGATCACTGCAGCGCTAAATTGGGCATTATTGAACAGAGAAAAATCTAACAGAGGGGCCGCACTGCGCAATTGTAGGTGGATAAACCAACCACCAACTATCAATGCTAGGAAGAATAAGGTGAGGACGTAATTCGACGACCAGCCATAGCGCTGTCCATTGCTGAGGGCTGTTAACAAAAGGAATACTGCCGCTACTAAAAGGATGTAACTTGACCAATCAAATCGCGGCAGATAACGAACCTTCCACGCTCCGGGAAGGAAAAAGAAACCTAAGGCCAAAGCTGCGGCACAAAATGGCAAAGGAAATAGAAAAATATGACGCCAACTCAGTTCATCTATGATGTATCCGCCCGCTACAGGTCCAAGCATCGGCGACATCATTAGGCCGGTGCTATAAATCCCCATCGCCAAACCTCTTTTTTCAGGAGGGAAAGCGCGATAGATCACTGACATCATTAAGGGTTGTATAATACCTGCTGGAATACCTTGTATAACCCGTCCCAGTATCAAAATATCCATGGTTGGACTTAAATAGCAGAGCCAGCTTCCAAAAAGGAAAACGGCTGCGATGACCGTGTAAGTCAATCGTTCACCTAGCGCATCTATAAACCATGCTGCCAGCAATTGACTAGCAACCATGGTCGCTATGAAGGCAGTTGCCATCCATTGTGCCTGGTCTTGGCCAACACCGAATGCGCCCATCGCACTTGGCACCGCAACGTTTACTATAGTTGCTGAGAGCACCATTGATATAGTTCCGGTAACCCCTGCAGCTGCGACTAACCATCGAAAATTAGGGCCATACCGAGCCTCAAGCTCTGCCATATCTCCCGTTGCCATCTTTATTTCTCCGTATGTCGGGGGCGCTCGCGCATGGCATATGCTGGCAGCAATGCCAGAAGGAAAAATAAGGCAAGAACTAGGAAGCCATCTTTAAAACCTAGTGTATAGGCTTGCGCATAAACAATTTCGCCAAGATAATGTAATGCACCCGCTGTATGTAGTGCATCTGGTAGTCCGTGCTGCCCCATTAAATTGCTAACTGCACCCAACAGTTCGCGGCTAACATTGTTTTCGGGAGTCTGAGTAGCGGTAAGGCTCGTGCCATGGAACTGAGCTCGGTTCTCCATTGTGATAACTAGTATTGAAATACCAGATGCACCACCGAGTTGCCGAAGAAAGTTCAACGCACCAGCGCCTTGGTTAAGTTCCTCCGGCTCAATTGCATCGAAAGCTGCGGTGGTTAGTGAAGGCAAAATAAACGCAAGACCAAATCTACTTATGATTATAAAAATCATGAGACTGAAGAAAGAAGTGTTCACATCTGCTCCGCTCATAAGAATAGCACCAGCGGCAAATAGTATTAGACCCGCCATTACCATTATATGTGCCGGGACATGATCCGAGAGTCTTCCGGTAAAAGGCAGAGCTGCCGACAGAAGAATTCCTGCCGGCATCATTACAAGACCTGCATTACTAGGTGTGAACCCTTGGACCACCTGAGAGAATACAGGGACCATGTAACTTGAGGCAAAGTTGCCCATACCAAAAACAAAAGACACCGCCACCGCCGCACTGAAACGTCCGTGACGGAAAAGAGAAAAGTCTAGCATTGGAAGCGTTGCCTGAGTTTGTATTTTTATAAACCATATACCAGTGACTGAGCCTATAATAATTGTGTAAATCATTATGTTGGAGTCCCAACCCCATCTTTGGCTGTTGGACAATATGGAAATGATGCAGCACAGTGTTATGCATAGAAGTATGTAACTCGACCAATCAAACCTTGGCAAAGGCCCTCTCGGGCGGTCTCCTGGTATAAAAATAGGCCCTAAAATCAGTCCGATAATTGCTAGCGGTACTGGTGCGTAAAATATTGTTCTCCATGAAAAATAGTCAATTACGTACCCACCGAGTAACGGACCGAAAGTTGGCGCTAGAGTTGCTACCATACCGTAGATACCCATTCCGAAACCACGTTTATCAGCCGGGTAGACTTTAAATACCAGCACCATTACCAGGGGTTGCATCACCCCAGCTCCCATGCCTTGCAGCACCCGACCCAAAACCAAGAAATCTAGGGTGGTTGTTGTGGTACAAACAAGAGTGCCAAACAACCAAATACAAATAATGATGACGTAGGCAAGCCGCGTACCAAAAGCTCTTACGAACCAATGGCTGAGAAGTTGGCTTGCAACCATAGTCGCAAGATAGGCCGTAGCTACCCATTGGGCCTGATCTTGGCCAACTCCGAAAGCTCCCATAACGCTTGGAATTGCAACGTTGACAATGGTTGCCGAGATAAACATACAAAATGTACCGGACATGGCAACAATGGTTATTATCCAGCGGTCAGTAGGGGTGTATTCCTCCACGCGCTCGTGATCATCGGTCTCGGATGTCAATATTGACCTCGACCATCATGCCAGGACGTAGCAGTCCCTTCTCCTGCTCCACCTTGATTCGAACTGGCAACCGTTGCGTAATTTTAGTAAAGTTACCGCTGGGATTTGGCGTGGGAAGTAGCGCGAATTCGCTTGTTGTAGAGTTGCCGATTGCTTCTACCTTCCCCACAATCTGGAGATCCGGAAAAGCATCAACGGAAATATCCACAGGCTGGCCAATCCTTAATTTACGGACCTCGGTTTCTTTAATGTTGGCTTCAACCCAAATTTTATTTGGGTCATGTATGATTGCGAGCCGTTGTGCAGGTGTCACATACTCCCCAACATCAACAAAAATTTTATCGACCACACCCTTAATTTTACTCTTAATTGTACGATCCGTAAGATCAATTTTCTGCCTCTCTAGTTTTGCTCCCAGCTGCTCTATACGTTGTCGCAGGACTTGACCTTCTTCATCTAATACCTGAACCCGATTGAGATTCGCCGCCGCTTCATCCAACCGCGCTTCCAAAGATTGAAGACTTGCTAATGCTTTTTGGTATTCAACATTTACTTGCTGCGCCCGTGTCATAGCCTGCTCTAATTGAATACGCGGGATAACCTTTTTCTTAAACAAAGTCTTTGTACGCTGCAATTCAGCCCGCGCTACCTCACGATGAACTTTCAATGCCTGTACAACTGACTTAGCCCCGTTTAATGACGATACTGCCGTTTGATACTGACTTTCAGATTGTTTCGCCACCAAGTCACGACGCGCATGTAGACGATTAAGAGATGCATCGGTAGCTTTTACTTCAGACCCTAGCTGGCGCACTAATAACTCAGATTCTTGCTTATCTATAACCGTTAGGACGTCACCCACGCCAACAACTTGTCCCTCACGCACTGGGATTTCAGTAATCCAACCTGGCACACGGCTTGAAATTGTGATTAGATTTCCGGTTATGCGAGCATCATATTCGTAAACATGGGTCATTCGAGAACGTATCTCGAAGCCACCCCAAATTAAGCCACCGACAACTAGGACTGCCGCAGCTAAGTGTTGTGGTTTTAAGCCGGGCAACCATTTGTAAGCCGGTACTAGCGCGGAGATTCTTCCCAGACCGGCCAATAAACTTGTTCGGGGTTTTTCCTCTTCCTTTTTTGTCACCTCTTTATCCTTACTTCCTATTTTATGCGCCCAACTAGTGATCGCAAAATCAATTTGTTTTTTTTTAGTTTTGAAAAAGTGTTTGAAAAAAATTCTTTGGTCCAGCGCAAATTAACCCTAATCAAATCTTTACGCTACAAGTTGTCTAATAACTGTCATCCCGATATGTTTGACTGCCTCAGTTGTAACTGAAATAACTACATCGTGTCTCAGCCAAACCGCATTTCTGAAACCATAGCCGTCGCTCCATCTGGGTCTGCCACCCACATAGTTGCACCATCACCGGTGGAATTCGGTTTACCCGATAAACTAAAGGGCGCAAAATCATAAAGTGGACGGACAAATTTAGTAGCCACCTCTGTCAAAAACCTGCCCCTGTTTTTTTCCAAGCAAAAGTCTATCAAGAGACTAGTTGTAAGCCGTGCATTCACTATAAGCCCTGGGTAGCCTTCAATTTCGGTAACATATTTGTAATCATAGTGAATTCGAGATGCATTAAAGGTGAGGGCTGAAAACCGAAACATCTGTATGGGATCGGCCTGGTAAACTTTTTCCCAAACCGCATCGCCTCGCGGAGGCGCGGGCTTTCGTTTTGTATCGCTTGGCTTAGCCGCTTCTCGATAAACTATTGTCCGATCATCTATTAATGCTGGTCCATCCTCACCTGAAATGGTATTGCGAGTCACAATAAAAACAAGTTGGCCAGTACCACCCATTTTTGGCGTTATATCATGAATTTCAGTTTTCCTATGTATTTTTTCCCCAACATGGAGCGGCTTTAAATACTCAAGACGGTTGCCTGCGTGCATACGACGAGCGAGCTGCACAGGCGGTAGGAAGTCGCCCCTTTTAGGTAATCCTACTTCACCGAGCTCTGAGTGGCGGGTACGATCGTGGAAAAAAAACCAATGAGCGCCGGGTGGAATTTCATCACCGTCCTTAACTTCTGATACCTCCCAATCCATGGTTGCAGCATAGTTCATGATCGGCGCTGCAGTAACGACATCCTCTTCTTCGATACTTCGCCCAATCCAACTTTGTAATTCCTCAGCACTGAGCCCTATCTCTTCACTCATTCCTCATACTCCACATCTACCGTGTAAGCTAAACCACCAGTCGAATTAACGGCCCACAAACTGGCAGTCCCAGGCTCCTCCCCTTCCTTCCCATTAACAGTAAAGGGAGCAATATCATAAAGTGCGGAGCGCGCCATTACCTTGATTCTCTTTAAGGTCGCTTTAGGCTTATTTTCGTGAAAAAGCTCTAGAAGCATAATCATTGTTAGTCCACCGTTAAAAACGAGCCCTGGATACCCCTCAATTTCAGTCACGTAAGACCGGTCATAATGTATTCGGTGACTATTCATTGTGAGCGCCGAAAACCTAAATAACAAAACCGGAGATGGTTCGATTTCTTTAATCCATTTTGCCCCTTCTGGGGGCTGAGCTGGTTTATGATTTGCAGTTGACCCGGCCATCGCTTCTGCGCGATATATTTGCGTGCGATCATCTGTAATAGCCACCCCATCTTTATCAGCAATTTCCTGCCGAACCGTGACAAACATTAAATCTCCGGATCGGCCTTCTTTTGCTGTAACATCTGCTATGCTCATGGTCTTAGTTATCGGCTCACCAACTCTAACTGGATGATTAAACGTCATCGTCGTTCCACCGTACATTCGTCGAGGTAACGGACTCGGAGGCATAAATTCCCCAAGTGCCGGATGGCCGTCACGGCCACATGCGGACAACGGTGAAAGCTCAGGAAATCCGAGCCTGTACCAGACAAATGGGACATCGTCACCATTCTGGAATTCAAAACTCTTTCGGTCTAATGTCGCCGCCATACAGCTAGCAGCGTACGGTGTCACAATACCTTCAAGTGTCTTAGACCTTCCTATCCATGCTCTGGCCTCTTCCAAACTTTTTTCATCAATCATAGATTTTCTCCACAATTACACGCTTTTGTACAACCTATTACGCTTACCACTTTTCGTCGAGAGCCAACAGCATTGACGCACGCTCATTTCGAGGCCATTAATCCGGCTCTTATAGTAATGAGTACCTTGGCATGAAGATATGTATATTTGGAGCCGGTGCAGTTGGAAGTATACTTGCCGGCCGAATGATAAGAGGCGGTGCCGCTATTACAATCGTTGCCCGCGGCACCCATTTGGAAGCAATCCAAAAAGAGGGACTCACAATCTGCGACAGAGACGGCGAGTGGAAAGTTAAAATAAATGCTACCGACGACACTCAATCACTTGGCCAACAAGACCTCTTAATTTTAGGGGTCAAAGCTCATACTCTAACACCCGCCCTTGCTCAAATTGAACCTTTGATTGGTGCTAATACCACTATTATGCATATCGTAAACGGCATTCCGTGGTGGTTCTTCCATGGTATCAACAACAATGCTCCAGCGGGATATTTGGATAGCGTTGATCCCGGTGGACACATACTAAAAGTTTTTGGTCCAGAGAAGGCTTTAGGCTGTGTGGTTCACATCGCAAGCAACATTATAAAACCCGGCATAGTTGAACATAATGCGGGTGGCACGTTCCTCATTGGTGAGCCAAACAATAGCGAAAGCGAAAGAATGAAAAGTGTAGTCGCTGCTCTCACTCCAAGCGGACTGAGAATTCAGCCTACAACAGACATAAGATCCGAAATTTGGTCTAAACTATATTCAAATATCACAGGCAACCCCCTGAGCGTGTTGCTAGAGTCAGGATTTGAAGGCATCTTTGGTGCACCCGATATGCGCGATGTTTTACACAATATAATTAAAGAAGCCTCCTCGGTGGCTAACGCGTTCGGCTCCAATGCTTGTCCCGATATAAACAAACGCTTAAATGAACTTGCCACACTTGGTAATGCCAAATCATCCACACTACAAGACTTTGAAGCTGGAAAATCACTTGAACTCGATGCGCTTGTTGGCTCTGTATCAGAATTAGGCAGACTTGCCCAAATAGCGACACCAACCATTGACTTAGTCTATGTACTCACTTGTCAAAAAGCTCAACTGGCTGGACTTTGTTCCCGCATGGAAAACAGATTGAATAGAATATGAAAGCAATACGGGTGGCAGAATATGGTGATCTGAATAGTCTCTCCTACGATGAGGTTCCGATTCCTGAACTACAGGAAAATGAAGTCTTAATTGATATCGAAATAGCGGGTGTAAACTTCATTGATATCTATATGCGAAACGGGCTTTACGCCAATTCACAAACCTATGCACAGAGTTTGCCGATGACGCTTGGGATGGAGGGAGCCGGAGTTATTAAGGCTCTTGGCAAAGGTGTAAGAAACCTTAACCTGGGGGATCGTGTTGCCTATTGCACAGAACTTGGTTCTTATGCTGAATGCGCCAAAGTTGCTGCCTGGAAAATCATACCAGTACCAGAAGATATACCTTTAGATATTGCCACCGCATTAATGTTACAAGGATCAACCGCTCATTATCTTTCCCATTCACTATTCCCCATTGGTCCTCGCCATCGATGCCTTATTCACGCGGCGTCAGGAGGAGTCGGACAACTATTGGTGCAACTTGCAAAGGCGCGTGGGGCGAAAGTTTTTGCATTAGTTGGGAGTCAAGAAAAAGCTGACTTAGCTAAAGTCAACGGCGCCGACTACACGATTTTGTACAAGAAAGAAAATTTTGCCGAGTTAGTGCTCGAGCTTACCAAAGGAGAGGGTGTGCACGTAGTCTATGACTCCATTGGAAAGATGACTATTGCTGACAGTCTACGGGCAACTAAAAAACGAGGTACTTGTGTTAACTATGGAGCTGCTTCCGGGCCTGTCGAAGCTATTAGCCCATTAGCTCTTGCCGAAGCTGGGTCGGTATTTTTTACTCGCCCGCATCTAGCTGACTATATATCGACCCGCGAAGAAAGGTTGATGCGATCTAGCGATCTTTTCGAGTTTTATAGAAAAGGTAAACTGAGAGTAAATATCGACAGAATCTTGCCATTGATCAAAACAACAGAGGCTCATCAAATTATGGAAGCCGGAGAAACTAAGGGAAAGTTATTGCTGAAAAACAGGCAAGCTAGCAGTGCATAAGAAGTATGGAATATGAAAAAAGCTGAGAAGGAGCAAGGTGTTGGACCCACTTTGTTGTCTGCGGCCGTATTGTCTTTGGCACTATTAGGTGACGTACTGATCTATGTCATATTGCCGGTGAATGCTGAGTTGTTTGGCGTTACCATATTTTGGGTAGGCGTTCTCTTAGCTGCAAACCGATTAATACGGATTTTCGCGTACGGCGCTATTGCAGCCTTTGCGGAGCGGATTGGACCACGTAACCTCGCCATAATATCGGCTACGGCGGCTTCTCTCTCAACATTAGCCTATGGCCTAACAACGGGCTGGCCTATCTTGCTTATTGCAAGAGTTACATGGGGGCTTTGTTTTGCGTCTCTAACGTTAGTAGTGTTTGCGTATGCTGTTGAGGATAGATCCAAGGCTGGAACAAGGGTAGGTTTTAGCCGCTCAGTCCAGCAAATCTGCCCAGCAGCTGTCCTTCTTTTGGGTCCACTTGGAGCAATAGCCATTGGACCAACCGAGATATTTATTGTGCTTGGCGTTATAAGTACAGTAGCTATTCCCGTTGCCTTACTCTTACCAAAGGAAGGGCGGAAACCTAAACCAAAAAAAACCCAATGGCTTCCCACACCAAATCGCTTTGATTGGTTCATGTTTATTGCTGGTTTTACTGTCGATGGCGTCTTTGCTATGGCAATAACATTGAGTATAGCAGAGGTAAGCTCAATCAACTCGGCAATGATTGCTGGGGGGGTTCTACTGGGGATCCGGCGCGGTTCAGAGGCATTGTTAGCTCCACTAGGCGGTATTTTGGGTGATAAATATGGCACAAATTTACTTCTTTTTTGGTCCACTTTAATAACTGGTGTCGGGTTTGCATTCTTAGCGTATGACTCTTTGTATGTGGGGGGACTTTTAGCTGTATTAGGACGCTCTTTCATCGCAGCGCTCTGGCCCGCAGAAATTGCACTTCGTAATACCGAGGAGACGGCTCTTCGCCGTATAGCTATAGGTCAAACTTGGCGTGATGTAGGTGCTGCTGGAGGGCCACTCATAGCTGGTAGCCTTATAGCAACAATATCGCTAGACCTTATTTATTGGTCGATGAGTTTGTTAGTAGTTTTGGGCATTTGGCTGCAACGCCGATAACCAGAATGGGTGTGCTACAGGTTACATTCAAAAAAAATTTTAATACTTTTGGTTTTTTGCGCATTTTTTCATGTGTGATCCGCTGCNANGGCCAAGTAGTTGGTATTTTTTTGAGCCTAAAACGNATTCAAATGTTCCCTTAAACATAACCCCATTTCTATTTTTTTNAAACAAGCCACAGTATGCGTTTAAGANAGTCTTCCAGCACTGTAATAGTTNAATTAGAGCAACAAAATTTTTTCTTNGAAAAAGAACAAAAATNGAACATAATTCGAATTGAATTTGTGGTATTTTTCGAACCGAAACATAAATAATTGTCCATAAACTTGCATGTTCATACTCTGTTCTAGGTGACAGAATTGCAATATATGGTATGGTGATTCAATTATTTTACGAAATATAGTGTTTTATACACAGTTTGTTCTTTCCACAGCTGTGGATAGGGGGGGATATGAGCGACGCAACCGATACATATTTAGGGGAAGAGACCCTTGAAGACGCGGTTGTGGATAACTTTTTAGATTNAAATATAGAGGAATCCATAAATGAGGTTTTGAAAAAAACCACACAAAGGTCAACTGATTCGGTTAATGACACAAACTGTGAATTAAATGAGCAACTGACTGAAGACGTACGAGATACTGTTCAGAATGAGCGTGGTAATCGTATCACCTTAGATCGCAGTCGTGATCAGTTGCTAACAACTTTTGGAAAGGAAACGTTATCAGATCGATATTTGATGCCAGGTGAAAGTTTCCAAGATCTTTTTGGTCGAGTTGCAATGCATTATGGGGACGATTCCGCACATGCGCAACGACTGTACGATTATTTAAGCAAGTTATGGCTTACTCCATCAACCCCAATCCTATCAAATGGCGGCACGACTAGAGGGCTGCCAATTTCATGCTTCTTAAACGAAGCGGGCGATAGCTTGGATGGTATCGTAGATCTTTGGAATGAAAATGTCTGGCTCGCAGCACGAGGCGGTGGAATAGGAAGTTATTGGGGTAATTTGCGCTCAATCGGAGAGCAGGTTGGTGCTAACGGGAAAACNTCGGGCATTGTGCCTTTCATTCGAGTTATGGACTCTATGACACTTGCTATCAGTCAAGGTTCGCTCCGCAGAGGTTCAGCGGCTGTTTATATTCCAGTGAGCCATCCTGAAATAGAAGAATTTATAGAAATGAGACGTCCGACGGGAGGCGATCCCAACCGAAAAGCTCTAAACTTGCACCACGGTATTGTGATACCCGATTCATTCATGCGTGCTGTAGAAAATGATGAGGAATGGGGTCTTACAAGCCCTAAAGATGGTACTGTTTTACGGAAAGTATCTGCGCGAGACCTTTGGATTCGAATTTTGACTGCACGGGTAGAGACAGGAGAACCATATTTAATTTTTATTGATCATGTAAATCGAGCTATCCCGGAGCATCATAAGCTTGCTGGACTACATGTCAAAATGTCTAATCTTTGCACCGAAATTACACTGCCAACTGGCAAGGATAAAGATGGTGGCGACCGAACTGCTGTGTGTTGTATCAGCTCAGTTAACCTAGAACGGTTTTCTGAGTGGGAACATCATCCTACTTTCATAGAGGACTCAATGAGATTCCTCGATAATGTCNTGAGCGATTTCATAGATCATGCTCATGATGATTTTAAAAAAGCGACTTACTCGGCTATGCGCGAGCGCTCAGTTGGGTTGGGCGTGATGGGCTTTCATTCTTTCTTACAATCAAAGATGATTCCTTTTGAGAGTGCCATGGCAAAGGTCTGGAACAAACGTATGTTTGCTCACATTCGAGGCCAAGCTAACAGCGCTTCAGTTAAGCTTGGCAAAGAACGCGGCGCATGCCCAGATGCGGCAGAATTCAATATTATGGAACGTTTTTCATCAAAGATGACCGTAGCTCCAAATGCGTCAACATCTATTATTTGCGGAGGGNCATCTCCGGGTATTGAGCCTGTGGCAGCAAATAGTTTTACTCATAAAACTCTATCGGGCTCCTTTAACGTTCGTAACAAATATTTAAAAGAATTACTTGCAAAAAAAGGCAAAGACACCGAAGAGGTATGGACCTCAATCACAACCAACGAGGGTTCGATTCAACATCTGGACTTTTTTAGTCAAGATGAAAAAGATGTTTTTCGTACCGCATTTGAGTTNGATCAACGTTGGATAATAGAGCACGCAGCGGACCGCGCGCCTCAAATTTGCCAATCACAATCAGTGAATCTGTTTCTTACAGCAGACGTTCATAAGCGAGATCTTCATCAATTACACCTTCAAGCCTGGAAAAAAGGTGTGAAAACACTCTACTACTGTCGGTCTAAATCAATCCAACGAGCAGAAGTTGTTGCTACGCAAACGACTAGTGATGAAGAAAATCCCTCGCATCTCGAAACCCAAAACGACAGTTCTGACGCAACCCAAATCGACTATGAGGAATGCTTAGCCTGCCAATAAACAGACCTTTAATCCGTGCCCTCAAGCGCCAAAATCAAGGACTAAACGAAAATATGTCGTTATTAAAAGCTGACCCAATATACAAACCATTTCAATACCCATGGGCTTATGATGCTTGGCTAACTCAGCAACGAGTACACTGGCTTCCTGAAGAAGTGCCGCTCGCCGATGACGTTAAAGATTGGCGCAATAAGTTATCTGATGCAGAGCGTAATCTGCTCACACAGATTTTTAGATTTTTCACGCAATCTGATGTTGAAGTAAATAACTGCTATATGAAAAATTATTCACGCGTATTTCAGCCAACAGAGATACAAATGATGCTTGCGGCCTTTTCAAATATCGAAACTATCCACATTGCAGCTTACTCCCATCTATTGGATACCNTAGGTATGCCAGAAGACGAGTATCAAGCCTTCTTAAAATATAAAGAAATGAAAGATAAGTATGACTATATGCAGCAATGGGGTGTAGAGACGAAAGAGGATATCGCAAAAACTCTAGCAGTATTCGGAGCATTTACAGAAGGTTTGCAACTATTTGCTAGTTTTGCGATCCTCATGAACTTCCCAAGATTTAATAAAATGAAAGGCATGGGGCAAATCGTTTCGTGGTCGGTAAGAGACGAAAGTTTACATACTGCCTCAATTATAAGGCTTTTCCGTACCTTCATTAAAGAGAATGATGAGGTNTGGAGCAAAAAATTGCAGAACGAGTTATACGTNAATTGCTCAACGGTTGTGAACCACGAAGACGCCTTTATAGATCTAGCATTTGAACTTGGAGGAGTGGAAGGTATCGATGCCGACGGAGTTAAGAATTACATAAGATANATTGCTGATCGCAGATTAATGCAACTTGGCTTACAGCCAATGCATCATATTGAGAAAAATCCATTCCCATGGCTCGACGAAATGTTGAATGGTGTCGAGCATGCAAATTTCTTTGAGAACCGTGCCACTGAATACTCTAAGGCCGCAACTCGCGGCACGTGGGACGAAGCTTTCGACTAGTTCCTCCCTGGAAGAAGCCCTTACTTTTTTTAAGGGCTACTAACCCCCCAGCTCAATGTCCCGAGCTGGGGGGGTTTTTTATAGTTGGCACTAGAGCAATAAAAATTACTCAGTGCAATTGGATTTTCCTGAAATGACAAAATTTTAAAGAATTGGCAAGCTTACCAAGCTTTNTCTGNATTTCTTAANATAAGGGGTAAGGCTTGTTCAAGATTGGCAGCCCTCATTGTAGGCATTAAATTTGTTTCCAAATCAAAAATCGGATTCCCAGATTCTACGAGAACAGAGCGTAAGCCCGCACTATTCGCACCGGCAATATCTGTCGCCAAAGTGTCACCAATCATGACAATGGAGTTCCGTGGAACGCCGGCACGCTCGATTGCTAAATCAAAGATTATTTGCTGAGGCTTGCCAAAATTATACGCCTGCTGCCCGCTTGCAGCCTCTAAAAAAGCCACTACCGGACCCGCCTCAGGCTCGGGACCATCTTGGGTGGGAATTATGGCATCCGTGTTTGTAGCAAGAAGCTTAGCTCCGTTAATCAAGTGCCGAGCAGCAACCGTAAAATCCCCTATATTGAGGCCAAGATCCATCCCTGCGATCACGTACTCCGCTTCATCGCTTTCCAAAGCTCCTGCAGCGAGAACTAATTTNCGCAAAGCTGCACTTCCAATGATATGAACTTTTGGAGGAGCATCAAGCTGCCTGACAAAATTTCCCACTGCCACCCCTGATGTTATTATATTTTCTGGCTCTATCGTTATCCCAAGTTTTTCAAGCTTCCGAACATACCCATTAGGAGATCGGCGAGCATTATTTGTTAAAAATACGATTTTTATACCTCGTTCCTGAATCAACCGAATAGCCGCAGGCGAGCCAGGAATAGCTTCTTCCCCACTATAAATCACACCGTCCATATCAATCAGTAGTCCCTTAATGGGATCGTTACTACCAGCGACCTGCCCCTTCTTAGACTTTACAACTGCCGGCCTTGGTGAAATCCAATGTGAGTGAAGCTTTTTGCTGGCCACTTCATGGAGTATCCTGTCATTCCCATGAACCACACAATGGAGTACCTCATCTATTGTCAGTTCTGCCCAAGCCTCTGAAGCCATGCCCCCCGTTGTAAAACTTTCACTTAATGATTGAATGGTCAAATAGTGAATCCCGTCAATGTTACTCAATTTGTTCCAATGGGTATGACCAGCAATACACAGAATAACTTTGCCCGAGGCCTCTATAATTTTGCGGGCACGGNCAGTATTTTGTAACGATGCCACATCCACATTGTTTTGAAACCAGAAGTTCCCCACCATGGATGCATTATCGAGTGGCACGTGTGTGAAGATTATTGTTGGCAGCTCAGTATGATTAAGATCCGTGTTGAGCCATGAAAGGTCACTGTCACTTGGGATCTGATTATCAGCGTATGTGTTTGACAAATTAATATTCCAGAAAACTAGATGCTTACCCTTTACATCTCTGCTGTGACTTGAAAGCTTAGATCCAAGCAACAACTCGTTTTCTCTTACCGACAAGTAATGTAAGTCATGATTGCCCAATAAGTGGTATGTAGGGACGTTGATATTTCGAAAAATGTCAGCGACTTCATTTGCAAGGTCCCAATCNGTTTCCTTATCCACGTTTGTTATTCGGTCACCCANGTCNACTAATAAATCGAAATCGCCAGAAGAGACCTCTTTCACANAGGATTCCAACAGAGGTAATGCCTCAGCGCCTTTTTTAGTATAGCGAGGAGGGCCATGATGGATATCAGTTATGATTGCGAGCTTCAATGGTGTCATAGTTTTTCTAATTCGTGCGCTAGTTGGCAAAATTTTTCGAACGGGCTTTTTTCTAATTGGGATAAATGTAAACTGTAAAGTCTTGAGGAAGGTAATCGTGCCTCATTTTGACGTTTGNNGTTAGTGTCTTACAAAAGGCTTCTACTTCGAATGGATCGGCAAACATGAAATTTTTTGGATGCTTGCGCGACGCCAATGAAGACAGGCAATTGAAAGCAATTCCCCGTTCTGCAACGTAAAACATCTCAGTTACAGTTTTCCTTAGAAGGCTCATATCAGCTAATGGAAATATGCCACTTGCAAANACATATTGCGCTCTGAAATTCTCCGCCACGTTCAAAAAGTCATTACACTCAAACATGGCGTTTGGAAACTTTGACCCGGGATGCTGGGCTCNGGCCANNTCAATCATCTTTTCCTGACAATCAATGCCAGTGTAGCGACCCGTATAACCACGTTGAGTNAGCCAATCNAGAAACCCTGCTGCCCCACAACCTATATCAAGTATTGAAGCGCTGCTAATGTCGGCGATTGCATACATTGCTTCAAACCGAACGATCTGAAGGTGATCACTAACCCAACCCATCCCACGATATGACCCACCATGTTTGCGCAACAAAGGGTCNTAATAGCCCTTCAATCGATAGTGATGTTTTTCCATATTCATTTGAACTACAAACGTGTTTTAAGTCAATTTTTCNGCGCTTTTTTGGGTGGAAGTGTCNATGACAATCTATTTTGTACTTTCTGCCAATATATGAGTAAATTCTTTTGGTGACCAGGTACTAGGTTTTACTCTATTTTAGTTTTGTTGTTTGTGTGAGGCCATGTGACTGAATATTTTTCAATGATTCCCGATCTTGTGAAACTTGCTGATCAAGCGGGTGAAGCAATTATGGCGGTTTACCGCACAGACTTTGAAACAAAAATCAAAAGTGATCAGTCTCCCGTAACTGAGGCCGATATTGTTGCTGAAAAAATAATTTTAGATGGGCTTTCTCAATTAACCCCTAATTTACCTGTCGTAGCCGAAGAGCAAGTTGCTGATGGGAAAACACCCGTTTTAAGCAGTCCTTATTATTGGCTTGTAGATCCACTCGACGGCACCAAGGAATTTGTACGACGGAGTGGTGAGTTTACTGTAAATATTGCGCTGATTAGGACTAAGTCTCCAATACTCGGAGTTGTNTGTGCTCCCGCATTAAAAACAAGCTATTGGGGAGCCGTGGGACATGGCGCATTTTGCCGTGAAAATGGAATCAGTGGGTCGATTGCTGTAAATGTCCCAGATGATGACGACATACGCATTATTAGTAGTCGACACCATGGTAACAATCGTGAGCTGCANGATTTCCTTGCTACTTTCAACGTTGTCCAAACAATTGAAGCAGGAAGCTCACTTAAATTTTGCGTGGTCGCAAAGGGTGATGCAGATCTTTATCCCCGCTTTGGTCCAACATGCGAGTGGGACACGGCCGCTGGCCACGCAATACTTGATGCAGCTGGTGGGNACGTCACTAACGTCGACGGAAGTGCTTTTCTTTACCGAAAAAAGGACTTTCGTAATTCCAACTTTATCGCATGGGGAGGACTTAACCCTCCCTAATTAATTGTGCACTCGTTTAACCCTTCCCAGCTGAGCATTGCACGTTTACGGTTTAGCCCCCAACGATAGCCAGAAATATCGCCACTTGAACTAACAACTCTATGGCAAGGGATTAGCCAAGAGATTTGGTTTTTGGCCAGAGCCCCACCGACCGCACGGGCACCCCTGCTTTCGCCAGCTATGGACGAAAGTTTTTGATAACTTACAACAGCAGCTAATGGCACTTTGAGTAATGCCTTCCATATTTTAATTTGAAATTGAGTCCCTATCGCTAGAACCTCAGTTTTGTGGCGAGGATCTAAATGGTCAATAGCATACGGTTCTGTCTTAGCATGACTCTCTGATATTGCTGCTCTTTTCCAAGAAGAAAAAAGGTTTTTTTCCGTTGACGCTCTACCATCATCTAATTCAAATGCTAATCCACAGACACCTTGGTCGGTTACAGCAATAAGGTAATTACCAAATAAGTTTTCGCGCCAAGCATAAAATATATTCAGGCCTTGCCCCTTGTATCCAAACCCTCCTGGCACGGCNATCTCAAATTTTATGCTTAAATTACTCGCAAACAGCGTCTGCCCCAATGAACTTTCTTTTGATTTATTGCAATAGGCAAGACTTTTCAAAAACTGCATTTTTACGTGCTCAAGCTCAAGGGATTTTAGAAATTTCTCTACGTCTACCCCCCCCCAGCGATGACAGATCATCTCTAATTCACCAGAAGCTAATCTAAGCTCATGCTCTATAGCGCTTGGAATGATATTTGGTGACTTGTTTACATCAATCCAACTCATTACCCTCAAGATTTTTTTGTAATCTAATCCGAGATTTGATCTTTTTTTTGTCAATCCCCACATCCTCAAAACACAGCTTACCGTTCTAATTTTCACGCATTTATTAATTCAGATATGTAGCGAATACAAAGAATGTAGTTGGAAAAAGAATGACCAGTCCGTAACATGATGCACAGCGCTGATCGGTTCAATCTTTCCGCAGGAGAAAACCAACATTCGTGCCCAAGTTATTTTTTTGGCGGAAATATTGATACTGTGTGAGTATGGCCCAGGGGACCATGCCCTGCGCCAAATCCAGGAGCTTTTCGAATTGCTTTAAAGACGTATTCTCTGGCTCGGCATACGGCCTTATCCAACACCAATCCTTGTGCAAGGCCGGTGGCTATTGCCGACGCTAATGTGCAACCTGTGCCATGGGTGTGTTGAGTATCGATACGCTCTGTTTCAAACCATTCTGATCCCAGGGAGGTAACAAGCAAATCATAAAGCTTAGAACCCTCTAGATGCCCACCTTTGAGCAATACCGAACCAGGCCCAAAATCTAGTATTTTTTTTGCTGCAACTTCCATTTGTTCTGGCCCATCAATACGTATACCTGTCAATGCCTGAGCTTCTGGAATATTAGGTGTGATGAGGTCTGCTAATGGAAGCAGTCGCTGCTTTAAAGCCTCAACAGCGTTAATGTCGAGCAATCTGTGCCCTCCTTTAGCAATCATTACTGGGTCAAGCACATAGACCATGCCCGCCGACATCATTCGGTACACCCCTGCTACAGCTTCTATTACCGGAGCCGAGTGGAGCATGCCCGTTTTTAAGACATCGGCACCGATGTCCTCTAAAACGACCTTCATTTGATGAGCAACAAATGCAGCCTCTATCGGCTGAACATTAGCCACCCCTGTTGTATTTTGGGCTGTTAACGCAGTAATAGCTGTTGCCGCATACCCCCCGAGAGCCGTAATAGTTTTGATATCAGCCTGGATCCCCGCCCCACCACTGGAGTCTGAACCAGCTACAACAAGCACCCTACCTTTTTTTAAGGACATCAGCCTGCCACCTTTTTTATAACCGCCGATAAATTATCTACGACCTTACATATAAGTTCCTCATTGTCACCTTGAGCCATAACCCGAACTACAGGTTCTGTTCCTGAGGAACGAATAACTAAGCTACCACCCCTGCCCAATTGGGTTTTCCCATCCCTGATCGCTTTTTGTACTAAATCATTTTTCAAAGAAAGGGCACCGCTGAATTTAATATTTTCTAATTTCTGCGGCACCGGCTCGAAAGCGTGCCCTATGTCGCTGAGTGATTTATCTTTTCTTACGAGCACGGCCAAAACCTGAAGTGCAGCTATCAAGGCGTCACCAGTCGTAACATAGTCTCTGAGAATGATATGACCTGATTGCTCTCCTCCAACGTTTAGGTCTCGCTTCCGCATTTCCTCGACAACATATCTATCCCCAACCGAGGTTCGGATAAGAGTGAGCCCCAACCTGTCAAGAAACCTTTCTAATCCAAGGTTGGACATAACCGTTGCTACAATTCCACCACCGCACAAACGCCCTTGTGATTGCAAATTTTCTGCAATAATTGCCATCAACTGATCACCATCCAGTATGACACCTTTCTCATCTGCAATGATAACTCTATCTGCATCGCCGTCTAGGGCAATGCCTATATCAGCTTTTTCTTTATGAACACGATCACACATGTAGGTTGGGTTAGTAGCCCCAAGCCCTTTATTGATGTTGGTGCCATCGGGCGATATGCCGACTGGAATAACATCAGCTCCCAGCTCCCAAAAAACGCTGGGGGCGACTTTGTAAGCAGCGCCATTAGCGCAGTCGACTACAATTCTTAGCCCATCAAGGCGGATCCCTTTAGGGAAAGTCTGCTTGACAAATTCAATATAGCGTCCTGGGGCATCATCTAGACGGCGTGCCCTACCAAGTTCTTCGGGCTCCACAAGTCCTTTACTGCTATCCGCCATACCTGCTTCAATGGCAAACTCCTCCTCGTCTGAGAGTTTATAGCCATCCGGGCCAAAGAGTTTAATACCATTGTATTGGTGCGGATTGTGAGATGCCGAGATAACAACCCCAATATCCGCACGAAGAGAACGCGTAAGCATTGCGACAGCCGGCGTCGGCATTGGCCCCACCATTGTTACGTCCATCCCCATCGATGTAAACCCTGCTGTCAACGAAGGTTCCAGCATATATCCAGACAACCGAGTATCTTTACCAATTACCGCTAAATGTTTGCCCGTACCACAACAGATATGGCGAGCTGCAGCCATCGCAAGCCTCAGGACCGTTTCAGGCGTTATTGGCTCACTATTGGCAACGCCGCGAACGCCGTCGGTGCCAAAAAATCTACGCCCCATACCTTACTTCCAAAAGTGATTGACCGCTCAATTCACTAATGTGTAGAGAAGCACGGAGAGAGGAGCAAGTGCCTATTAAAACACATTTTGTTGCAGTTTATTAACTATTTTGCGGTTCCGGAGCAGGACCCACACCTCCCGTGTTTGGGACAGATGAACGAACGTTGTCATCCACGGGTTGCTCGTCGTCAGGCCGAACAATAGGGTCACCGCGCAAAGCAACCGGAATTTCATCGCCGGTTAAGGTTTCATACTCTAACAAAGCGTTAGCCAAATTATGAAGTTCATCAATTCTTTCTGAAACGATATTACGCGCGGTCGTCTCGCCCTCCTCCACAAACTTCCGAACTTCTTTATCAATTATACTCGCAGTCTCGTCAGACATATTTTGCCGTTGGGTGACCGAATGACCAAGAAAAACCTCTTCCTCATTTTCTGAATATCTAAGCGGCCCGAGGGCATCAGAGAACCCAAATTCAGTCACCATCCGACGTGCCAGAGAAGTAGCTTGGTGTATGTCATTGGAGGCCCCAGTAGTAATCATGTCTTCACCAAAAATCAGTTCCTCAGCTACGCGCCCTCCAAATAAACTAGCCAAGTTGGCTTTAAGTTCCAAAATGGACTGACTCAGCTTGTCGCGTTCCGGCAGGAACATTGTAACTCCCAATGCCCTACCACGCGGAATAATAGTTACTTTGTGAACAGGATCATGGCCCGGAACTTCCAACATGACTAGCGCATGACCCGCTTCGTGATATGCTGTGAGTTTTTTTTCGTCTTCAGTCATTACCATCGACCGACGCTCAGCACCCATCATTACCTTATCTTTCGCTTCCTCAAGCTGCGACATAGACACGGCTCGGCGATTTTTGCGCGCGGCCAAAAGCGCTGCCTCGTTCACCAGATTAGCTAAATCTGCGCCAGAAAAACCAGGAGTCCCCCGCGCAATAACTTTCGGATCCACGTCTGGAGTCAACGGCACTTTCCGCATGTGAACCTTGAGAATACGTTCTCGTCCAAGGATATCGGGATTTGGAACAACAACCTGACGGTCGAATCTCCCAGGTCTCAGTAACGCAGGATCTAATACATCCGGACGGTTGGTCGCAGCGATCAAAATTACTCCTTCGTTCGCCTCAAATCCATCCATTTCAACAAGGAGCTGATTTAATGTCTGTTCCCGCTCATCATTTCCACCGCCTAGACCCGCACCTCGATGCCGCCCAACTGCGTCTATTTCGTCAATGAAAACCAAACATGGTGCATTTTTCTTAGCCTGTTCAAACATATCGCGAACCCGCGAAGCTCCGACCCCAACGAACATTTCAACGAATTCTGATCCAGATATCGTAAAAAACGGAACATTCGCTTCACCAGCTATTGCTCGGGCAAGTAAGGTCTTCCCGGTCCCGGGCGGACCAACAAGAAGCATACCCTTGGGGATGCGCCCCCCCAGGCGTTGAAATTTGTGGGGATCTTTCAAAAAATCAACAATTTCTTCTAATTCTTGTTTAGCCTCTTCAATGCCGGCAACATCTTCAAAAGTCACTCGGCCGCTTCGTTCGGTGAGCATGCGCGCCTTAGACTTGCCGAAACCCATTGCTCGACCACCACCGGACTGCATTTGGCGCATAAAAAAGATCCAAACGCCGATGAGAAGAAGCATTGGAAACCAATTAAGTAGAACAGCGAAAAGTGTAGGCATACCCTCCTCGGGTGGTTTTGCTTCTACTACTACTCCGTTTTTTATGAGCCTGTTGATTAGACCCGGGTCCTCCGGAGCTATAGATGTAAACAGCCCGTTTGAATTTTTGTAAGTCCCAATTATCTTATTTTCCTGGATAGTGACTTTTGATATCTGGCCCTTTTCTACATCACTGAGAAACGCAGAGTACGGAACATCAGATGTTTTATTCCCTCCCTGCGGACGCTGGAATAGGTTAAACAGCCCGAATAATACAACTAAAATAACTGCCCAGAGGGCTACGTTACGACCAAACAGAGCCTTCACTCCTTCTGCAATACAAGCACCCGCACTTGTGGGTTCCAAATCTAATTTTTACCACATTCNCNTCACAGTTGTCACGATACGCTTTGTTTCGCNTTGTTTCGCGAATGTGGTCTACCGCGCCTTNTNTNTACCGCCTGTGTGTACTGTTTCAAATTTTAAAGGATGCAGCAGATAANGGTCTNTGAGGCTGAAAAGCAANCTCAAGCGACACATCCTTCTGGTTTGGCGCANACCTNAACGNCCCTATAACATTGGGCACCAAAACCTCCCCGTCAAGGCCTGTCAATAACGGTAGCGCTTGCCAGAAAGGAATCGGTATTCGTTTTTTTTTATAAGAGCCAAAATTAGGCGGACTTTGACCATCGCTCAGAACTACCTTTGGTGTTTTATTGGGCGATCCCGAAATTAAAAACCTACCGTCCCACAACCATTTATGCCCAATTTCAACAATTTCGGCTCTATTAAGTTTCTCTCGAAATATAAAAATGGTGTCATCTTGTTCGCGCATTTGACAACCACAAAGCGTGCGACAAAACCTCTTTCCCACCTTATCACTCATAACTATAGCTTCGTAACAGTCAATTAATTGATCGCCGCGGGGCGAGTGCAGTTTCCCGCCGATAGTACGCAACACACGCCCCAAAGCTCTCAGTGCTACTTCGCGAGAGCTTTTCAGGATGGGTTGGGGATTTAACCGCGCATACCCTTCAGGGAGCACTACAACTGATTCCGCCATAAGGGCAGCGGTCTCTTCCTCTAGTGCTGATCGTGCTTCCGCCATGCGCTTTGCTACCTTAGACAATCTTTCAATATTGCCCCCCTCTCGCGCAAACTCGGGCATTAAAGCGCGAATACGAACTCGCTTGAAAGCCATGTCTTCGTTTGACGGGTCTTTCACAAAGGTTTGGTTTTCCGACCTTAAACATGCGATGAGTCGAGATTTGGAAACAGACAATAATGGCCTCAATATTCGACATGATTCACGCTCTACGATCGGGGCCATGCTTGCCAAACCATCGATGCCACTGCCACGCATTAAATTAAGAATCAGGGTTTCGGCCTGGTCTTCTTTTTGATGCCCCATACAAAGATGTAGAACGCCCCGTTCCCTGCACCAATCACCCATCAGACGATATCGTTCGTAACGAGCTACACTTTGTAATGATGGAATCGACCTTGTGAGATTTGCAAACAAAATTTCACTTTCAAGCCCTTTTTCTGCAAGCCAGCTTTTTACTGTAATTGCTTCATTACAGGACTCATCGCGAATACCATGATCAACTATTAAGGCAGTTACTCTCCCACCATTAACTTTGGTCCATTTATCAAGCAAAAAGACTAGCGCTAAGCTATCAGCACCGCCTGAACACCCTACGGCTATATGCGGTGAAGATTCGAAAGGTCCCACCTCCTCCATAAGCGCCTCAAACTCATCCGAAGAAACCTCCGAGTCACGATTAAGGCTAGACTCAAAAATCATTGATTAATTACATTTGTTCCGTTTAACAGCATTCTTTGCGTTGCGCGTAAGGCGTGAACCCGCATTCGGATAATCTTTCAGTAATTTTAACCAGGTAGCGCAAGCCGATTTTTTCTCTCCAACAGAATTGAGAGCTTTACCCAATTTCAAGAGATTATCCGGCGCTTTTTTACTTTTCGGGTAACGACGGTATCCATCAAGAAAGACCCTTGCTGCCTCAGCGTATTGTTTTTGATCATAATATGTTTCTCCCAGCCAGTACATCGCATTTCCTGCAAGCGCATGTTTAGGATTTTTTTTTATAAAAGCATTGAGTGACCGCGCAGCATTTTTAAAATCACGATTCTTCAAGAGACCAAAAGCATATGTATACTGTTGATTTGGAGTTCCATCTGGTAAAAGGCCTACATTGTTCGGACTTTTAGGTGTAGGCGCGTCGAGAGGCCGTTGCACACCAGACGATGATTGATTCTTTGGCTGTTTGTGCTCCGTATGGCCTAACCCACTCAATCCCGGCCTCTGTTTGATTTCAGTTGAGTTATTAGCGATATCGCCAGGTGAGACAGTGCCAAGAATTTTCTGGCCAGGCCTCAAGCCGCTCGCCGGGGAAATAACCTTATCAGAACCAACGGATGGTTTTGGGCCCTGAAAAGACTGGCTCACACCAGTTTTTATTTCGATGGCGCGAAGGCGTAAATCGACATCGGAAATGAGCCGTTGCAACCGATCTTCGTCACGATCTTGACTATTTTCGATTTCTTCTACCTTCCCAGTCAGCGTCATAATTTGTGTTTCTAAAGACTGTAACTTCAAATGCAACCGTGATACTGCATCAGCAGGCAAAGCATTAGATGGCTGTGCACGGCCCGGTTTAGCGGGTTGGCCACTTCCAGAACCTGAGTAAACATATCGTTGAAGATCACGTATA
>PARQ01000028.1 GCA_002711555.1 Rhodospirillaceae bacterium | reverse complement strand
CTCTTCCCGGTTGCAGAATAGGTGCTGGGTCTAAACTGAGAAATGTTATTTTGGATAATCGTTGTGAAGTACCTCCTGGCACAATCGTCGGATTTGATGCGAAAAAAGACTCAGAGGCGTATAACATCACTGACAACGGCATTGCCCTCATAAATCGCAGAATGTTGGGGCAAGGTCTTAGTTATAAGCCAGAAGCCTCTCGTCGAGCGAGGAACAATTAATCGCAGAAATTAGCTATTCAATAAGGATGCCGGCGTACTCACAAAAGACAGTGCATTTTCAATGAAACCATAATCGACTATTCCATTTTCAACTAAAGCACATTCATCACTACTTGCCATTACAAGTTCACCCAATACCTCTAAACCTCCAACTATTCCTTTATTACCATTCCAAAATTGTTTGTCCCGATGACGTGGAACAAAATAAAGAATTAGCTCGTCACACTCATTTGAGAAGGTTGCAACAAAATTGGCGGTTAAACGCTCTTGTTTAAAGTCGTTAACGCTTGCCCATCGCGTAATCCAGTGTCTGGCCTTTAAAACTACCTCAGTAAGCTGGCCGCGCCATCGCACAACCGAAATTGGATAATCTAATATAAACTCTGGTGCATCATCACTTTTTGTTTTTTGAAATGACCTTTCCTCAAGGGGAAATTTTGGCACCTCAGGAGCTCTTCGGAAAAACTGAAAATGAAGGTGTCCAGGAATAGAAGCTCCCGCTCCGATACCGTTATAAAAACCAACATGATTAGGGAGTTGCTTCGCTGTCTCGCAAAGGTCCATGAGAACCCGCTCTAATTTTAAGTCTTCCGCGCTATTGCTAAACAACTGTAATCCTTGCGGAATATGGTTCTGTGAAGCTACCACAACATGATTGGGAAGAAGTGGAAAAGGATTCATCCAAGCGTAGTAGATACCCCCGCTAGCTTCGATTTCAAAACCAATTTGACGCTGCCCTTGTTGCCACCGAATATTTTCACGACACAAAAAACACCCGTCATTGAGGCTTTCTTCGCCTGGGGGCGGATGAGCAACTCCGGCACCTCCATGACGATGTGCCCGTTTTGGGTTGAGCTGCACCCTGAAATTAAGGTCCGTGTTTGTGGGGTGCCCAAATACCAAACGCTGAACATTCTGAAGGTCATCTTGTATAAACCCAATTTCCCGCTGATGAGTTTCTAATTCATCCAATGCGGCACTCAGACCTCCGCTAGTAGTAGCTATGGACTGTAATTTAGCGTTTAAATTTGACCAAGAAACTTCATAATCCATGAGTACCTGAATAAATTAATTTTTAGACAGGTCAATCCTTTATTTCCGTAATATTTTATTTTTAAACATTACCTACTAGAAATGCTGTGTAATGATATCTTTATCAACATTGGTAACACTTCTTAGAGGACACAAAATGCAAGGAGATAATATCGTTGTTGAAGCTCATCATCTGAGTGCTGCAGAAGTTATAACATCCTCTCTACTCAAAACTATCGAATCAGCAGCTAACAGATTCACTATTACCGTAGCTGGAGAGTCCGGTAGTGGAAAATCTGAAACAGCGATTGCTATCGCACGTGCTTTAGAAAACTACGGCGTTCCAAGCGTTATTTTCCAGCAAGATGACTACTTCATTTATCCCCCAAAATCTAACGATGCAGCAAGACGAAAGGATAACAAATGGGTCGGCCCTCAAGAAGTAAAAATTGACTTACTCACCTCGCATTTAGAGGCATTCCAAGAAGGGAAATCGAATATCAGAAAACCTTTAATTGACTACTCTTCCGACACCATTACTGAAGAAATTTACGATTTTAAAAATGCAAAAGTTGCAATTGCGGAGGGAACATACACATCTCTTTTAAAAAATGTTGATATTCGTATTTTTATCGCACGAGATTTCAACCAAACGCTAGAACACCGGCAAAAACGCAATCGTGATATCTCAGAACTCGATTCGTTCACGGAGAACATCTTAAAGACTGAACACGCAATTATCTCCGAGCATCGCGCTCTTGCCGATATAGTTATCAACTCAGACTATACCGTCGATCTCAAACCAAAATAGGCAGATAAACGTAAATGCACATTATTTTTTTAAACCCACAAGGTAATTTTGACCCGGAAGACAGTCACTTAACTGAACACCCAGACTTTGGTGGTCAATTGGTTTATGTAAAAGAACTGGCACTTGCTATGGCTGAACTGGGTCATAATGTGGATATAATTACACGTCGTATTCGAGATAGTGAATGGCCAGAATTTGCTTCAGATCAGGAAAGTTATAAATCGTCTCCCGAAACACTAAGGATTTTACGTTTCCCATGCGGTGGGGATAAATTCCTAGAAAAAGAGCAACTATGGCCGCATATACCGGAACTAATTACAAACATGCTCAGTTTTTATGGAGATATGAGGCCTGACTTTGTAACAGCGCATTATGCCGACGGCGGCTACGGGGCAGCACTAACACAAATAAAAACGGGCATTCCATTTACATTTACCGGGCATTCGTTAGGTGCACAAAAACTTGATAAATTGGGAACGAATAAGATTAATTGGGCGAAGATGGAGGCCCGGTTTAATTTCTCTAAGCGCATAGCAGCAGAACGAATTAGCATGCAAAATGCCGCACGTATTATTGTCTCCACTGGACAGGAAAAAGAAGAGCAATACTCACATCATCTTTATAACGATGCGATAAATAGCTCTGACAGGTCAAGATTTGCGATCACTCCCCCAGGTGTAAATGAAAGCATATTCAGTACAAGAGAAACAGAACTTGATAATCAAATAAAACCTAAATTGGAAGCAGAGTTCGGAGAAGACCCCAGGCCGGGTATAGTAATTTCAAGTCGTCTTGATGAAAAAAAGAATATAATAGGCGTATTAAAGGCAGTTGCAGAAACTAGGCAGTTATCGGAGAAAGCACAGATAATTTTATGCGTTAGAGGAATAGAGTGCCCCGAACGAGACATTTTTAAACTCAGTAATTCCGAGCAGAGCGTATTAAAAGAAATATTAGAGTTTATTGCCACTGCAAATATTCGTCAGCAAACACATTTTCTTAATATCGGATCGCAACTCGAGTTGGCAGCGACTTATCGTTTCTTTGCTCAACGCGGCTCTGTATTTGCCCTTACTTCCTTGTATGAGCCATTTGGCTTAGCACCCATCGAGGCTGCCGCGACAGGTTTGGCCCCGGTCGTGACAAAAAATGGAGGCCCATCGGAAATTTTTGCTGATGGGTCGGGTATACTAGTGGATCCATTTGTTCCTAGCAATATCGGGCAAGGTTTGATGGATGGGTTGGAGCGCCATTACGAATTATCGCAAGCGGCTATGCGCCGGGTTAAGGAGGTTTATACATGGCAAAATACAGCTGCCGGCTACCTTTCAGTGATAGAAACCGTCGGAAGTGCAAAGAACTCAAATACAGAAGAAGAACCGCTAAAATTAGACGAAAATAAACGCATCATCAAATATCTGGAAGGACAAGCTTAAAAAACGTCGCAAAGCTAATCTTGATCAAAAAAAAATATTAAATCGCCTTTCGAAAAGCCTATGATTAGAGCTTATAAACAATGCATAAACAATAATTCGGTCAATTATAGTTGCAAATGCAACTCATTATCATTATTTTGTGTGGCCTATTTGCTTGGCATGTGATTAGAATCGGAGGAAAAATATCGGTACCCTTCGTTGAAAATGTAACCCATTGCAATTAATTGCTACAGTATTTGAATACGAATTTTTATTATGATGCAATAAGACATCTTTAAGTGTTCCCTATGGCATAGCTGCAAGAAAACAAAATGCTCGGCTATAGGTGCAGTTTTATGAGATCATTTCAGCACATTATTAGTTTTTCGAACATTAAGTAGATCTATGGAGTTTTTTTATGGATGCCCAAACAATCAAATTACCGGACTCCTTAAGTCTAACTACTATCGAAAACATCCAACATTGGACGGACTCACTTTTTTCATTCCGTGCAGCTAGACCGGCTAGTTTTCGTTTTCGGTCAGGTGAATTTATAATGTTAGGTCTTCCGGTGGAGGGCAAACCGCTGCTTCGAGCATATTCAGTCGCAAGTCCATTTTGGGATGAAGGGCTCGATTTTTATTCAATTAAAGTTCAGGATGGTCCCTTAACATCTCGGCTACAGCACATCAAACCTGGTGATGAACTTATCCTGGGTAAAAAACCAACTGGCACGCTCGTTCTAGATTGTCTCAAGCCCGGCAAAAGGCTATTTTTGTTTTCGACCGGGACAGGCATAGCTCCATTCGCGAGCATTATACGAGACCCAGAGACCTATGAGGCCTATAGTCAGGTGATTTTAACCCACACGTGTCGTCAAGTTGCAGATTTACAATATGGAGTGGAGCTTATTAATGGGTTGAAGACCGATCCTTTATTATCTGAAACAGTCCTCGATCGCGTTACTTATTACGGCTCAACAACCCAAGAAGATAACGAGTATACCGGTAGAATTACAGACCTTATGAACACAGGCAAGTTTTTTAAAGATCTCGACATTGATAATCTTAACCCGGAGTCAGATCGCGTAATGATTTGCGGCTCAATGGAGATGATCAAGGATACTGCTGCGATTGTCGAGGAAGCCGGTTTACAGGAAGGCTCAAATAGTAGCCCTGGTGATTATGTCATAGAAAAAGCTTTTGCTGATTAACACCTAGTACGCTCAGCATTTGGCAATCATTGCAACAAGTTTTGTGCGGTACTCAATCTAGAACCAAATTCAATCATGCTTTTTTTGTTTTGATTGGCTTTTTTCTGTTTGGGTAACACGTTTTACAAATGATGCATTCAAGCCCAAAACAACTTCTCGCACGACAGTGTTCACGCCCATAGTAAATTATTTGTAAATGAAGATTATTCCAGGAACTTTGTGGAAATAATCGTTTTAAATCTTTTTCTGTTTGGGTAACATTTTTGCCACTTGTCAACCGCCAACGCTGTGCAAGCCTGTGAATGTGGGTGTCCACTGGAAAGGCCGGATGACCGAAACCTTGAGACATGACCACACTAGCGGTTTTATGACCGACACCAGGCAGCTTCTCAAGATGTTCAAAACTTTCGGGGACCTCGCCGTCGAATTTTGCGATAAGAATCTTGGAGAGGTTAGATATAGCCCTGGATTTTTGTGGTGCTAATCCGCAAGAACGTATCACTTGATATATCTCTTCAACAGCCAACTCCGACATCTCTGAGGGGTTTTTTGCCATAGCAAAAAGATTAGGGGTAACCATGTTCACGCGTTCATCGGTACACTGAGCGCTAAGAAGGACTGCAATAAGTAATTCAAACTGGTTCTGATGATTGAGTGGAATTGGAATGTTGGGATAAATTTCGTTAAGCTTTTTCGATATAAAGCTTGCTCTTTCCAACTTAATCATTTGTGAGCTTAGTTACTTTCATAGAGAAACGAGAGTTGCTGAATCTCTTTTTCATTTTTTTGATCGCGAAGAAAAGTTGGGTAATCTCCTGTGAAGCAATGATCAGTAAATGCTGGAGCCGCAGCTTCTCGGCCATTCGGATGTCCCATTGCTTTGTAAAGACCGTCAACACTCAGGAAGGCTAGACTATCAGCGCCAATGTACGATTGCATCTCCTCTAAAGAATAATTAGCGGCCAATAGGTCTTCTTTTTTTGGCGTATCTATGCCGTAAAAGTCTGGGAACCTTATGGGAGGCGCAGCAATACGCATGTGAACCTCTGAGGCTCCAACCTCACGAACCATTTGCACGATTTTTGTCGATGTAGTGCCCCTGACTATCGAATCATCTATTAATACTACACGTTTATTTTTAAATAAGGATCGATTAGCATTGTGTTTTAATTTAACTGACAACGACCTAATCGACTGCTGCGGTTCGATAAATGTCCGTCCCACATAGTGGTTCCGTATAATTCCGAGTTCAAAAGGTATCTTGGATGTTTCAGAGTATCCCAAAGCTGCAGGTACTCCACTATCTGGTATCGGAATAACCATATCTGCTTCTATACCGGATTCTAGCGCAAGCTGTCGGCCCATCGCCTTCCGACAATCATATATATTTTCTCCGCCAACAATGCTGTCAGGCCTCGAAAAATATATATATTCGAAAATGCATGGTCGTAAGCTTTGTTCTGGAAAAGGTTTAAAACTCTCAATACCACTTCCAGTGATTACTACTATTTCGCCATTATCGATTTCTCGGATTAAATTTGCACCTACCATATCAAGAGCACAGGTTTCTGAGCTAAGGATGTACGCTCCATTCAGTTCGCCCAGTACCAGAGGTCTAATACCTATCGGGTCTCGTGCCCCTATAAGTTTTTTGTTTGTTAAGATAGAAAATGCATAGGCGCCCTCAATTTGAAAAAGGGCATCAATAATTCGATGTAAAATTCCATCCCTTTCAGAGTTCGCGACAAGCTGCATGATCGTTTCGGTATCGGTCGTCGATTGAAATATCGAGCCATCATTTACAAGCTGGTTTCTTAGGGTACGCGCATTTGTCAGGTTCCCATTATGACTGATAGCAAATCCACCACTCGAAAGGTCTGCAAATAGTGGCTGCACATTTCGAAGTATTGTGTCTCCGGTGGTAGAATAACGCACATGGCCAATGGCTGATTGTCCGGCCAGTTGGTCTAGAACTGCTGGCTTGGTAAAATTATCGCCAACAAGCCCTAAACGACGCTCAGCAAAAAAATGAGAGCCATCGAAACTGACGATGCCGGCGGCTTCCTGCCCTCGGTGCTGAAGCGCATGAAGCCCCAACGCTGTAATGGCGGCTGCATCTGGGTGACCATAAATCCCAAACACCCCGCATTCATCACGCGGCTTATCTTCAATTTTTTGCGAAATAGATGTCTGTCTCAAAGGTACCCCTCTTAACAGAATTTAGCTGATGGCTAACTGACGCAAAAATCAATTCGAATATAATCAATGAAATTTAACCTACATGAACGATATATAATTGTAATATCATTAACGCTACAGTCCATCAAAGTTAATATCTAAAGTATGTCTACCTACCCTTACCGTCACACCATACCACAGCTGAAGGCCAGGATCGTATAAAGTTAGTACTGAACCGCACAAAAAAATCCGCGACCCTATTCGAAACCCAGATTCAGTATCTGGTTTTTGAATAAATACTTGCGTTCCAAGTATCCGGCTTTGAGAAGATAGGTGCAAATAAAGTCATATTAAGATTTGCAGAGAATTGTGCATAACAACAAAATAATTTTGTAGTTTATTTATAAACGTCCTACTAGTTCGGTAGCATGGGATTTGGATATAGTAATTTCTTGCGCAGTCCGGAGGAGACTAAATTGAAAAATATTAACAAAATAGGTGTCCTTACCAGCGGTGGCGATTGCGCGGGGCTTAACGCCGCTATTCGAGCAATAACATTTAGAGCCATCAATGGTTTCCGATGGGATGTATTCGGAATTAAATACGGCACTCAGGGCCTTATGGAACGACCGATTAATACAAATAGGCTCGATTTGGATCTCTTCACGGGCGATTTTTTAAGAAGAGGTGGAACTATTTTAGGCTCGATAAATAGAGGTGACCCATTTGCTTTTCCAATGTCAGACGGCACGGTGTTAGATCGGTCTGAAGAAATCATTTCAGGATATCACCAACTAGGCCTCGACGCAATTATAGCAATTGGCGGTGATGGCAGTCTAGCAATCTTAAGACGATTAGCTCAGCAAGGAAATATGAATCTTATTGGAATACCTAAGACGATTGATAATGATGTTGGTCGCACTGAATACTCAATTGGCTATGCAACCGCTGTTGATGTAGCTACTGAAGCACTCGACAGACTGCAACCAACTGCAGCGAGTCATGATAGGGTTATGGTTCTAGAGGTAATGGGACGAGATGCTGGTCATATTGCCCTTTCTGCAGGCATTGCAGGCGGTGCAGACGCCATATTACTACCAGAAATCAAGTGGGACCTGACCAGTCTTATACAAAAACTTAACGAGGTACGAGTTGCAACACGCAATTTTGCTCTCGTAATTGTCGCTGAAGCGGCACGTTTGCCGACTGGGGAATTGGTTGGCCGCGACCGTACCCATGGAGAATATAGATTAGGTGGTGTTGCCCACGAGATAGGCCGATTAATTGAGGAAGCCACGAATATTGAGACCCGCGTAACAGTTCTTGGTCATGTACAACGTGGAGGCGTTCCAAATGCAAGTGACCGCCTGTACGCATCCGCCTTTGGTGTCAAAGCGGTTGATTTGATAGCAGAGAAAAAATTTGATCGACTCGTTGTCTGGTCGGATCGAGAGTGTGGCGATGTTTCTCTTGAAGATGGAATACGGGACTATAGAACTGTAGACTTAAATGGCACGTTGGTGCGAACAGCGCGCGGGTTAGGGATCTACATTGGTGACAATTAGCTAAGTCTACCTCTTGAAATATTCGTATCCAAGACTGGTTCGTTTAAACATTTTAAAATTAGAACGGTAAATAAAATGGCACATCCAAAGTCTTAAGATATTAACGGCCTAGAGGCCAACATCTCGTAACTCACTGTCAAAAAACACGAATACCATATGCAATTCAGTTATTTTTTTCGGATACCAGTTTGCCAGTGAACACAACACCCGTTTCAGAGTTGTGCAAGTCTGCGGTTTCAAAAATCTCAGCAAATATTTCATCTTTATTGGTTTCGTCTACTAAGACTGTCAGAATAGACGCCTCACCAAACTCACCAAATTGTTTGTCATCAAACAAATCATCACTTCTGCCAGTTTCGTGAAAGATGAACTCGACCTTATCGTGGTTTTTAAGCTTGTCGAATACTTTTGTACCGGCATCGATTGACAGCATTGATCCAATTTCGAGTAGCATTGTTATTCTACTCCTTATCCGCCGCCGAGTTCAGAACATCCTCAGGAACGTATGTTGCTACACTATTAAGATCCGCTATATACATTATTCCTCTTCCTGGAGTGTCAAGCTTTCCTGCTAAATACATCGCGTCAAAAACACGTGGCGCCTGTTCTTCCGATACGATAATCCGTATCACTTCTTTTTGCTCATCGACTGTAACACCCATTAATCCCATGCGGTCACGAATACCCGTGCCTCGGGCAAAACTAACAGTTGCCCCCTGCACCCCAACATTTTTTGCCGCTTCTAAGACTTCCTCAGCTAGGCCGTTTTGCAAAACGCATGTGATGAGCTTTACATCGGTCAGTTCTATTATATGACGGTCAGGCATTCTAAGTTTCCTTTAGTTCTGCATTTTGTTTTGAAGAATTTCGGCTTTGGCTAATCTGTATAATGACCCCCATAGAGAGCACGGCTATTATTGGGCAGATACTCGCTAATGATAAAATGCCAAAACCCTCTACAGCGGACACTGCGCTACCGAGGCCCAGCCCCATGGCTAACACCAAAGGAACGGTGACAGGACCAGTTGTGACGCCCGCACTATCCCAGGCAACATTTACAAACTCCTCCGATGAGAAAATTGTTAGCAAGACACCTAATCCATAGAGAGGCAACAGGATTGTTGCGAGGTCTAGGTTCAACACAAGCTTAGCAACCCCTAACGAAATACCAATCGATACCCCACTTGCTACGCTGTACATCAACATTGATTTCTTGAAAGCACCATTTGTAAGTTTCTGGACAGTCAGCCCCAGAGCATTTAAGGCAGGTTCGGCAAGCGTGGCACCAAAGCCAAGGATTAAGGCGAAGCCAATTACTAATGCAATCCCTATCTCTTTTGAGAAGATCGGTGAGGATTCTATAATCGGTAATTGTATAAACGCGGCCGGCAAAGATTGACCCGTCTGAGTTCCAATAGCCCCCAACCCATAAGTAAGACCCAGATTAAAAATGCACATTCCCACAACGCACAAGACCAGCCCATAAATTGTGACCAATTTGTTTGAAAGTTTGACTTTCAATATAAAAAAGAGNACCAAAAATAGAAATATGACCANTGGCAATATAGCCCTNACACCCAGAACGATCTCTACAGCCGGGGTCTGTTCCCANATTGAAACAACAGAACCTGCCGATGCACTTGCAGCATTCGCGTTGGCTATAATTTCTGCGGGTGNAATCTGAAAAAACACAAATAATGTTAGCAGCAAAACAGCCGTCACCGGGAACAACGAGGCTAAGGTAACNATACCGAAACCGGAAAGTGTTGACCCNCCCTTCCCAGCTGAGTTGGCTATTCCNATTCCCATGGCCAAAACAAGTGGAACNGTAACAGGNCCGGTCGTCACAGCACCGCAATCCCAGGCTAGGCCCAATACGCTTCTCAAATCAGGCACAGTCCAAAAATAAACAGTAAGAATCGCTGACGGAGCTAACGCAAGAAATATCAATGGTTTCAGAGACCACCCATACACAAAACGGAGGGTGCCAAAGATTGCAGCTAAGCCGACACCCGCCCCGACAATCAACACCAGCGGGACAGTCCAGTTATTTAGAACCTCAAAGAGATATGGGGCCTGTTTAACGTCCACTGATGAACCGAAAGCCTGAAGAGCTCCAATAGCAGGTTCTGCAAAAGTAACCCCAACNCCTAGAATACCTATTATTACCAAGACGACTGGCATCGATGCTTTTTGAGGAAGATTAGACCCTATNACATTACCAAAGGGCATGAGACCCGAGTTCAAGCCTTCCATAAATGCCGCCAGCCCNACAATTACGGCTAACAAACCCACTAATAGAGTCGTCGCTGCTTGAATTGGGTATTGCAAAACAAAAATCTGAAACAACGTGGCATAAAGTGCCAGAGGAACAACAGCTTTTACTTGCTCCATAAAGCGAGTTTGAAGGTAAGGCCTCAAAAGGCCCAACGCATAGGGCAAAGAAACCTTTATTCGTCCGGGCCTAAGAGATTTAACACCCTCACTATCAGGCTTTGGGGTGAGATCGTTATAGCTTATCTTCGTATGACGAATTTTATATCTAGCAAGAAAGGTCCCATATCTCATTTTTTATGCTTTCAGGTATTTGTAACCGCAATAAATAAACTTATACCCGCATATAGAGGTGTTTTACCAAAATTATTTTCATAATCTATTAACAACATATTTCGTCTCCGCGTTGAAGTAGTCAGAAATGCTCAAACTTTTGCATTTGCAATTTGATTTTATTACAACGAAATTGCACATTGTTTGCTTGATGCATTCTGGATTTTATCAATCAATTGATGGAGACCTACCGCAGTAGAGAATGATGGGACATGTTGTTTTTTCTCATTTATAGAACGCGCAAAGTCAGAATACATTTGACCAACATTAAATGGCTCGCCCCTCGGTGTCTCCGCCGAAACTAGCTTTAGACTATTCGGAATAGCCATTTCATTTAAGGTATTATTACCTTGTGCACCAAAGAGGGAAAGCTTTGTAAGCTGCACTGAGTCATCGCCCTTGATAACCAACGTGCCTTTATCCCCATAAATAGCCATCCGGTACCCGCTTCCAGCAAAGGGAATTACAGCAGTGTGTGATGTCATGGGCGCACCGTTTAAAAGCTCCCCTTGAATAAAAATATGGTCTGGAGATGTGACCTTTACCGTTCGGTTGTTTCCCGTATCGAGCCAATTTGAAACGCGTGTATCGACAATGGCCGAAATTTTTGTAATTGCGCCTGCCACATACTGCAACGCATCAATGGTATGACCATTCAATATGGTTAATGAGTTTGCGCCAAGTGTAATATCTCGTTGCCATGTGCGATGAGAGGGACGCGTAAGAACGCCGTCGCGCACTACATGACAATGAACTGAAAGAACTTCTCCCAAATAGCCATCCTCAACCAGTCCCTTCATGTATTGTATTTCCGGACAGGCTCGAGCCTGTAATCCAACCGCAGTGACAACTTCCTTTTTTTTAGCTAGCGCTGTTAATGTCTCTGCCTCATCCGTAGTTTGACCTAATGGCCATTCGCAATAGACGTGTTTGCCAGCCTCAATGGCCGTTTTAGCCGGTGCAAAATGGGATGGAACCCTTACAACTACAGCGACGGCATCAATCTCTGTAGATGTGACCATTTTATTAAAATCGTGAAAAGCTAGTTTAGCACCAAAAGTTTGTCGTGCTGCCTCAGCACTCTCAGGTTTAGTTGTACAAACCGCCCTTAATTCAAATTCCTTGCTCGCCTTTAAAGCCGGCATATGAGCTCGGGAAGACCAAGTGCCGCTCACACTAGCGCCCACTAACCCAATCCGAATTTTGGAAACCATACTTTAAAACCCTTCTCCTTAAATTTGCATCTAGGTTATTGCGGAACACTGCCCTTTACGGTGGTCCGCCACATGAGCCTTTCTAGTGGAAGATCGTAATCCACCTCAGCTTTGTGCTGACATGTACAATTATCCCACACAACGACATCCCCCTCACTCCAGCTGTGCCTATATACAAATGCCGGGTGTACGATATGGCTGGCGAGGGCCTCTATCAAAATTCTACCCTCCTCCTCACTTTTTCCTTCTATGCCAGCACTTTCTCCAGAGACATAAAGGCTTTTACGGCCGGTGATTGGATGTGAACGCACAAGAGGATGGGACACTTGCGGATATTGCTCAATAGCGTCTTTAGAAGGCGGAGCTCCACGTTTCCGCCGCGTAAAATCGTAAATAACTCTCAAATTTGAAATTTTTCTTTTCAAGGGCACCGGCAGTGCATCCCAGGCGGCAGCAGTATTAGCAAACGAAGTATCACCTAACGCGAACCCGTTTAGCTGTGGAATTTTTCTTGCGTGCAGCATAGTTGCTTTAGCCGGTCTAGTTGCGTAACACATATCCGAGTGCCATTCAGTTCCGGCTTTAGCTGTTCCTATGGGTTTGCCATTTTCCACAATATTTGAGATCCGGTAAATCTCAGGACTCCCGTTAATACCAAATTTTTTTGCATTATGATTTATCGCGGGCTCACCAAAAACTCTTGTGAAACTGACTTGCTTCTCGGGCTCTAATTTGTGCCCACGCAGATAAATGACACCGTAGTTAGCAAGAGCACTGCGCACGATCTCACTCTGAGCGTCGGATATGGTATCTCTGAGATCCAGACCGGCTACCTCAGCGCCGATCTTTGTCATCAAAGGGATAATTTTGATTCCTGTCATTGAGTATCAATCAGTCTAAATCTGGCTACATTAAATCCATGCTCTTTTTCGATGACCAGTTCAACGGGATGATCGATGCTAAAATTTGAATAATCTGTTTCACCAACGATATTGGTAGCCATCTGAGGTCCTTCGGCTAACTTTACTATAGCTACATTATAGGGAAGCCTATTTTTATGAGCTGGTAAAAATGCAGTGTGATAAACAACCCAACTTGTCATAACTCCACTGCCCGATGCCTCTGTCCATGTGTAATTAGNCTCTAAGCATTTAGGGCATTCTTGACGTGCTGGAAGCCAAGAATAATTACAATCATTGCACTTTTGAAAAAGCAACCTGCCCTCTGATAGCCCATCCCAGAAGGGTTTGTTTATTTNGTCAACTTCAGGGAGTGGATAATCTTCGCTCATCTTCTCTTCGCCCCTATTGACCTAAAATCAAGGTAGAATGAGTATGCATCTCACCCCCTTGATTACTAACGATGCACTTTTTCGCATTCTTGACCTGAAGATTGGCATCGCCTCGCATCTGGCGTACACCCTCAATCACAAGCTGCATGCCAGGCATACCGGTTTCCGACAAAAGTCCGCCAGAGGTATTAAAGGGTAATCCACCATCCCAACCAATACCGCCATCGCCGACGAATGAGCCGCCCTCCCCATTTTTGCAAAAGCCGTAATCTTCGAGCGACATGATCGGTGTAATCGTGAAGCAATCGTAAAATTGTGCAACGTCGATATCTTTTGGGCTCACTCCCGCCATTTTAAATGCAGTTGCGCCAGACTTATGAGCCATTGTACGGGTAAGATCCGGCCTCTGTGCTACCTCCCAAGAGGTCTGGCCTTGACCAAACCCAAGGATGGAAACCGGCTTTTCGACCCCAGCTTTTCTAGCGCGCTGGGCGCTCATCACTACAACCGCTGCGCCGCCGTCTGAAATCAAACAACAGTCGTCCCGNCGCAAGGGATCAACGATTAAGCGGCTCTGAAAGTAATCATCCAACGTGATCGGAATTTTGAGCTGCGCGTTCGGGTTTTTCGCCCCGTTGGCACGATTGTTTATAGCGACGGCGGCGAGCTGTTCCTCTGTGGTGCCGTGCTGTCCCATGTGCCGTCGTGCGATCATCGCATAGCCCGCCGTTGTACTGACCCAGCCATGAGTTCCCGATCCGTCGGCGCCACCGCGAGGCTTGGCGTAGGCAGACCGGGTGCCCGTTCGCGGATTATCGGCCATGCAAACTAATGCCACCTCACATTGATCATGCTCAATCGCCATAGCTGCAAACGAGATCATCGAAATGCCGGACGCACCTGCTTGATCCCAAACACCACCGATCCGCGGCATGATACCAAGTGCCTCAGCGACTGTCTGGCCGAATTTAGATTGAAATTTTGATGTGGGGTATTTAACCAGNACTGCATCGATTTCATCTTTTGGGATTGATGCATCGTTGAGTGCTTTCCTACATGCTTCAACATTTAAAGATACAGGCGAACGCCCCTCAAGCTTGCCAAATGCGGTGTGCCCTACTCCTGCGATAACAACCTTGCCCCGCATTAAATTACTTCCTCGGCTCTGAGTTCACCCANTTCTTCCCCACTCAGCCCCAGCCAGTCGCCGTATATTTCATCGTTATGGGCTCCAATTAGCCCACTCGGTTCGAGCGGAAGTAATGGTGTTTCAGGGAAACGCAGTGCTGAATGCGGAACAACAATATTGCCCATCTCAGGGTGATCCATACGCTGAAGAGCTCCACGTTGATGCATGTGGGGATCATTCATTACCTCTAGTAGATCGCGTATGCGTTCTGACGGGACACCAAACTTATCGTTCAACTGGTCAACTTCTTCATCGCTTAGTGTCTTGGTCCAATCATTAATAATTGTATCGATTGTATCCATTTCTGCTACACGACCCATATTTCGCTTATAATCATCTTTGTCAGCAAGATCCGGACGCTCCATCGCGCTGCAGAGGCGTTGCCANTGGCCATCATTAGAGCAAATAATAGCAACATGCCCATTTTTACTTTCATAGACATTATACGGACACAAGGAGAGTCCGCCATGCCGGTTTCCTGTCCTCGGAGCTGCTTTTTTTGTGTTGTAAACTATACCGAGATTTGATCCGAGGCTTTGATACACCGCCTCCTCCATAGAAATCTCCACCAAGCGCCCTTTATTTGTTTTTTCGCGCTCAAATAGTGCAGTGGTTATTCCCGCATAAAGGTGCACNCCAGCCATAAAATCGCAAAATGCTGCACCCGCTTTTAATGGTGGACCATCCATCTCACCAGTGACGCTCATCACNCCGGAAACTGCTTGCACAGTGAGATCCATTGCCAGTTTGTCACGATGCGGACCAGTGCGGCCAAACCCCGAGCCAGACGCGTAAATAAGCTTGGGGNTTATTTTTTTCATCACCTCGTAGCCGAGCTCAAGCCGATCCATAACCGTGGGTGCAAAATTTTCCATNAGCACATCAGCCTTTTCGGCCATTTGTTTTAAGACTTCTTTCCCACGGTCTGTTTTTATGTTGAGTGTCACGCATTTTTTATTTGAGTTGAGCATTGCAAAAGGTAGGGTGATGATGTCGCCAGTACCCCGATTGCGAAGGTGTTCACCAGTTTTAGGTTCGATTTTAATTACATGTGCACCGGCCATAGCGAGCAAGAATCCACAATAAGGACCGTGGTAAACCTGCCCAAAATCGAGAACGGTGACACCCTCCAAAGGATAGTGATTATTTTTTTCCATTATNATTTTCCTTTAAAATTAGGAGATCGTTTTTCTTTAAATGCCGCCGGGCCTTCCTTCGCATCCTCGGTGAACTTTAGCAAACGCTGAGTCAAAGCCTCTACTCGAAGTCCCGTGGTTAAATCCATTTCTCGAGCTCTGACTGCCAACTCTTTCGCTGCCTGCAATGCCAGAGGAGCATTAGAGGCAACCCTCGAAGCATATTCCAATGCGGCATCCATTAATTCTTCGGCTGGTACAACTTTGTTAATAAGTCCCCATTTTGCTGCGGTTTCCGCATCCCATCTATCGCCGGTAAGAAGCATTTCCATACCAATGGCGTATGGCAATTGGCTCAAAACACGCTGAGTTCCGCCGTTTGCCGGAACGACCCCACGTTTAACCTCCGAAAGCCCAAAAGTTGCGTGATCAGCGGCTATGCGAATGTCAGTCGCGAAAAGCATCGTCATACCGCCACCTAAGCAATACCCATTGATCGCGGCAATTATTGGCTTCCAGACTTCCAGGCCTCGATTCAAAAGCTGATCACGCTGCGTTATCCACATGTCAGTTAATTCGTCTGGATTAGTCAGTACATTTTTAATATCAGCGCCAGTCGTAAAACTCCTGCCGCCTGCACCGGTTACAATAGCACACACTACGTCGCTATCGTCACGCACTCGTTGCCAGGCTTCAGACAAACCTTGGTAATGCGCTTGGTCGAGTGCATTCAACTGTTCAGGCCTATTCATCGTAATGATTGCAATGCCATCATCGCGCAATTCAAAATCAATCGACATATCCGTCCACCCTATTAATTTCTTAACAAGTCACGAGCGATAACCATTCTNTGCACTTCAGATGGCCCCTCACCTATTCTTTTAATCCGCATTTCGCGGTACCAACGTTCTAAAGGCATCTCTGCAGCAACACCCATGCCGCCGAAGATTTGAATGCAGCGATCAACCACACGACCGGCCATCTCAGTGCTGTATAGCTTTGCCATAGAAGCAGCAACCTTGACATCATGCCCAAGGTCGGCCTGCCAAGCTGCTTGATAAGTTAATAATCGTGCTGCTCTAATTTCAACTTCTGAGTCCGCAATCATCCANTGCACCGCCTGTTTTTCAGCGAGCTTTGTTCGAAAAGTCTCACGTTGCTTTGCCCACTCTATGGCCAGCTCAAGAGCACGCTGGGCAATGCCTATAACGTTAGCTGAATATGGAATACGCATGTGAACTAACCATTTCTGGCAGAGAGCAAAACCTTTACCCTCCTCGCCAAGTAAATTTTCCACTGGAACTTTACAGTCTACAAAATTTACCTCTGACGGAGAGTAAGACCGAATAACTGGAACTGGCCGGGTTTCTATCCCCTCCATTTCTTTATCAACAATGAAACACGTTATTCCATTATCGGTACGGGCGAACACAATTCCCCACTCTGCAGCTTCAGCTCCGGTTATCCAGAGCTTTGTACCGTTTAAAACATATTGATTGCCCTTCAACTCAGCCTTGCACTGAATTGCTCTGGCGGGATCGGCGCCGCCACCGGGCTCAGAAATNGCAACGAATGCCTTCAATCCCTGCTCAATGGTGCGTTTGCCATACTCGTCAATCTGCAACTTAGACCCGTCAAATATCACGTTCGGCGGATCAACTCCGAAGGCACCGCAAGCCGGAACGTAAGCGCCCATTCTACATTGAGCAGCCTCCTCGGCCACTACTGCTTGCGCCAACAGAGAGAGTTCGCTACCGCCATACTCTTTTGGGGTATTCATGCACCAAATACCGAGTTCCCCCTTTGCTTTTTTTTGCAAGGGCTCTAATAATTTATCTGGCATCCTGTAAGCATCATGTTCCAGCGTTTCCTCTGCGGGGCATACTTCTTCTCTCATGAATTTTTTGATATTATCNCGAAGCAAAACCAACTCAGTAGGTAACTCCCAGGCACCGGTCTCTTCCATTCATACCTCCAAATCAACCAAATCGTGCACCGGGGTGCATACTATTTATGTTACGGTCTCATGACAATTGGCTATCAAAAGGCTCACGATGCCAATAGCCGGTCAACCTCCTCCATATCTGAAGCACTGAGTTTCCAACGGGAAGCATTTGCGTTTGCTAACAATTGCTCGGGTTTGGATGCACCGGAAATTACAGATGCAATGCAAGGCTGAACTGCAAGCCATGAAATGGCAAGCGTTAATAAATCATAGCCATTGTCCCTCGCAAATATTTCCAGCCGTTCTAACAATTCGAAATCTGCTAATTCAATATCATNGGCACCATCCATTCGGCTCCCTGGCTCGGGTTCGTCACCCCTCCTATAGCGCCCCGTAAGGAGTCCCTTGGCTATAGGGTAGTATGGAAGAAGGCCAATATTATTTTGTTCACACACCGGAATAAGATCCTTCTCTATATCGCGTGCCAGCATATTCCAGCTATTCTGAGCCGTAACAAAACCTTTCAAACTACAACGTGCAGCTTCATCAATCGCTTCCTGCATTTCAAGGCCCGTATAATATGAACAACCATAAAATAGTATTTTTCCTTCGTGCACTAAGTCCTCGAGAGCTCCTAAAGTTTCAGAAACAGGAGTTTCACGATCTGGCCTATGCTGCTGAAACAAGTCAATTCGGTCTGTTTTCAATGCTTTTAAAGCCTTTTCAGCTGTTGCCTTTACATTTTCAGGCGAGCCCTTTTTTTTCCCTTCAACGTTAGAATGACTGTGACCAAATTTAGTAGCGAGAACCATTTCATCTCGCCTGCCCTTCAGGCCATTTCCAATAAATTCTTCTGAAAGTCCCCCTCCGTACGTTTCGGCAGTNTCGAAAAAGTTTATGCCAGCTTCCAGCGCTGCATCTATCACAGCGTGTGTGGCTGCTTCATCAATTCGCTTGCCAAATGCGTTACATCCAACTCCAACGATTGATGCCTTCAGCCCTTCGGGACCACCGATGTACTTTGTTTCCATAATTTATCCTTTATCTTTAATCCAGCATTTACTGTAACCCATGCAAATTGGTGAGGATCATTTTTTTGTTACTGCACTCTTGTTCACAACTTGCAGCCACATTGCCGTACTCGGGATTTAAAGCCAATCCCCTTCTCGGTATTGTATTATCAAGCACCCACACCTTATTGTAGGTTGATACCAACACGGAGGAAGACAGTGCCACCCAGTATTTGTCAATTAACTCCAGTTTTTGGAGCAAAAATAACNAANATNGACCTGTCACAGAAACTCAACCGCNGCATCGTCGATACACTAAAAGAAGCATTCGAGGAGCATTCGTTACTTCTTTTTCCAAAACAACACATTTCAGACGAGGCACATGTAGCTTTTACCGAATACTTTGGTGTGTCCGAAAGGCCACGCAAAAGCTTTGGCAGTTATCACCACCGACCAAATATCAATGTTGTGATAAACTATGATAAAGAGGGGAATTTATATAAAGCTGATGAACCTCGCGCGCGCTTCCGAAAAGGTCAAAGAATGTGGCACACCGATGGGTCCTACAAATCGATCCCTTCTATTGCCTCAATTCTTCGGGCATGTATCGTTCCGCCTAAGGGTGGGCACACGCAATTTGCCAGCCTCAGAGCTGCTTGGAATGGGCTGTCGAAAGAGGACCAAAAGCGTTTTCAAAATCGAGCAGCCGTTCATCACTATGCGCATTCTCGTCGCCACATGAATATAAAATTTCTCAGCGATGAAGAGGCAAAAAAATTTCCACCTGTAAGACACCCAATGATGCGGGTAAATCCTTTGAACGGAAAAAAAGCCCTCTATGTGAGTTCATATGCTGCCTACATAGAGGGAGAGGATAAAACAGAAAGCTGCAAAGAATTGGAAATGTTGCTGAAGTTTGCTGGTCAAAAAAAATTTACATATGACCACAAATGGCAGGTCGGCGATTTAGTAATGTACGATAACCGTGCCTGTTTGCACCGAGCGAGCCCTTANCCAATTGATAAATATCCTCGTATTCTGCGCAGAACAAATATCGCTGATTATCGTCCTACCATGGCAAACAACGTTTTNCACACTCTNTAGAGCCCTTCATAAAAAAAATAACACCTTGCGCGCAAAAAGAATTGTCGAAACCTGATAAGAAGTAAAAACAGAATTTCCTGGCAAGATACGGACATATATTTATAAACTGGCGAAATGATTATGTTACGCCAAAGTTCGGAGAGATGGCAGAGTGGTTGAATGCACCGGTCTTGAAAACCGGCATAGGGTTAAACCTATCGGGGGTTCGAATCCCCCTCTCTCCGCCATAAGCCTTAGAGCANACCTGGAATAACANCCNCCAAANCNCCNGNAAATCTGGGCTTTTNTGTCTTTTAGAGTTCGCAGTCATTTGCTTGNATTCACCCAAAACCGCGTTTAAAGTGTGGGTANAAGTGTGGGTAGAAGTGTGGGTAGAGAAATCNTGGCTCGACAATTTAATAAACTTTCAGCNNTAGATCTTNGGTCNAAGAGGAAGCCCGGCCGNTATGCCGATGGAGGTGGGCTCTATCTCCAAGTAAGTCGGTCCAACACAAAAGCATGGATNTTTCGTTTCAAGTTCGATGGCAGAGAACGCCAGATGGGACTGGGGGCGACTCATGCAGTCTCTCTGAAACAAGCACGGGAAGAAGCGACGCGTTGTCGGAAGCTTGTCGTTGATAGCATTGACCCCATCGAGGCACGCAATGCAGAGAAAACCAGACGGGCGCTGGAGGCCGCACAGGCAAAAACCTTTAAAGACTGTGCCGAGGCCTACATGAAGGCGATGGGAGCCGAATGGAAAAATGCAAAGCATGCTAGTCAGTGGCGCAATACCCTCACTACATACGTTTATCCAAAGTTCGGTAACCTGCCCGTTCAGTCTATCGACGTCGGAATGGTGATGGATGTACTTGAACCTATTTGGACGAAGAAGACAGAAACTGCGGCTCGGGTCCGAGGACGCATAGAGAAAATTCTCGATTGGGCTTCAGCGCGTACATATCGTGTTGGAGAAAATCCCGCACGCTGGCGCGGTCACCTCGACAACCTTTTGCCCAAGCCCAACAAGGTCCGGAAAGTGCACCATCATCCGGCCCTGCCCTTCGATGAAATTGGCACTTTTATAAAAGAACTGCGTTCCCGGGAGGGCCCGAGTGCAAAGGGGCTGGAATTCCTCATACTCACAGCAACCCGCACAAATGAAATTCTCGGTGCTACTTGGGACGAAGTTGATCTCGCCAAGGGTGAATGGACTATCCCTGCGAAGCGAATGAAAAGCGGCAAGGCCCATAAGATACCGTTATCCAACAGGGCTATTGCGATACTGCAAGAATTAGGGTCCGTTGAAAATTCCAAATTCTTGTTTGCCGGGCCCAATGGGGCAATGTCGAATATGGTCTTTCTTAATTTGCTCAAGCGGATGAAACGCAATGACATCACGGCCCACGGTTTCCGGTCCACGTTTCGAGATTGGGTGGCAGAGTGTACAGCCCACTCCCGCGAAGTTGCGGAAATGGCGTTAGCCCATGCCATTGGTGACAAGACTGAGGAAGCATACCGGAGGGGTGACCTTTTTGAAAAACGCCGCCGCCTGATGAATGAATGGGCGGACTATTGTAATCAGCCGTTCCCTGAATTTGGTAGTGTTCACACCCTGCACTTGCGTGAGGGAGCTTAGAGGATGAGGATCATCAGTATTAATTTTTCTCTTCTATTTTTTTGAGTAATTCTGATCGGTTTCTTAAGTAATTCCGGCAGCGAGATATTATCGAAGTGCTGGCATCAGAGCAGAGATCTAATTTATCCAAGGTTTCAGCCCATCTTGGCCGGCTGCTAAAGTATACCGCCTTATTCCAATTTTCACTTAAATCTGTGAATTCTTTTGCAAGCTTCTTACAGTCTCGATCAGAGCCACAATTTTCTATTTGGTCCCTTAGTACTATTTCTAGATGGCGTTCATCTGCAAAGACCTTTGCCTCCAACAATTTGCCTATGCCCGCCAATGTTACCCCGCCTAAATAAACGCCGGCCCCAAGGCTTAAGTTCCATCGCAAAGTCACAAAATCGCCGTCGCTGCCTATTGACCCATAATCTTCGGGTATCCAGCCTAAAACAAAATATGCTCCATGAAATGTTATGACCATCGGTATAACGATAAACATAACTACAAGACTATACACCGTAACCTTTTTAATCTTGTGTTGCAGGTCCGGGTACTCTGTTCGTTTCCGATATTCTCTATCAGAAAATTGAAAAACACGACCCAGGGCATTGGGATAAAACGTCATCATTGTGACACCCCATACCCATCACAGCATGAAGCATATACTCCCGATGACGACTAGTGCTTTCAGGAAAATCAACATGACTAGCTCTACCCGTTCTATATTCATCAAAAATCTGTTGAAGACCGTTCCATTTTAATTATCCTGGCAAAAAAGAAAATAGAGCGTGACGTTGCCAGCGAATATGACCGCAGGAACACAAAGGGTAGTTCACAGAGCTCCTCTTTAAGTTCTTTTATAGTATAAAGAAAAGATCGTAACATATTGTTAAAAAACGTATTGGTTAGATCCAAATGAACCTAGTGCCATGCGTAAGGTCTTCAGGGGAATATTTTCAATTCTCTATGACCTAAAACCTCTTACCAACTTCACGGTTCAGCATCTTTGAAAAAAAAATGGTTCAATTACACTTCATCTTTGGTTATGGTCTCGCCAATCCCAAACGAATGTTTGGATTGGAATAGTAACGGCCTTATCGTTCTGGTGTAGCAACGACCTGATACGTTCTTATCCTCCAAATCCCGACGTTCTCTTTGTGGATTGCTTGTTGAGCAATTTTGGAAAGGGAATTACATGTCTATTCAAATCTATAGTGATATCACCTTTGTATTTGGGCCTCCAAATGGGGATAGATACGAGACTATAAAATCCCACGCACTGCGCAATGGGACGAGTTTTTCCAAAGCATTTCGTGACAATGTGGAAGGTATTTTTGTCTCTATAAAAGGGGAACGGCTTTTGGACGATCTCTTCTCCCTTTGTTTCAGAAAAAAGATAAAGATCAACAGAATTTATCCAACATATCAGATACGGGCGAACCCGGATGATAGGCTTAAAAAGTTCCACCTTCGTCCTGAGGACAGGTTTGCAGAACTGCCCGCACTGATAATCTACCCGCCAGAATTCACAACCGTGGCAGGATCAGAGCTCAGTTTCCCAATACAATTTGAGGATGCACAGTTTGTAATTGAAGCGATACGAGAGGCATTCTGTTTTGACTGGGTGAATATATTTGGCGCCTATGAAGGTGCAATTGATTTTGAGGATGTGCTCAGCGAAGGAGAGAAAGTTGAGTTTATAGAGACTGCGAACGGAAGCTGGGCATCTGCATATAAATACAGAGGTTCATATTTCTATTTTGATGAAGTTCAAAACCTGGGACCATTCACGCAATATTCAGACGTTCAGGCAAAGTTTGATGAAATATCTGATCATATCCAAAATGATAGACTTAACAGGGTCTCATATCATTTAAAAAATTAGTTGCCGAAAATGTAAACATCGAACCGGGATCACCGGAACACAAATGGTTGTGACCCGTAATTTTGGATTGAAAGGATAAAGACGGTGGCGGTTACAAAAATTACATTGGTGGACAGCCCGGAGAAGATGCGGTCGCAGGGGGGGCAGTTCTCGATACTGACCGGAACGAACTTGAAGACTTCTTCGGAAAACTCATCAGCGAAGCAAAAAACCGAGGCTCAGACTCATCCGGAGCCACAGTCTTCAATTGCCAAATCGGCACAGACCAAATCAACGGAGGGATAACATACGATGAGTACGTTGGAGCAGAACCTAGAGCGGCGGCTGACGCAACACGGCGAGGACGACTTCGTGGTAAAGCAGCTGCGTCGCCAAATCGCGGCGAAAAACAGCGGCCAAAGCGTATTTGATTTATACGTGACCGGCGCAGTTAAAAAGGCACCGCCGCAGTCGTAAACACACGAACCATAGCAATGGCCTCGAAAATCATAAGAAAGGCCGTTAACACTCCTCCCCTCTTTCCTTGGGGGAGGAGTTTGTCTTTTAGGAGCGCACTCACTAAACTACACCTGGCAGCAATGATCATTCGTGCGGGGTTTGATCACTAAAGTCCATGAGGCCACCCGCCTGCTCAGTGTCTGGGCTGCTGTCGCTAATCTTCTAGAACGCGTATCTCAAACCCATTCGGAAGTCGTGGCGTTGGAGGCGAATTCTTTGGTCATCATCAACATTCAAAGAATCCCTGTATTTAAAGAAACCCAAATGTGCATATCTGTAGCCAATGTCAGCGGATATTCCCCGCCAAAGTCTAAAATTCAACCCGGCCATTGCTGCTCCTGACAAGCTCTTCGCTGCTGCACCCGAGTGATCATATATGTTGCCCCAATAGTGAGAAAAACCTAGTCCACCGCCAATATATGGAACAAAATCAATATTATAGCCTTTATGATTAAAACTCGCTATAGACGGAAAATCATAGTAGGCATTTCCTAAAATAAACAGATTTGTCAATTTGGCATTATCATCGTTGGAACCTGGCACAGAAAGGTTTTTTGAGTAGTAATCCATTGTAATGTCGGTCCGGAGCGATCGACTCAACCTAATCCCAAATCCAAAACTTATGGGATATATAGCGCCATTCAAATCAGGTTGGCCTTCATCGGTTGAAGATCGCTTCATCAAA
>PARQ01000027.1 GCA_002711555.1 Rhodospirillaceae bacterium | reverse complement strand
AGCTGAGCACTTCCCGACTATGGTCTCAGATCTTCATGGCTTTCTCACAGATTCATTGCCAAAAGAACACCCATTTGAAGCAGTAAAGGTACGGCCTTACACGCCATCATCACCCCCAATTTGGTTATTAGGCTCAAGTGATTACAGTGCTGCTTACGCCGCTCATTTCGGTTTTTCTTTCTCGTTTGCACATTTTATTACACCGTATGGTGGAGAAGCAGTTACTCGAGCATACCAAGATCAATTCCAATGCAAAGGATCCCTTGAGGAGCCCAAAATAAATATGGGAGTTTTTGTTATATGTGCAGAAACTGATGCAGAGGCTGATAAGCTAATGTCTACTAGAGACCTATTCCGGTTACGTGCAGATAGAGGTCATCTTGCGCCAATACCAACTATCGAGGAGTCGTTATCTTATCCCTATACGGATGCCGAGCGTGAATATGTGTTACAAAGCCGCGCCAAAACAATTTATGGTGCACCGAAAACCGTTAAAAAGAAAATTGGTGAATTAAGTGACCTTTACAAGAACGACGAATTTCTTGTTCTCACTGCATGCCCGGATTTTGAGTCGAGGAGACGCTCTTATGAATTATTGGCAGAAGCCTTTGCGTAGATTACTTCCTTCGCGAGTTTATCACCAAAAACCCTTTATTCAGCGGATCAGTCTGCATATTATGGCTATCCTCGTGCTTGTAATTTCTTCAGCAGGTTGCCAATCATCATATAGTGACTCAACGCAAAAAACTCGAAATTTGGCAGCGACAGGAGCATTTGGCATTGTAGGAGCCACCAACGGTTATTCTGTTGGAGGAACCGCGGGTGCAGTCGGCATGGGATTAGCCGGCTTGGGTGCTGGTTTTCTTGTTGCTGATTATGCAGCGCAACAAGATTCAAAACAAATAGACCTAGCACTCAAAAAAATCTTATCTGGTCCTGTGGGAAAGGTAGTCACTTGGATTAATCCTAATACTACGAATACCGGTAAGCTCATTTTAATGAGCCCAGAAGTGAATACGCTTAACGGAAAATGCCAATGGGTACGAAGTGAATATTTATCCAAGAAAAACCGAGACACTACTTATCAGGGTTATAAAAAAGGACGAAAGAGCCACACCCATGAGGACCTAATTCTATGCGACGAGGGAGAAGGCTGGTACGTTACGTGGGATGAAGGCATTGCTACCCACTTGGGATCTCTCACATCTCAAACTAAGCAAAATGGAGTCAGTCGTTAGTAGATTATGAAAATTATTTTTTTAGATGGAGACGGAATAGGGCCAGAAATTGTCTCGGCCACAAGAGAAGTTATGAAAGCCGCTAGCCACCGGTTTAATTTAGGACTTGAAATTGAAACTGCAGACAGCGGATTGGCGAGTTTAGACAAAAATGGGTCGACTATTCCAGACTCAACTTGGGAAAAAGCTGTAGAAGCCGACGGCATTATCCTTGGGCCGGCAGATACCGCTGTTTATCCTGATCCAGCTGAAGGTGGCATAAATCCATCGGCGAAGCTTCGAGGCGGTTTAGACCTATATGCCAACATTCGTCCATCCAAAACTCGCCCTGGCGTACCGGCAGCTGTTGACGAGATGGATCTGGTAATATTCCGAGAGAATACAGAAGGTTTCTATGCAGTTCGCAATATGCATAAAGGCAACGGAGAATTCATGCCGTCGGAGGATATGGCTATATCTATAAGGCGCATAACCCGGAATTGTTCCGAACGAATAGCACGTCAAGCATGCGAATTAGCAATCAAACGCCGTGGTCGGCTTTCCATCGTTCACAAATCAAATGTTCTAACAATGTCAGATGGATTTTTTGTAGAGGTGTGCAGGGAAGTGGCATCCGATTACAACGTTGAGATCGAGGATTATTTTGTTGATGCTATGGCAGCACTATTGGTACGCAAACCTTCCCATTTTGATGTAGTAGTCACAACTAATTTATTCGGAGATATTCTTTCTGATCTTGCAGCAGAACTCACGGGTGGATTGGGTTTAGGGCCTTCTGTTAATGCAGGCCAAAGCCATGCTATGGCACAGGCGGCACATGGAGCGGCTCCCGACATAGCCGGGAAAAATATTGCCAATCCAACAGCGATGATACTATCAGCGGCAATGCTTTTTGAAACGCTCGGGATTCGCCAGAATAGGCCTGATCTTTTGGAAGCATCAACCCGTATTGATCAGGTTGTTAACGAGCAGCTCTCCAACATAGCTACCCGTACACCAGACCTCGGGGGACCATTATCTACTGACGCTTTTGGAGAGCTGGTCGCCGAAAAAATTAGATGCACTGACTCTTAGGATTTCCGTATTTTTATTTGCTCATTGATCAATGTATTTTGGGAGATTTTAATATTGAATTGCGGTCCACAGATGATACGCCTATCTCCATAACCTCACCATCACGCACAATAATCAATGGAACCTTGACACCAGCTTGACCGACACGCCAAATCCCGCGGAAAAGAGATGTCAAATCGTCAACTTGATTTCCATTAACACCCAAAATAATATCGCCTACTTCCAAACCAGCAGTTTTGGCTGGCCCCCGTTCATTGATATTAGCAACAACCAGTGCATTCTGAATTTCGCTCATAATGATACCGAGCCAGGGTCTCGGTGGTTTCTGCACGCGTCCGTACCGCACTAAATCATTCATTATCGGTTTGAACAAGTCGATCGGCACGATCAGGTTCCCGTGAAAAGGCGTATCTTCTGCTGTCGCTTGCTGCACGAAAAGTGAAGTTATGCCCACTAAGTTTCCTGCTTGATCGATTGCGCCAGAACCACCCCAGAAAGGATGAGCGGGCGCAGTAAATATGCCCTCATCCAAAACATATTCCCAGTAACCCGCAAACTCGCGTTTAGAGACAACACTTGCAGCGACAGATTTTTCTATTCCACCACTTCCCCCGATAATAATTGGATCACCAACCCGCAATGCACTTGACTCCCCAAGAGCCAAATGGGGCACAGTTAATTTTCCGAGCGCCTGCACGAGCCCGAACCCGGTTTCTTGGTCGTAGCCAACCGTGTGAGCTGGAGTTGCAACACCTGTAGCATCAACTAGCCATATGGTATCAGCTTCGGTAATAAGATAGCCAATTGTAAGCACCAAACCATTCTCACTTATTAGAACTCCGTGTCCCTCACGTTCAGTGCCTAGGTGACCAGCAGTAAAAGCGTCGGAACCCATTTGAGACCGAAGGGCCAAGATGCCCGTCAACTTTTCTTCCAAATCGAACTTATAATTACCGATTTTCGGATAATTTTCCGCTGGGATCTCAGTTTGATTATCATCAGACATTTAGCGACCTATCTCGAATTAAAAAAGTTCTTCCCATTATTTTTACCATATTATATTGCTTTTCCTGTGGCCCTTCTTCGATTGCTTGTCTGCTTTTTAAGAAATTTAACCACAACACAAGTAGCACGACTTTGCATTAATAATTTGAGCATATGGAGTGGTCGGATGCGAGGAGCCGAACTGGTTGTAAATACGCTACGCAAGGCTAAAGTCAAACATATATTTGCGCTATCAGGCAATCAAATCATGCCAATCTTCGATGCATGCATAGATGCCGGAATTGCGATCTACCATGTTCGTCACGAGGCCGCAGCGACCTATATGGCAGATGCCTATGCACAATTAACCGGCGAAATTGGCGTAGCCCTGGTAACAGCGGGACCCGGATTTGCCAATTCTTTATCTCCCCTGTACTCAGCCCGGTTAGCAGAGAGCCCGGTTTTGCTTCTAAGTGGAGACTCCCCTAGAGCTGCCGACGGCAAAAATGCTTTTCAGGAGCTAGATCAAGTCAGTGCATCATCCGCTATTACAAAATACTCTTGTCGGTCCAAAGGTGTCGACACAATCAGCACAGAAATAGCCAGTTGTATTCAAATTGCAAAATCGGAAAGACCTGGTCCAGTACATTTGGCTCTTCCCTTTGACAATTTAACTAGTTTAGCGACAAACCCCAATGAAGCTAGCCTTGAGGCCTTTAAACCTAAACTTAAGAAGCCCTCCCTTGAAATAATAAATACAATTGTCCACGCTATCAAAAAAGCCGTTCACCCCATAATACTTACCGGTCCTATGCTCAATCACAGTCGCACTGGTAACTTGCATGATATGTTGTCCAACGCATTAGATGCTCCCACTATCAACATGGAGAGCCCTCGGGGGGTCAAGGATCCGTCTCTTGGAAGATTTGCTTCTACGCTAGTTAAATCAGATTTAGTTCTTTCGATTGGAAAACGTCTCGATTTCACTTTGGGCAATGGCCAACCACCGATCTTTTCTCCGGGATGCAAATTTATCATCGCAGACCCGGATAAAAAAGAATTGGAACAAGCAGAGAAAATGCTGGGGAACAACATAAATGCCACATTTATTGCAAATGCCACTACCCTTGCAAACGCTTTGTGCCAGACAAAAGCTTTGACAAATCGCAACGGCTGGCGCAAAGAAGTTAGCACTGCTATTGCATATCGCTCCACCTCCCGAAAAACTACTAAAGGCATTCATCCCGCAATAGTAGGGGAAGCAATTCAGACAGTTATTAATGGCGCAAATGATCCAATACTCATTGTTGATGGTGGCGAATTTGGACAATGGGCGCAAGCTACAATCCATTCCCCGACGCGAGTGATCAACGGGCTGTCCGGGGCAATTGGCGGAGGCCTCTGTTATGCCTTTGCGGCAAAGATTGCGCGACCTGAGTCTACTGTGATTGCCCTGATGGGCGATGGCACGGTCGGTTTTCATTTTGCAGAATTCGAAACCGCCTCCCGTTACGGTGCAGATTTTATAGCGGTTATTGGAAATGATGCGCGTTGGAATGCAGAATACCAAATACAGCTTCGCGATTACGGCAGTCAAAGAGCCTATGGCTGCGAACTAAGGCCAACAGCTTACGACCAAGCAGCTATAGGCCTAGGTTGTCACGGTGCACTCATCAAAAATCCTACCGAACTTCAACCCGCACTGGGAAATGCCCTTACAAGTGGCATGCCAGGCTGCCTCAATGTAATGATTGAAGGTCTACCGGCTCCTTAAAACATTTACTCTACGCTATGTCCAAGTTACCTGAAACGATAAAAAAACAATCAGTGGCTCAACCAGTGAATGCTTGAATGCCAGTTTGAGCACGCCCAAGAATTAATGCATGAATATCTGCGGTTCCCTCTAACGTATTGATGGCTTCCATGTTTCCTAAATGACGAATAATATGATATTCATCAATTATACCGTTTCCACCATGCATATCTCGACAATGTCTAACCACCTCTAACGCTTTCCCAGTCGAGTTGCGTTTTACAAGACTAATCATTTCCGGGGACGCTTTACTCTCATCCGCCAGTCGGCTAACACGAAGAACTGCCTGCAGACCAATGGAAATTTCGGTCTGCATATCGGCAAGTTTTCTTTGGATCATCTGATTTGCTGCAAGCGGCCTACCGAATTGTTTGCGATCAATTACGTATTGCCGCGTTGCCTGCCAACAAAATTCAGCGGCCCCAAGGGCACCCCAGCAAATACCAAAACGTGCGTTATTTAAGCAAGTTAGGGGGGCGCCAAGCCCATTCGCGTTTGGCATACGATTTTCCTTCGGCACAAAAACATCGTCCATCATGATAAAGCCGGTTGGAGAAGCTCTAACGCCAAACTTACCCTCGATCTTTGGGGTTTCTAATCCCTTCATACCCCGTTCTAAAATAAAACCACCAATACTGCCGCTATCATCTCTAGCCCAAACAATCAAGAGATCAGCGACAGGTGAATGAGTTATCCAAACCTTTGTGCCATTCAACTTATAACCACCATCGCAAGTCTTTGCTCGGGTTTGCAGTGATCCCGCATCTGACCCGTGATCAGGTTCGGTTAGACCAAAACAACCTATCAAGCTACCCTCCCGCATACAGGGCAGAAACCGGTTTTTTTGTTCAGCAGAGCCGAAATCGTATATTGCAGACATCGCTAGCCCGGTTTGCACTCCTACAGCGGATCGGAAAGCAGTATCAACTCTTTCAAGCTCCCGACACGCCAAGCCGTATGCGACACGCCCAATACCAGCACAGCCATAGTCAGGTATGGTCGCCCCGAGTATTCCAAGCGATCCAAATTCTTTCATTATATCGGGGTCAAACGTTTCCTCTCTATTCCATTTTAGAATACGGGGCATTAATTCAGCCTGTGCAAAACTAGCTATAGAATCGCGAATTTGCCGTTCTTCTTCAGACAATTGATCATCCAAAAGAAGCGCATCATCCCATACAAATTTCTGTGCCATGTTACCTTAATCCTTTAACCAAAAAGGGGGCTGTGCCCAACTAATGTTGAAGGGCGACCCCCTTATTGACTTTAAAATCGGCTTGTTGAAGACGGCCTACCAAACTTATTAATCACATCGCTCCATGATCATTGCCGCGCCCTGACCAACGCCAACACAAAGGCTCACTAGCGCATATTTTCCATTCCGACGCTGCAACTCTCTTGCCGCCGTAAGAGCGATTCGAGGGCCAGAGGCGCCCAAAGGATGACCAAGCGCTATTGCTCCACCATTGGGGTTAACCCGACTATCGTCGAGAGCTACGTTAAAGCCACGTAAACAGGCTAGGACTTGAGCAGCGAAAGCCTCATTAATTTCAATTATGTCCATGTCTTTTAGTTCGAGGCCAGCTCGCTGGAGAGCTTTCTGGGACGCAGGCACCGGCCCAAAGCCCATTATGCGAGGTTCAACACCCGCTGAAGCACTCGAGATAATGCGAGCAATGGGTTTCATTCCGGTTTGTTCGCCTAACTTTTGAGATCCAATAATCATAGCAACAGCACCATCATTCACACCGGATGCATTACCAGCGGTTGTAACTCCGCCCTTATTAAGCTCGCGCAATCTTGCAAGCCCATCCATAGTCGAACCACGGCGCGGATGTTCATCATCACTTACTGTTACTTCTCCGATCTTCCGACCGCCATCGTACGTTACCGAATCAATTTCATCCGCAAAAAACCCATCCTTTTCCGCAGCCTCATATTTGTTTTGAGAGGCAAGAGCAAATGAGTCGGCATCCTCCCTAGTGATTTGAAATTCCTCAGCCAAGTTATCTGCGGTCTGGGGCATACTATCATCCCCGTACTGATCGACTATTTTCTTATTTGGGAAGCGCGATCCTATAGTGCTATCAAAAACATTAAACTGGCGATTAAAGGCCGAATCTGCTTTCCCAACGACAAAAGGGGCTCGGCTCATACTCTCTACACCACCAGCAACAAAAAAATCGCCTTCACCGGCTGTTATTGATTGGGCTGCTGTAGAAATAGCAGTAAGCCCACTTGCGCAATTTCGTTGAAATACAACACCTGGCGTTGTAGTGGGCAGTCCTGCTGATAAAGCAGCATGACGAGCGACACACCTGGAGTCTTCTCCACCTTGATTACCGCAACCTACGTAAACATCATCAATATCATCTGGATTGACCGGATTTTCCTCAATAATGGTTTTTATGACACTCCCAAGTAGATCATCGGGGCGCACACTCGAGAGCGAACCACTATAACGGCCAAAGGGAGTCCGTTTACCGTCATAAATGTAAGCATCCAGCATATTATTTTTCCTCTCTATGTAGGTATTTCAAAAAATTATATCTCTTTATCAAACAGCGATAGCCCCAGCATTGCGCGACGCCGAAGCCAGGGGCTTGGCCGATACCGCGGATCGCCATACGAGGTGTATAGACCTTCTAGTATTTTTAGAACATTCTTTGGTCCTAATGTTTCACCGAATGACAGCGGACCGGATGGGTAATTCAATCCCAGCACCACTGCTTTGTCGATATCCTCTGGTTCTGCTGTGCCCAGCTGAGCAATTTGACAGCCAATATTGCAAATAGTAGCCAGCACACGTTGACAAACAAAAGCCGGACAATCTCGTATTGCCGTGGCACCAACACCATCATTATTAAGCAATCCAAGGGCTCTATCACGATATTCAATACTTGTTGCTGGATTACTAACGACTGTACGGTGTGTCCCGAGCCCAACAAGATAGTCGACACCCAGCGTTCTGGTAGCATCTAACCCCTGATCTACTACTGTCTGAGTGACCTCTTGTCCAACAGGAGTGACTAGAATTAGAGCTCCGTCGGGTGGTGTATCACCTGTAACTATTTTAGCACCGCAACTGTTTGCAACATCGCTTAATGCAGCATGTCCATCTGGCTCAGCTTTACTGATCCAAACCGGGCCACCATCGTACTTTGGGAGAGCCTTCGTTTCGGGCTCCAACTTCTTGCCATTTTCGTAAACATAGTATCCACGATTTGTCTTCCGTCCAAGGATGCCTGCCTCCATTCGGGATTGCATGACCGGTGATGGCCTATACCTTGGTTCATCGAAAAACTGACGATATATTAATTCTGAAGCTGGGTGAGTGACATCAAGGCCAGTCAAATCCATTAATTCGAATGGCCCCATCCGAAAACCAGCGCCATCACGGAGAATTCGATCAAAGTCAACAAATTCGCCCACGCATTCTGCCTGCAAATGCTGCGTCTCAACATTGTAGCCTCTTCCTACCTGATTTACGAGAAAACCGGGCGCATCCTTGAGGCGAACCGGCTCCCTGGTCATCCTTGATCCTAGGGTCATTAATTGGTCGCCAACACAAGGTTCTGTTAATACACCGTCGATCACTTCTACAAGCTTCATCAAAGGAACGGGGTTGAAAAAATGAAACCCGGCAATTCGTTCTGGCCTCTTGCACGCTGATGCAATAGTCGTTACCGACAATGACGATGTATTCGTCGCGATTATAGTATTGTCTGAAACGACATCCTCTATTTCAGCAAATATTTTCTTTTTAATTTCTAAATTCTCAGTTGCTGCCTCAATAACTATCTCACAATCACTCAAGTCCGATATGGCACCAACCAACTCTATACGAGACACAGCATCCTGTCGGGCTTCTTGCTGCATGCGGCCTTTTTCAACTGCCCTACCAAGCATATTATCGATAAACTTAAATGCTTCTTCGAGCTGCTCCTTGTTTATATCAAACACTTTGACCCGAACGCCGCCGACGCTGGCTACTTGGACAATTCCACGTCCCATGGCCCCGGCACCACATACGCCAATTAATAAATCTTCTTTGCTTGCATCCACGACCAACGATAAGCCCTCCCCGAAAATGTCAACGGCGCGCCACGCGCACCGTAATTCTCCAGATGAAAATTATTACTCACCAATCTTGTATACTCTATTATTGATCGAACTACACTAACCGTGCAAGAGGTGAGATGTCGCATAAAATTAATAGACTAAAAAAAACCTTAAAACCATTTTCAAAAACAAACAGCCAGTACTTTCTTTCGTTGAAATCATCAGCCTTTTCTTACTTCACGACTATGCCTTCTTTGTGATTACAGGGTGACAGCCAAGTAACTCATGCGTACCTTTGACAACCGAATAATGCCAAAATCTTTAATATTTTTGTTATACCGGCATGGCCATGCTCCGTGGCATGCCTAACACGTTAATCAGTCTGCCACTCGTTGGCAGTAACGATACACCGCATATATCCTTTTTGCTCGGAACATATAGGGGCAAGCAAGCGCCGAATCACTACTCAGCAGAAAACTAAGACGCGGCCAAGTCACTTTTCCGCCACCATCAGCCAATCTACTGCAATAGCAGAGTTTACTGAAACAAAAACGGGATTAAGATCCAGTTCGACCAAGCTGTCTTTCAGAGCACTGCCGAGTTCTGAGACATCAACAATCATTTGTGCTATTTGCTCTTTGTTTGCCGCCTGAGAACCCCTAGTTCCATCAAGAATTTCAGAGCATTTTAAATTGTCAAGCATATGGTGTGCATCAACGATGGTAACAGGGCAGAGACGGATAGCCACATCCTTAATTATTTCAACAAATATTCCTCCTAAACCGACCATGATAACATTCCCAAAAGTAGGGTCACGCTTTAACCCGATAACTAATTCTGTAGCCGGCTCCACCATTTCTTCAACTAGGATGCCGTCTATCCTTGCATTCGGTGCATTAGCTGCGACCGTAGATATAATTTCTGCATAGGCATCTTCTATTGCACTCCTGCCGGTCAATGCTAATTTCACTCCACCAACATCAGTCTTATGGTGAATATCCGGTGACTCGATTTTAAGCACAACGCCAGGCCCAAACTGTTTAGCGGCTGCAACTGCCGCTGCGGAACTTTTACAAAGTTTGTGTTTTGGAACAGACACACCAGCTTTGGATAACAAATCACCCGCATAATCACTAGGAACAATGCCGCTATGACCCATAAGGGACACGCCAGTAATTTTTTTTCCTCTATTTTCTGTAATCGGCACCTTATAACGACATTTTGCTTCACTAAACTGTACTAAAGCAGCGACGGCATCTATGGCTGGATCCCCACCACGCAGACAACAAACATCAATCGCCCTCATTTTCTTAATTGTCTCGTCGCTTGCACCTACCCAGGCTACTAAGAATGGCTTCTTTGCTCTTAATTTTGTTTGTTCAAATATATTTATTAATAAATCCACGTGGTCATGCATAAGTTGCAGCCAAACTACACCTATATGAATGTCTGGATCGTCAAATAAACGAATAATACTGTCTCGAAGTACCTCGGGATTTATTAAAAATTGAGCTGTAACATCGATTGGATTATTTGCGCTTCCAAATGATGGGATAATTTCTTTAATGGCCGACATGACTTTTCTGCACGGCTTTGGAACATTTAGCCCAAGCTCTACAGCACGATCAGTCATCATTACACCTGCACCGCCTGATTGAGTAATTATTCCAACCCCCCGGCCCTCAGGAAGATCACAAAGCATAAAGGCATCAGCCAAATCCAACATGTGCTCTTCATTACGCGCGCGAATTAAACCATATTGCTCGGAGAACCCGTCAAAGACTTCATCAGCACCGGCGAGAGAACCGGTGTGTGAGGCGGCAGCACGCTTTCCTGCCGCTGATCGACCAACCTTTGTGACAACTATCGGTTTAGAGGAAGCTAGTGCTAATTCCGCGAGTGAAATCCAATTTTCGCCATGTTTTAAGCCTTCCACATAACACGTAATGACATCAATACGAGGATCTTTCAAAGTAGCGTAGGCAATCTCCGGAATAGATAAGTCACACTCATTACCTGTCGATATGAAATACCCAAGACCAATGCCGCGATCTCTCGCTAGAGCTGCAATTGCAGTCCCGAAAGCGCCGGACTGACTAATAAAAGAAATCGACCCAACGATATTTTTACCATATCCATATTGAGAAAAACTAGCAAAAGCATTGTCAAAGCAATTTATAAGTCCAATGGTATTTGGACCGCAAATACGCACACCTACTCTTTTTGCAGTAGCAACCAATGTTGCCTCAAGTGCTGCACCCTTCCCACCAATCTCTTTGAAACCTGAGCTGAATAAAACTGCCGCTTTAATACCCTTAAGTCCGCAAGATTCAACTGCTTTCACTACAGAATGAGCCGGTACTGTGATGACTGCAAGATCGGCAGGCTTGGGTAAATCATCAATGTTCGAATAACATTTCAAGCCCCCAATAATGTCATACTTTGGATTTACCGGATAGATTTCTCCTGAGAAACCATGGTCGATCAGAAACTTCATGACCCGACCATTGAGTTTATTGTAATCAGCAGATGCGCCAATAACTGCGATTGAGGACGGTTGAATAAGTTTCTCAATATCCGTGGGCACTAGATTAATAACTCTTTGGTAAATCGAGCACCCGTTCGGCAATATGGCTCAAAATTAGGTGCGGCGTAACAGGCGCTATACGACAAATAAGAACTTCGCGTAGCAAACGCTCAACGTGGAACTCTTTAGCATATCCCATTCCACCATGGCTCATCAACGAGCGTTCACAAGCGCGAAATCCTGCTTCACCGGCTAGGTATTTGGCTGCGTTGGCTTGCGCGCCGCAATCATGCCCGTTGTCATAAAGCCATGCTGCTTGCATTGTAACAAGCCAGGCCGCTTCCAATTCGCACCAACTCTCTGCAAGAGGGTGCTGTATCGCTTGGTTCTGCCCTATTGGGCGACCAAAAACAGTACGTTCCCCTGCATACTTTGCTGCCCGAGCGAGGGCAGAACGACCGATACCTATACCCTCCGCAGCGATTAAAATACGTTCCGGGTTAAGGCTATCAAGTAAATATCGGAACCCCTTACCCTCTTCCCCGATCCGGTCAGCCTTTGGCACCCTAAGAGCATCTATAAAGACGGTATTAGAATCAACGGCTTTACGCCCCATTTTCGGTATTTCTCTTACCTCGCAATAGTCACGGTCCAAATCCGTATAAAAAAGACTGAGCCCATCAATAGGATTTGCACAGTCTTCTATTGGGGAAGTTCTTGCTATGAGGAGAATTTTTGACGCAGCTTGAGCGGTCGATGTCCATATTTTCCGACCGCTAATGATATAACTGTCACCATCTTTTTCGGCTCGTGTTGTAATACATTTAGTATCGAGCCCGACATCGGGTTCAGTGACACCAAAGCATGAAATCCAATCACCTCTGATTAATCCGGGCAACCATCGCGCCTTTTGCTCAGCACTGCCATGGACAACTATCGCGTGGGGGCCAAAGATATTTATGTGGATCGCAGAGGCTGCGCTCATCGCACCTGAATATGCCACTTCGTGCATTAATAACGCCGCCTCAGTTACACCCAGTCCAGACCCCCCAAACTCCTCTGGCATTGCAATACCAAGCCAGCCCGCTTTGGCCATTTCTCTGAAAAATCGGTCTGGAAACCTTCCACTTTCATCATGGCGCAGCCAATAGTCATCACCAAAATTGCTACAAAGCTTAGCGACATTCTCTTTTATTGCTTCTTGATGATCGGATAATGAGAACCTCATTCTGTGGACCCCAGCAGTAATCCGCTACATACCAGTTTGCGAAACGAATTTATGATGAAGGTATACTTCAAGGCCCTCTGCCCCACTTTCATAGCCATAGCCACTTTCCTTCACACCACTAAAAGGGGTCTCCGGCATCGATATCATAAAATTATTTACCCCAACCATTCCCGTATCAAGTGCCTCTGCTAACTGATCAGCGCGTTTTTGATCGGATGTGTAACAATAGGATGCAAGTCCATAGGGAAGCCGATTAGCACGCTCCACAACATCATCAAAATCCTTGAACCTAGCTATCGGTGCCAAAGGCCCAAATGGCTCTTTTGACATTATCATGGCTTCTTCCGGTACATTGGCTAGCACCGTAGGTTCCCAAAAGTAGCCTTGATTACCAATTCGATTGCCACCTGTCGTTATTTCCACGTCATGGTCGCGGGCATCTTGCATAAACTCTTCCATCGCAACTATTCGACGACCATTAGCCATTGGTCCCATCTGCGTTTTTGCATCCATGCCATTTCCCACCTGCATTGCATTTGCCGCCTCTGTAAAACGGCACACAAAATCATCGTACACCTTTTCATGCACGTAAAAGCGAGTAGGCGAAATGCAAACTTGGCCGCTGTTACGGTATTTGAAGGGGACCATATGCTTAATAACCGTATCTATATTTGCATCATCAAAAACCAATACGGGCGAATGCCCGCCAAGTTCAAATGTGCAACGGACCAGATGATCGGCCGCAACCTTTGCGAGATGCTTGCCTACGGGTATTGAGCCTGTAAAACTCATTTTTCTTATCCGACCCGAGCTGATAAGATGGCGGGATACATCATCAGGAACGCCAAACACTAAATTTAATATCCCCGATGGCACCCCCGCATCAACGAAGCATCGTACTATGGCAACACCTGAGCCTGGGGTCTCTTCGGAAGGCTTGATAATCACCGGGCATCCGGCAGCAAGACCAGCAGCAATCTTTCGCACGGGCAAAAGGGCCGGAAAATTCCAAGGGGTAAGAGCTAAAGAGATTCCCACCGGCTCCGGCATAACCATACTGCGTTGCCCGGGAATTCTAGAGGGTATTAACCTTCCATATGCACGCTTTCCCTCTTCCGCAAACCATTCGGTGGTTTCAGAAGCGCTTTTTACTTCACCGATTGAATCGCCAATCGGCTTCCCCTGCTCCTGTGTCATTATCTGGCCGATTTCTTGCTTACGTTCATTGATCAACCGCGCTGCATCCTTTAAAATTATTGCCCGATCCCATGGCGACTTGGCCTTCCATTCCTCGAACGCGCGCTCAGCGCTATCTAGTGCTTGATCAAGATCAGCGATTGATGCATGAGGGCACTGTGCCAGCACCTCTTCCGTTGCAGGGTTTAGAACATCCTCGCTTTTCCCCTCACTGCCTTGTCGCCACTCACCGTCAATAAATAATTCAAGTTTCTCATACATGCTGTAATTTCCTCTATCGGGTAGTTACATGAGCCACCATGGGCAATGCTAATAATTCGAATTCAAACATCATCAGAGTACTGCGTCTAGTGCTGACGTAAATATCTGAAGTATAATCAGCCACGAACAACGAATTCCTGCGTTTTAATTCCTCACGAAGTTTGGTTTTATTTGCGTCAAGCCTATTGGTAATAAGACCCACCATTAGCATGATAACATTGTCCGGTGATGTAGTATGAACTTTCTGATGCTAAAAGGAGCATCAGATTAGCGATAGTATCGCAACTTCCGGCAGTTTGGATTGGCTGACTTGGTAATACCTTTTTTCCGGCGACCTGAAAATCGTCGCGCTCAACGTCTATGTGGCCGGGCGCAATACAATTCGCTGTTATGTTGTACCTGCCTAACTCGTTTGCACACCCACGAGTGAAACCAACGATTGCAATTTTGGCCATACTTTTACCAGGGTAATGACCGATGTATGGAGAATGCCCAGAAAAATTTATAATACGCCCCCATTGTTTTTCAATCATGTGAGGCACAGAGGCACGGCACATAAAAAATGGCCCGTTGATATTAACCTCAATATTTCTGTGCCAGTTTTCAACATCCATTGTAAGCAAATCACCCTCAGATCTAAAAACTGCATTATTGACGAGAACATCCAGCCTTCCAAATTTTTCTAATACTGCCGAAATAAAATTATTACATTGATCCTCACAAGAAACATCAACCTTCATGGTAAAGACCTCAGCTCCTTTATCTTCACATCTCGATGCCACATCAGCCAGCCCTTCCATTTTTGAGCTTGTACAAATTGCCAGGTTGCAGCCCTCTTCAGCGAAAAGTTCAGCTGCCCTAGCACCGATATTACGGCTAGCACCGGTAATTATTACTGTTCGCCCCCTAAGTCCGGTCTCCATAAGATACCTCCTCCAGTTATCTTGAATTAAACTACATTTAGCTCACTGCATTTATTAATAGGGACTGTATCGAGCGTGTCCGACTTAAAATAAACGCGAAGAGCATGTAGGATCTAAAAGCTTAAAAAAATAGTTGAGAGATAATACATCGTCTTGATTATTCATAATCCACATAGGAACGCATTAAGAAGGTCCTGTTCGTACAAACTCCTCAAAACGTTTTGCTCTTATGTTTGCTCTTATGAGAGTTAAAGACAAAAAACCTTCAATCGATCAGAGCACATAATTCCAATTCTTTTCAGAGTTGGTTTGCAACTGCGACCTCAACAGCAAATTTACGAGCATGATCCGCAAAGCCTATCTTGATCAAAGAAGTAATAATAGCCGCAACCTCAATGGGTGGAATTTGACTGAGCCTGCGAGAACCCAGAATGTCTACGGCTAGCTTAACTGTCTCCTCACGCTGATATTCCTCCGCTACCTTTTCAAGTTTTTTTAAAACATCTGTAACACCATCTGAACGAACCTCATCCAAAACTTTTCCCCAGTCTTGCGCCTGCAACTTGACATTTAGAGCATCAAGCATTGCATAGGTAAGCTGAATTTTTCGTCGACTCAATAAATCCGCACGTGCAGTCTGGACCCACTTTCTGACATCACCTGTTTCTATACTACCAATGTGGGAAACGCCCGAAAGAACTTCCCATAACCAAAACCTCCTCATCACTTGTCGCGCATCTGGATCATTTGCCGTTATATTTTCAAGATAACGACGCCAATTCTTTGCTTTGCATGGCTTGCCCAAATAAAATTGGGCCTGACTGACTTCGTATCCAATCCAACGCAAAGCAAAAGATGCATCAAGTTTATCGATAAATGGTGCATACAAGCCGAGAGTCATTTCATATAGCCCGACTGGGCGAGCTAACTTAAAAGCGACCTTTATTACTTCAGCAACAGCTGTTGGCACCTCTTGCTTCGTGGCAGCTCGGTATAGTAATGCCCGTCGACGCGGTGAATTTTCCTCTAACGCATCACTCAATGGCGCCTCTAGTTCTGCCGGTTCGAAAGAAAACTTCAAATACAAATCACGTAACTGCTCAAATGACATCAAACCGGCCGAAGTAGCAATTTCTGCGGCCTCTAAATCATCCGCTGATTGAGTCTCGACTGCCCCACCAAAATACTGCCGGATTAATTTATTTAAACTTGGGGAGTAAATCTCAACTTTCTGCTTTTTATCAGATTCTTCTCGGGAAACTGCAAAAAATTCCTTGCCTGGACTTGTAGCGTTATCATCAATTCCAGGGGCCAAACCTGTAAAGGAATCATCTAGATTACTTTCTAGAGGGATATCATCACATGGTTCAAATACCCTAAAATCTGATGGAAAATTACCCTGGCTATTTACCAAAGGCACTTCGATATTTTTTGAAACCGGGGAGTGCATTGCCAATTGTTCACGCTCTTGGCTTGCTTTGGTAAGTGGAATAGGAGCACCGTCACGATTTTTCTGGAACCTTGATGAAGGTACTATAGATTTAGATCGGGATGCTGCCTCTTTGCTAGGAAATGATGTGGGGCTATCTATTGACGACTGACAACCGCCTATCAAAAAAATAAAAAGAATTGCACAGAATGTTTGGAAAATGCGCACTATACCGTCCTAGTAATTTGATGAGTCAAGTTACCCTTTTCGGATACAAATACGAACATTTTTATCGCTAACGCCCGGATTTCGTATTTTAGGACCAGACATTGATTTGCCAACGTGTAAAGAACCTCAACGGGCTACGGATGCATCTGAGAAAAATCTGGTGCTGACTTTTCAATATCTGTAATTTTTTCAATACCTTGCCTCATTTCGGAAATCAAAAATTCTGCTCTCTGCATAGGTCCACCCCGACCGTCGGCGAATTTCTCCTGCCAACGGGCCATTTTAACTGCCAAGCCACAGAGAACTCCTCCTAAGGTAGAATGATGGCTCGCAATCATGTCCTTTACACGTCGAAAAGAATCTGGGGTAATATCGTTCCACATCACTTCTGATTGTTTTTGAAAATTATCGAAACGATTTGTCAAATTACCTGTAATATAGTTCAAGTTGGTATCCATGTATTCACATGTTTTTACAATATTTCTATCAAATTTTAGTTGTTCATTTGTTTTTAATTTTTCCATTTCATTTATAAATACTTCTACATTTGGTATTATTTTTTCTGCGCATTCTTGGAAATAAGCTAAAGAGAGAAAAATATCACCATAGTCCTCGAGAAAGTTTGGGATTTCAATAAGATCCATTTGAAGACCATCGGCGAGTTCTCGCAAGTTTTTCAATGCAAGCTCTTGATCAGGATTCTTAAACATTTCGATAAGTTGATTAACACTACTTATTTCTTTTTCTTGTTTCCCGTAAATATTTTTGATCAAAGGTCTTGTAAATTCAGTCATATATTTCACTAATTCTTTATTTTTACCTTCTGACAACTTTAAGTTATCTGTTTGATCAACTGGTATAGAAATTTTTCTCAAGTTTATTCTAAGTGTATAAATATCATAACTGTTGATTTTTGATAATTGTTCAATAATAGTTTTGTCTATAGATCCTTTTTCTTCACTCAAATCAAATACTGTGCCAATTTTACTTACTTCTATTTGACCGCTTCCGGATGAATTATCATTAAATAGTTCTATAACACTATCAAGTTGTACATTTTTGATCATTCGGGCACGTTTCAATCCAGATGTTGTAAACGGCACGATTGAAAGGGGTAAGACGTGCAATGAGTCCATATCAACGTCGGGGTTTGCCTCAACGTCGCTATAAAACTCCCGTAAAGAAGGAGCCTCGGTGCTCTGTGATGAATTCGAATTACTCATTTCAATATTAAGAGAACTTTAGCCTCATTTAGATTTTTGATCGAATTGCAAGGATAGCATCAGGTTACACTCGTTTTCGTCGATGCGCACAGAATAACTCGTGCTTACTGATCGCTGCGAGAGCATTACCCGCATTCGTTAGTTCATCAAACACCGGATAGCCTTTGGATAAAGCCCATTCGCGCGCACTGCGTTTCTTATCATCCATTTCTGCTCTCCCATCAGATCTTAGAACAAGTAAAAAGTGAGTTTTCCCTGCGTACCTGCTCTCTACTCTATCCGCCCCATCCATCAAATTTTCGAGTAAATCTTGTCCCGTAACAACCTGTCGCATTAAAACAGGAATATTGAGATGCATAACGAATGCATGGATTTCCTCGTTAGCATAAACGATTTCCATTATACGTTCAGCCATTGCTCCATTCTCCACCCGTATGCTGCCACCCGGGGTATCAATGGGGTTATTGAGTGCGCAACCCGGCGGCAGACCGAGAGAAGCTAGCTCGTTCTGAGTTTTTTTGTGGAACCTGTCGACACTAATGCCTTTGTCAGCAAAGTAATCAACAGCCAAAACGCTGGTGCCGCCACCATTACCGAAAATTGCCGCAGTGGTGGTGGGTTTTTCAGGTCTTATTGGTATCATCTGAAAAGCTAGCAAAACATCGAGGTATTCCTCCAGTGTATCTACCATAATAGCACCGGTTTGGCGCTCTAGCGCGCTCCATACTTTTGTATCTCCTGCTAGAGCACCTGTATGTGACTTTGCGGCTTGCTGACCAAGATGCGTGCGTCCACCCTTTAGCAGTACTACAGGCTTCTTACCATTATTTCGACGCAGAAGCTCAAAGAATTTTTCCCCCTGCGTCAAACCCTCGATATACATACCGATAACTTTGGTAAATGGATCGCAAAGATAATACTCAAGTAGATCCGTTGGACCTATGTCTACAGCATTTCCAATAGTCATTAAGCCACTAAAACGTATGCCCTTTGTCTCTCCCTGCCTAAGAACATCAATTCCTAGGCCCCCGCTCTGAGAAATGCAGCCAACTGTTCCAAGCTCTGCAGCCATACCGCTTACGTAGGTAAAGGGAGCACGCGGTGAATGACCACCATTACAATTTGGTCCGAGTATATGTGTATTCGCACTCTTTGCAGCTGCTACAAGCCCATCATGCAACCTGTTACCCTCAGGCGTTCCTTTTTCTCCGAACCCCGCAGCTATTACATGCGCAAACTTACAGTTACCAGCACCTTTTTCAATCACTCCAATAACTTTTTCCGCAGGGACACCCACCATAGCGTAATCGACCGGCATCGGCGTATCACCAAGTGATTTGTATGCTGTAGCACCATCAATTGATGTTGCTGAAGGATGAATGGGATAAATTTGGCCCTTAAAGCCGAAATCGCGCACCCATTTCATGTAATTGTTAAGCCGGTTAGGCTTACTTGATGAAGCACCCACAACAGCAATCGTTTGTGGTTCGAACAAAGGCTTGAATTTTGCTGCCACTATTTCTTTTGGCATCAAAACAGTTTCCTCCTGTAACCTGATACTGTCCCGGTGGATGACCACTCGAGCATCCACAGCAACCGCACCAACTTTAGAAACTATTAACGGATTAATATCAATCTCAGAGATTTCATTTGCATGGTTTACCAACAATCCATTCTCTCCACCGATGGCTAGCATTGCAGAGATAATTGATTCCCGGTCAGCCTCATCAGCACCACGAGCTCCGGCAAGGATGGGCGCGGACTGGAGGATATCGAGCATCTGCCAAGCGTCATCAAAAGTAATCGGGCAAATACCAAAAGCAATGTCTTCAAAAATTTCCACGAAAACACCACCCATCCCTACCATCACAAGAGGCCCAAAAATGGGATCGTGAATGCCACCAATGATTACTTCGTGCCCAGGCAGCGCCATCTCCTCAACTAAGTATCCATCAATCTTATCAGTATGTCGAATAAGTATTGTCGAGATTTCCGCGATTCCTTGAGCAACAGCAGCAGCATCATTCAAACATATCTTAACGGCACCAACATCCGATTTGTGCAAAATATCCGGCGACATACCTTTTACAGCAAAAGGCGCGCTCAACTTTTTACATGCTCGCATACCCTCATCGGCGGTGGAAACAACCACCGAATTGGGCACCGTGACCCCGTATGATTTTAGGCACAGTTTCGCGGCGTGCTCACTTAGTGCAAGTCGTTTCTGAGAACGGGCAACCGAGAGAAATTCTCGAAAAGCCCGCTGCTCAGACATCAAACGATACTCGTCGGCCAAGTCGCCATAAGATGCTCTCCGACCCCATTAGTCATACGAAGTTGCTGCACCTCGAGCATATTGATTAAAAATTTACGTGTTTCACGGGGATCAATAATGTCCTGCGCTTCAAACATAGCAGCAACCTCCCATGGAGCAGCATCCTCCGATAGCTTTGCTACGCAACGTTCAAATTCCTCTGGATCATCCTCTTTGCGGATCCCAAAAACTACGTTTACACCCGTCTCAGGATCCATAAAACCCACATCGGCTGTAGGCCACATCGCGAAAACATCGGAGTTTTTATTCCCCCCCATATTGATATATGCTTGCCCATAACTTTTCCGGAGCACAACAGTGAGCTTTGGGACGGTTGTTAACGAAATTGCATTCATCCAATTAATTATTTTCCCAGGCGCCGCCTTTCTTTCACCCTCAACGCCAATTAGGAAACCTGGCACATCAACCAACATCACAATAGGAATATTAAAGCTGTCACAATGCACCAAAAAACCCGTAGCCTTTGCACAACCATCTGGATCTGCAGCTCCACCTTTGTACATGGGATTATTGCCTAAAAACCCCACGGTTTGGCCATTCAAACGTCCGAGCGCAGTTATAACCGATTTGCCCCAAGATGGCTTTGTTTCGAAAAGGCTGTTTTTATCCGCTAAAACCTCTATGACATGCCGCATATTGTAGACTTTTTTGCGATCGTTCGGAACAATATCCATTATTCCCTCCACTGGATCATCTGATCCCTTAGGTACTGGGGAAATGGGTGGTGCCTCCTCACTGTGACTTGGCATAAAAGACAAATAGCGTTTAAGCGCATCAAGGCATTCTTCGTCAGTATTGAAAGCCTCATCTACAAGACCACTTACTCGCGTGTGCATGCGCCAACCACCAAGGTCTTCGTCCGTAACTGGTTGGTTAATTGCGAGCGATGTAACTCGACTTGATGCAACGGCCATTGTTGCCCCTTTACGCATGACAACATAATCTGCCATGCAAGCATACCAAGTAGAAGAGCCATAACAACTCCCAAGTTGCGCAACCCCCCACGGACTTTTCCGCAAACGTCTGTACTCTGCAGGGTCTTGCGCAATAATCAGTCTGCCTGGCGCACCCATGCGATCCGGCATGCGTGAACCGGATGAAGAGCCTACAAATAGGAGTGGGAAGCCACGTTTTGTTCCTTGGTCTTTGACGTATTTCATTTTTTTTAGGTTATTCAGGGCGCTGGATGCTCCCATGGTGGCAAAATCATTTGAGACAATACCAACCATTCGCCCGTCTATCTTTCCAAAACCTCCCACTTTACCATCAGCTGGCGTCCGATGGCGATGCTCCTCGCGAGCACCTAAGGCAAGTTGGCCAACTTCAACAAATGTGTCGTTATCTAGGATGTAGTCTAACCTCTCCCGGGCATTCAACAAGCCTTCATCCTTCATCTTCCTGAGAGCTTCTGGCTTGCCCATTGCTAGGGCAAATTCCCTACGTTTTTGAAGCTCCTTAAGTGGCTCGTCGTAACTGGACATTACCATTCTCCCTATTTGCGTATGAAACCAAACGCCTACTCGTTTGGTTTGTGATAATTTCTTCTGCTGGGATCTCTTCGTTCTCAGTTAGCGGGTGACACGTCTTTACAAGGTTGATCGCAGCGGTCAGTGTGATCCAAATAAAACAAAGTGATGAGATACACAGCTCTGCAATAGTAAAAAGTTTTTCTATCGTCTGGTTATCCAAATCACCGTCGGTTGTCTTTTTAACTCCCTTTTTACACCTGGCACTCCATTTATGTATTAATGATCTGAAAGCTATGGTAACGCGTATTTTTCAACCACTTCCATATTGATTTCAATACCGAGTCCAATGACATCATCCATAATGATATGGCTGTCCTTGAATTCCTTTATGGGCAAAGTGCAAAGTTGATCACGCAAAGGATTTTCTTGAGTCTTGTTCCAATTACTTTGCATGTATTCGTAGATGAGAAAGTTGGTTGCATACATAGCAAGATGCATAGACACCGTCATAATGATATTAGAGGATGAGCCTGTATGTGGAGCATATTGAACACGGAATGCATTAGCCATATCGGCAATCTTCCTGGTTTCTGTGATACCGGCCGTGCGAGCAGCATCCGGCTGAATTATGTCGAGCGCATCCCGACGCAAAAACCGCGCGAAGCTATTCTTATTGAAATCAGCCTCGCCAGAAGCAATCCGAATATCTAAATGGTCACGAAGATAAGCGTATCCATCAATATCATCGGGATAAAGAGGTTCTTCATACCAGTATAGGCCTAATTCATGAAGAGCGCGCCCAACCTCAAGTGCTGTTTTCATATCGTGGCCGTAATTACAGTTAACATCGGCCATTAGCATGATGTCATCACCTGCATGCTTACGGATTTTCTCCACAGTCTTAATTTCTGCCCTCCAGTCCATGGGATCTTTCCCAATTTTAATTTTCATACTGTTAAAGCCATTATCCTTATGCATATCAATTTCATCACGGAGAATTTCTATAGAACGCAATCTAAGTGACGATGCGTAACACCAAAGTTTAGGATTGGTAGCACCCCCTAACAATCGCCATACAGGAACTTTTGCGTGTTTCCCCCAAACATCCCAAAGAGCGCAGTCTATGCCAGCCATCGCTTCTTGGTAGAACCCCATTACATGACCTCGATTTAACATAGTGCACCACATTATATCCCAAATAAGCTCTACATCACGGGGGTCGCGTCCAATGAGAAGCGGCTTTAGGGTAAGGCAGATGTCTCGTAGTGCTGTACCCGATAAACGGGTCATACACTCACCTACACCAGTAATTCCCTCATCCGTGTCTACGAATACTAGAGTGGATCGATAAGCCGCGAACACTACGCCTTCTACCTCTTCAGCGCGAGGGAAGCCTATGGGCGCACTAATTTTTTCTGTCATTGGAACTTCGAGCGCATATGCCCGCACGTCTGTTATTTTCATTTCACACCCCGTTTGATATTTTATTGACATGATAATAGAGATTACGCCGATTGCAACTTACTCGGCTAAAGTTGTGAAGAATGGCGGTATAGGACCACTTCAAGTTTAAGGAAGTACCGTAATCGAAGGGATATACATGACCGATAGGGATTTAAATATAGAATATCTAAAGACGTGGATAGGTAAGACCGAAACCCAGGAGGAACGCTCCTGCGAACAGCCAATCCACCAATACTATGGACTGCTAAATAGGGAATGTCGCCCGAGAGAGGGTGAACCAATGGGGCCGATGTGCCACTATTTCTTCTTCAAATCAAAGGTAAATCAAGATGAAATTGGTCCAGACGGGCACCCTGCCCGAGGTGCTTTCATGCCACCAGTCCCTCTGCCAAGGCGAATGTTTGCCGGATCATCCATCAAGTACGAGAAGCCATTAATTATTGGTGAGAGGCATAAAAAAGTAGCTGTTATTGAGGATATCATCCTAAAGGAGGGAAGCTCTGGAGTTCTTATTTTTTGTAAAGTGCGTCAAAATTTTTTTGGAAAAGATGGTGACCTAGCGTTGAGCGAGTTACAAAACATTGTCTATCGTGAAGACCCTTCGAAAACAAGCTCTGTAAAAGTGGAACGTACAATTGAGACGCCTTCTAACACGTTGGACTGTGACTTTAAGAAAACAATTACTCCAGACCCTGTGATGCTCTTTCGTTATTCATCCAGCACTCTAAATACTCATCGAATACACTACGACCGGAAATATGCATTAGAAGTAGAAGGATACCCAGGATTGGTAGTTCATGGTCCATTAGCCGCAAGCTTTTTAGCCGAATTAGCTCTAGAAAAAAACCCGGGCCAATTGTTAAAAACCTTCCAATTTCAGGCTCGAGCTCCACTCTTTGACACCTCACCGTTCCAAATCGCTGGAAAACTAACCGCTAATGGAATTGATCTTTGGTCTATAACGCCCGAGAATAAAATTAGCACAAAGGCAAGTGCCACTTTCATAAAANANCATGAAGGGTGACTCTGAAATGACTGCAATCAAATTTGACAACGATGACATAAGAACCATTAACATTCCTTTGCCCCCAAGAGGGAAAAAAAAGAGCTAGTTATCCATACCAACGAAGACGATGAAAGATTGTGGGTTCCCCGAGGCGAAGACGTNTGGTTTNGCCCACTAATGTTCAACGTAACACAGGAATCATGGGTGAATCTAACGCGCGCTAAAAAGAAGGGGTGATTGGTCGACANCGTCATCCCGCACCTGTGACCGGTTTCACGCTCANAGGAAGTTGGGGCTACNTGGAGCATGATTGGGAAGCTCGTAAAGGTACTTTTATACATGAGCCTGCAGGAGAGACACACACCCTCATTGTTACACCCATCGAGGAGTTCATGCTGACATTATTTCATAATTTCGGACCTCTTATCATGGTGGATGAGAATGGGGATCAAACAGGATATGAAGACGTATTTACGCGAATGGAAAAGGTGAAGTCACATTATAAAAAGCTGGCGTAAGCATGGATATTCTAGACCGTATTATCACGTAGATACTTGGATTTATTTTTAATTGAGATGAGGTTAGTGTTCTGTACACTTCTGTCTTAACAAATTGTGGGTGAAATTTACAGATTGTGCAAAATTTCCGNATGGTATTTTTTAGTCGGACGTCGCTATCTCGCGCTATCGTTCTAGTTGTGCCAATATCGATTATGTTAAACTATTAGGCTAACCATTATTCAGCTACTNTTGTAATTGATACGCAACGCGACGATAAGAACGGCCTCTAGGATCAAACAAATTTTGAAAGGAGAAAAACTTGACCTTTCGTGTAGATGAAAACGATGTCATGTGGATCCCAAAAGAAGTGGTCCGCGAACAAATTGCGAATATTCTCTCNGCTTGGGGCATGCGTTCCGAACATGTAAAAACCACATCAACCGTCATGGTTGATGCAGACAGTTGCGGTATTGATACTCATGGTATTTCAATGATTCCACCCTACGCAGATCGACGGAAGCGCAATGTTATAACCTTAGATGCTAAGATAAGCGTTTTGAAGGAAACGGCGACCACTGCGTTAATTGATGCGGGCGGTGGTCTTGGGTATGTCCCTTCCATTCTCGCCACTGAGATGTGNATTAATAAAGCAAAAGAACACGGCATGGCGGCAGTGACTGTTAAAGAGTCGGCTCATTTCGGGGCAACGGGCTATTATACCCGAATGATGGCAGACGCCGGCCTGATCGGAATAGCTACTACAAATGGCTCAGGCCCGCGCACCGCGCCAACGCATGGCAAAGACGGCAAGCTTTCAACTAACCCTATAGCCTTCGCTGCGCCGACAAAAAAAAATAATCCATTCAGTCTGGATATGGCCACAACCACTGTTGCTGCTGGGAAGATTCGTAACAAATGGAATGAAGGACAAAAATTACCCTTCGGCTGGGCTAGTGATGCCGACGGCAACCCATCTGACGACCCAGAAGTTTATATTAGTCGTGGCGGCACACAAACGCCTCTTGGCGGCTCACCTGAAGGAGGTAGCCACAAAGGATATGGCCTTGCTGCCATGGTTGAAATACTCTCTGCCTCTTTCTGCGGAGCCAGCCTGGATTCTTCACCCAATCACGGTAACAATAAGCCGGGCTCTATGGAAATCGGTCACTTTTTCATGGCCATTGATCCAACACAATTTTTAGAAGAAGGCGAGCTAGAAAAAAGTGTGGATGATCTCATCTATTACCTTCATGCTACAAAGCCAGCAAACCCNGACCAACCAGTNATGGTGGCCGGTGAGCCAGAAAATAAAATTCGNATGAAACGAGAGAACACGGGCATCCCTATACCTCCGGGTCTACGTGGCCAGATCAAAGAAATAGCACGGCAGTCTAATGCCGCTTTTGTGTTTGAATAGGANGAAATGAAATGGGCCAAGANATAGNGTACTATCCNGCAGACATTATTGAAAAACAAACAGCAGCTTTTCTGTCCTCCTTCGGGATGCCTGANGATTATGTTGAAATAACTGCCATGATTATGACCGATGCCGACAGGCGCGGTATCGATACTCACGGCATTGCTTGCATTCCCAACTACCACACGCGATCGAAAAATAATTGGATCACACTAGATGGGAAAATTACAACAGTACGTGATAACCCTNTGACAACCTTGCTAGATGCGGGTGGCGGCCTTGGTTACCCTGTAGCCCATAAGGCAATGAATATAGCCATTGAAAAGGCTAAAAAAATGGGTCTAGCCTCAGTTGCAGTGCGTAACTCAGCACATTTCGGTGCAGCGGGATTCTACACCCGCATGGCTGCCTCNGAGGGTTTAGTAGGCTTCGCTTTTACGAGCACCTCGGCACCACGTGTTGTCCCGGCATTGGCTGCGGAAGGACGCCTTGGTACTAACCCTATTGCCTTTACGGCGCCTACCCGACGTAACAAACCATTCAATCTTGATATGGCTACATCTACAGTAGCCAGTGGTAAAATTCGTAATAAGGCAGTAGAGGGGCAACCGCTGCCTGAAGGTTGGGCTGTTGATGAAAATGGACAACCAATGACCAACGCGACAGAATATTTCAACGGCGCCAATATGACATCACTTGGCGGCACCCGGGAGATGGGCAATCATAAGGGTTACGGGCTAGGCGCAATGGTTGAAATACTCAGCGCGTGCCTCACAGGTTCGAGTTTGGTGATGTCGCCAGATCATGGCAAACGCAAGCCAGGTTCTATGGAAATTGGTCATTTTTTTATAGCTATAGCGCCAACTTTCTTTAGAGAGAGGGGCGCGTTTGAAGATACTACCGATCAATTGATTGATGAACTTCGGGCTACCAAACCGGTTTCTCCCGACCAACCAGTAATGGTGGCGGGTGAACCAGAGGATTTGGTTGAAGAAGAACGCGCCAAAACCGGAATTCCAATCCTGCCAGGATTGCGCGAGAAACTGAATAACCTAGCTGCTGAAACAGGCACAAATTTCTATCTAAGTTAAGGAGATAGGGTATGGCTGAGCTCGGTGGAAAAGGTGAAGTTAAATACTTTCCGGAAGAAATACTCCGCAAACAGATTTCCGTTCTCATGCGGGCTTGGGGTATGCCGGAGGATTACATTGCAACTACCGCAAAAGCTATGGCAGACGCAGATGCCTGCGGTATCGATACACACGGTATTTCGATGCTCCCCCCTTATTTTAAACGTCAGAGAGGCAAACTCATAACCATCGACGGCCCGGTTACGATTGTTAACGAAACGCCGGTGTCAGCACTTATTGATGGTGGAGGTGGACTTGGCTACGTGCCAGGAGTAACAGCCACCAAGCTAGTAATCAAAAAAGCAAAAAAGATAGGAATGGCTTCCGTGGCGGTTNGGAATTCAGCGCATTTTGGAGCCGCTGGCTATTACACCCGCATGATGGCTGGTGAGAGCTTGGTGGGCATAACCACAACCTCTGCAGCGCTTCGAAAAGTAGCACCCACATTTAGCAAAGATGCTAAATTCTCAACAAACCCAATTGCCTTCGCCGCTCCTACCAAGCGTAACAAGACTTTTAGTCTAGATATGGCAACAACAACGGTTGCGGGCGGCAAAGTGCGGAACAAATATAATGAAANCCTGCCACTACCCATAGGCTGGGCTAACGACGCAGATGGTAATCCAACTACGGATGCCAAAGTTGTTGTTGAGGAACAAGGCGGTACGCAGACCCCGCTTGGTGGCACCCGCGAATTGGGGAGCCATAAAGGCTATGGCTTAGCCGCTATGGTAGAAATTCTATCCTGCGCTTTTTCTGGTGCAAAAATAATGGCGAGTGATAGCGATACGCAAAAGGTACCAGGTAGTATGGATATTGGGCACTTCTTCCTCGCCATAGACCCCAAGATTTTCAACCCTGATATTCCGTTTGAGGAAAGCGTAGATCAAATGATCGATGATCTTCATGCATCTACGCCGATCGATCCTGATCAACCGGTATTGGTTGCGGGCGAACCGGAAGACATTATGCGGAATGAGCGCAAACAAACAGGCATTCCTGTCCCGTCGGGCTTACGCAGCGCTATCGAAGATGTTTGCCGGGAGAGTAATGCGGAGTTCTTATTCATCTAAAAGAAAGCTATTTCATGCCCATATCCGCCATTGACAGCATCTATTTTGGTCATATGTTCGCATCCTCACGAATGTCNAAGATTTTCTCTGATCACGGGCGTTTTGAAGGTTGGCTGATGATGGAATCTGGCCTAGCACGCGGCCAAGCACGAGTAGGCATGATACCGCAGGAGGCTGCCGATGAAATAACGGATGCGGCAAAGATTGAAAATATTGATACGGATAGCATTATTGCAGCCTATAAGGAAAAAGGCGCACGCATTATCCCCCTCATCCACGCACTAGTTGACAGGGTAAGTGAAGAGACTGGCCGTTATGTTCACTGGAGTAGTACGACCCAGGACGTGATCGATACGGGGCTAGTACTGCAATACCGTCAAGCAATCGTNATTCTCGAAGAGCTGCTAACAAAACTTGAAGATGTACTGGCCAATCACTGCGAAACCCACCGTAATACCTTAATGCCGGGACGAACGGTCATGCAACAAGCATCCCCCGTTTCATTCGGGCATCAGGTTGCAGTCTGGCTCTCAGAAATTAACCGCCATCATGACCGATTGGATCAAATAAAACCACGATTCCTCACCTGCCAGATTACTGGGGCAGTGGGTAATCTAGCAGCCGTAGGGAACCAAGGTATTGCTATGCGCAAAGCAGTTGCCGAGGAGCTAGGGCTTAATGCACCCGCCATTGGTTGGCATTGTTCGCGCGACCGATGGGCAGAGATGGCCAGTTTATTGGCGATGATTGGAGCAACTCTTGCTAAAATTGGTCAAGAAGTTGGACTATTGGCTCACACGGAAATCATGGAGTTAGCTGAACCTCACGTGGCAGGCCGTGGTGGTAGTTCCACCTTGCCACAAAAACGCAATCCCACCCTATGTCAACCATTGATTGCTGCAGGGCGTATGCTTCGCGAGCGCGCTGCACTCAATTTGGATGCTATGGTCGCCGAACATGGGCGCCCTGTCGGAGCAGCGCAAATCGAATACACACTTTTGCCCGAAGCATTCACTTTATGCGGTGGCGCGTTAGAAAACACACTGACACTTCTCAGCGGGCTAAAGGTAGAAAAGGAGCGCATGCGAAAGAATCTAGATATGGCAGGTGGTGCGATCATGTCCGAAGCCGTAATGATGGGGCTTGCCAATTATATTGGACGAAATGAAGCTCACCATGTTGTCTTTGATGCATGCGCTCGGGCCAAACAAGAGGGGCTAACGCTCAAGCAAGCTGTTATGAGAGACCCGCTCATAAAAGGCAAATTGAGCGAAGCTCAGATAAATGAGCTGATCGATCCAGCAAACTATCTTGGCGTCACCTCTGAAATGATCGACGAAGTAATGGACGAAGTANAAGCTTCACGCAANGCTCGGCTAGAAGGCTAATCATGGCNACTACCTTGATTGANTCCGATTATTTTGCTGGCATGTACACAAGCTCGCGCATGAAAGAAATATTCTGCGATGAGGCACGTTTCCAAGCATGGCTGGATGTAGAAGGAGCACTAGCTCGAGCCCAGGCTCGACTTGGGATCATTCCTGAAGACGCTGCTGAGAAAATCACCGAGGCTGCGACTATGGATAATATCGATATAGCGGCCATGACAGAACATTTCAGGGTGTCTGGATTTCCAATCTTACCGATAGTTNATCAGCTCAACAACGCACTCGACGAGGAAACCCGCCGCTACTCGCACTGGGGAAGCACCACCCAAGATATTACTGATACTGGCCAGGCACTCATGCTCAAAAATGGCCTTTCTCATTTGGAAAAAACTCTAATTTTAGTAGAGGATGCGTTGATTGCCCTTTCCGAGAAATACCGTGATACGGTGATGGTAGGACGTACTATGGGCAACCAGGCCACCCCGATTACTTTCGGGTATAAGACCGCCATCTGGCTCGCAGAATTTCTTCGCCATCGTGAACGCCTAAAAGAATATCGTCCTCGCATTGAAGTCGGGCAAATTGCTGGCGCCGTCGGCACGAATGCGTCACTAGGGAGCCGCGGTCTAGAGGTGCTATCGGAAACTATGAAAGAGCTCGGTCTCGGTGAGGCTCCTATTACTTGGCATGTTTCCCGCGATGGCTGGACAGAGGCAACCTTTCTACTTGGCCTTATTGCGGCCACTTGCGCCAAGATCGCTGCTGAAATTGGTCTTCTCATGCGAACTGAAATTGCTGAAGTTAGCGAACCCTATGAAACTGGTCGGGGTGGTTCCTCTACGTTGCCGCAAAAACGCAACCCTATTATTTGTCCCACAGTCGTCGCCACCGGGCGAATGGCACGGGAAAAAGTTGGCCTCGCCCTCGATTGCATGGTGGCACAACATGAGCGCGACGTTGGTGGGGGTCATCTGGAATGGACACTTTTACCAGAGACTTTCGTGCTAACGGGCGGTGCACTAGAGAAGATACTGGAACTTTTGCGAGGACTTGTAGTCGATAAAAAACGCATGCGCGAGAATCTAGAGCTTACCAAGGGCCTCGTTATGTCCGAGGCCGCCATGATGGCGCTCGCCCCTACAATCGGCCGCGATAAAGCCCGTGAGGTAGTGCAGGATATTTGCAACGATTGTATCGATAAAGGCATTATGCTTGCCACTGCCTTAGAAAACCATTCACTGATTTCGAAACATCTTGCGAAAGAGGACATTGCGATCATTCTTGACCCAGCTAACTATCTAGGTACCGCACCTCAGATGATCGACCGTACAATCAGCCTGGCACGAGAGTCACGATAGGGCAGCCATTTCNCTTCCTGATTACTGGTGGCGGAGCAGGGATTTGAACCCCGGACACATGGATTATGATTCCACTGCTCTAACCAACTGAGCTACTCCGCCATCCATGATGTATAACTTTAGCAAATACTGCTCACCCTACCTGCTGTCAAGCATGCTTGTTTACAGGGAGGCACAAATAAAACCACCAAGTCACAATATTCTTATTTACAAGATATTGAATTTTNAAACGATCAATGCCACGGGAGTGAGGCTAGATAGAATGAAAATTGACGCATGCCATTATAAATCTTTCTTTAGCAACTACCGCTAAACTTGATCCAAAAACCAGCCTTAAAGATATTAAGCCCGCTCACCAAAAACGAAACTCAATGTCTCTTTATCCATCCTCCGCCTAGAACTCTTTCATTCCAGTAAAATACGCAAGCCTGGCCAGAAGATATGCTGAATTGTGGCTCAGTAAAATGCACCTCTGCTTGCTCACCTGGAAGTAATTTGACTGAAGCTGGCACTGGTTCCATCGCTGATCGAAACTTTACCATCACCTTTTGAAGCCGTCTTATTTCATCTGACCCAACCAGCAAATTCACTTGATCAATTCTAATTTTTGGAACTGCTAGAGCTTTGCGAGGACCTACAACTACGAGTTTTTCTTTTGGTTCGAGGCGAATAACGTACAGCGGTTCCGAATTTGGCCCCCGTCCTCCAATATGGAGACCTCGACGTTGGCCAATAGTAAAACCTATTATCCCTTGATGGTGCCCAAGCACTCGACCGTTGCAGTCAACAATATCGCCGGGCTCTATTGATTCTGGCCGAAGTTTTTTGACAATATTTGAGTAGGAACCATTGGGAACAAAACAAATATCCTGACTGTCTGGTTTTGCTGATACGGAAAGGTCAAACCGTTTTGCGTGAGCACGTGTTTCAGCTTTCGGCAAATCACCAAGCGGGAACCGCAGATACTCTAACTGCTCCTGAGTTGTAGCAAAAAGAAAGTAACTTTGATCTCTCCCTTTGTCAGACCCTTGATACAGCTCCGCACCATTTGGACCACTTACCCGCCGAATGTAGTGCCCAGTTGCCAAAGCGTCAGCACCAAGTTCGCGGGCCATTGAGAGTAGATCCCTAAATTTTACGGTTTGGTTACATCGCACACATGGAATAGGCGTTTCACCAGCAACATAACTATCCGCAAAATCTCGTATTACCGATTCTTGGAATTTAGTCTCGTAATCTAGTACATAATGTGGAATTCCAAGTTTGTCTGCCACATCACGAGCGTCATGTATGTCCTGACCGGCGCAACAGCTACCCTTTTTTTTTGTCGCTGCCCCATGATCGTAAAGCTGTAGGGTGATGCCTATGACGTTATAACCTGCTTCCGAGAGAAGCGCGGCGGTTACGGAAGAATCAACTCCACCTGACATTGCCACCACAATCTTACTATCTACGGGGTTTTTATTTTTTATTAAACCATCCATGTTTCAAATATAGGCTTTTAAAATTCAAACGCAATTATGCATGTTTTTAAAAATTAGTAGGCACTGCTCTACACTATTGACCCCAGAACTGCTATCCGCAACATTGAAAGACTATCACGTTACTGAGAGAACCCCTAGATGACCGAAATAATCAGCGGAAACATTCTTTCCACTAATTTCTTTTCTTTTACGCCTATTGCGCGGGCCGCAGGTAAGGGTGTTTTTGTTTCGGCAGAAGCAAGCGCGCTGAGCTTTGCATCAGATAACGCGGGCCGAAATTCTGCTCCTTTTGCAAGAGGTAACCCAAGGATACAACCTCAGTTCATTGCTTTTGACCCAAGCGGTCGGCTAGTTGGCAGTCAAGTCTCACAAATCCGAGGTGCACTGTTAGATATTACAGCATAAAAAATTATTTGCCTGCGCCTAACCCCATCTGCCAGAAATCTATTTCAAGTTGAGTTGCAATCTGAAAATTTGCAGCTAGAACATCAAATCTGGTGTCACCGCCATACCGCGCAGCTAAATTGTCAAGTTTCTTTATTGCTGCCTGTCCAATCGCTTGGTACTCCTCGCCCGAATACATATCAATCCAACGATTATAGGGGTTATTGAGACGCTGGGTTAATGGGCCTTCTGCAAGCCAGGAACCTATTTCCGCATACCCTACAATGCATGGCGCTAACACCACTTGTAAATCTAATAAGTCCCCAACCATGCCTCTCTCAAGCACGAAACGAGTGTAGGCCAAGTTGGCTGGAGCTTCTTTCGTATTTGCTAATACTGTCTCAGTTATTCCCCATTCATTACAATAGTCAATGTGTAGTTTCATTTCGTAATCGGCAAGAGCGCTCACTGTAGCTGCCGCATCTCGTATATCTTCAATCCGGTCCGCTTTGAAAGCTGCGAGTGCGTGAGCTCGGGAAAAATGTATGAGAAAAATATAGTCCTGCTTGAGGTAGTAACGAAAAGATGCCTTTGGAAGGGTTCCATCACCTAAACCTGCTACGAATGGGTGACGAGTGTATGCCTTCCATATATCCGGACAAGCTTTTTTTAAACGATGAAAAAAGGTAGTGCGATCAACCACTGGCATTCCGGCTAAAGATATTGCTATATACCATAACGAAGGCCTAACATTATATCATGACTCCGCAGTCCGCCGCGGTCAAAGCGACGATTAGTATTTCCGCCTGAACCTAGAGCCGTACGCAAACTTCCCGAATCGATGTATCGATATACGAAGTCTACGAGCCAACGCGGGGACACTCTGTAGCCTGCTCCTGCCATCAATGAATAGGCAAAACCTATTGACGCATCTGACTCATATGTTTGTGAGGCGCCGTCAAGCGTCGTACTCACCTCAAGTTCATTTTGAGAAACTCCCAAACCCAAACCTATAAAAGGCGAGAACTTTGAGTGTGTTTGAAAATCGTAAAAACTATTCAGCATAAAATTGACGCTGCTGATTTCGGCGGTTCCCGCCTGCGCAACCCCGCTAGTTCGATTCGTTGTAGTTATGTCGGTGTCAGCCTTCATTCTGTAGGTGAACTCGAACTCATTCCTCAGAGGCAACCCGTATGACGCCCAACTAATCCCAAAAGCACCACTAAACACGCCGGAAGTAAACGGTGCGTCTGTTTCGACATTGTGAGACGCGGCTGGATCATCGAGATCGAGCGAACCGTCACTTGCAAAGAAAAATCCACTTTTAAGCGCAATGTAGGGATCCATGCGAGCGGAACCAATGTTGCCTACCATTTTCTTGGTATGTATCAATGTGGGTATTTTCTGCGATGCTTGAGATACAACGTGACCAGATGCAACCTTCTTTACCGATGTCGGTGCTGCAGACAGAACTGATTGAACTGCCTGGCCTTTAGCATCGCGGACCGCATTGCCGATAACAGTTGCTTTGGATGGCAGGGTCCTTGATGTTTTGGGCACAACGTCAAATGCTAGCCGATGCCCATATTTACCACTCGGCTTCAAGCCTCTTATCCAACGTAAACCAAGTTGCCTTTTTCCTTCTATCAACAACGAGCCGCCACCTCCTGCAGCAGGCACAAATTCTATTCTATCAATATTTTTACTTCTCAAGTATGTGTAAGTATTACGGGCTTTCCATTTCACCCTTGGAATTACTATAGCAATAGTTTTACCATCTGGACTGGTATCATACTTTACATTTACTTGATCAGTAGTGTCGAGAACAACGCGTGAAAAATTCGCATGCTCGCCACTTCGAAGTTGAGTGACGCTAACATTCGCGTTGGCAGAGTAGTTTTCGCCAACGGAAGCATCCGCAACTGAAAACAACCCCAAAGTACATGCTAGCAGGCCACCGAGCAGACTGCTTAAAAAATATTTCACTGCGATGCGAAGTTTGGTCAAGCACAGATATGTAAACAAAATTGATCCACCCACCATATTTTGTATCTAATCGCATAAAACATACAAAATATTAGCTAGCGTGGGAAAAGCGGTCAAATCGAGTAATCTCTTTCATTGACCCTATTTCATGAAAAAGGCTGTCCAGTTGTGTTTACAGCTCCCGATTTTTACAAGGGAGATCCTGCCAACCAACTGATTCTATACTATTAAAATAAATTTTTCTAAGACTTCAGAGCAAAAAGCTAATCTTCGAATATTAAATTGCTCTTTCGGTGGGGTAATTGCAGGGTGAGGCCATTTAGTGCCTCAATCATTGTAAGTTGGCATCCGAGTCGGGAAGTTTGGGTGAGACCTGTGACAAGATCAAGCAACTCCTCTTCCTCCTCACATGGCGCTGGTAACTTTGAAATCCACGCTGGGTCAACAATCACATGGCAAGTAGAACAAGCCATCTGGCCTTCGCAAGCTCCCTCTATATCTATACCATTACGATGAGCTATATCTAATACTGAACACCCCTCTGGCGCATCCACTTCCTGAGCATCGCCTTCAGCACTGAGAAATATTATTTTAGCCATCATTAATTTTTCTCATAAATTTGAGAAACATTTCTTAGCGATAAAACCGCCTGAATTATTTCTTTAGCAGCGAAGTTTACTTCTTTTTCGACTGTGAACCTGCCAAATCCGATGCGAATAGCATTGTGCAATAGACGTTTCTCCACACCTATCGACTGCAACACATGCGATGACGCTACTGAGGAGGTGGTGCACGCTGATCCCGAGGAAAGTGCTATATTCGGCAGACGCATCATTAGATCCTGTGCGTCTATGTCTGGAAACGACAGATTTAAATTTCCGGGAATGCGTTTTCCGAGGTCCCCGTTTAGTTTTACGTCATCTAAACTATCGAAAATTTGCTCTAAAAATTGATCCCTTAGAAGAGTAATACGTTCAGCTTCTTCAGAAATATATTCCGAACCTAAGCGACATGCCTCACCAAAACCTATCGCAAGTGGTGCAGGTACGGTGCCCGAGCGCAATCCACGTTCCTGTCCACCGCCATCTAATAACGGTTCGATTTCGATTTTTGGCTTCTGACGAACGTATAATGCCCCGATACCCATTGGTCCGTAGAGTTTGTGGGCGCTGATACTAAGCAGATCTATCCCCATCACATTAACGTCAATGGGCATTTTCGCGACGGCTTGCGCAGCATCAGTGTGGAACAAAGCACCAACCCTCGCGCACAGTCTTGCTATTTCCGTTAGCGGCTGAATCACTCCTATTTCATTATTAACCGCCATAATCGAAACAAGCGCTGTGCGCTCACTCAACGAACTTTCCAACAGTTCAAGATCAAGCAAGCCATTCTTTTCAACTGGAAGTATGGTAACGGTGAGCCCCTCTCGTTCCAAACGAGCACAACTCTCCAGCACACATTTATGCTCAGTTGCACAGGTGACGACATGATTACGGTCAGGTTTAATCGCCCGTACAGTACCTTTCACTGCTAAATTGTTGGCCTCTGTTGCGCCAGACGTAAAGGTTATCTCATTCGGTTTAGCACCTATCAATTCAGCGATATGAACCCTCGCGTCCTCAACTGCTTGTTCAGCTGCCCAGCCATAAGCGTGATCACTAGAATGCGGATTGCCATACATCTCATCAAACCACGGCAGCATAACATCACGAACGCGAGGGTCTACTGGCGTTGTCGCTTGATAATCAAGGTAAATAGGTTCATCTGTCATATCGGATCACTGAACTAATTCTTCGATCAAGCGGCATCCACTTGCCGTTTAATCATTTTTAAAATCGACACCCAGGCATCTATAAAACGCGCTATTTCCTCTTCTTTTGTTTCCACGCCGATACTTACCCTCACAGACGAAGTCGACATACTTTCAGATAGTCCCATCGCTCTCAGGACGTGGCTAGGAGCAACCTTTCCAGATGAACAGGCAGAGCCAGAGCTAATAGCAATCCCTGACAGGTCGAGCGAAATTACCTGGGTTTCTGCCGATACTCCTTCAACCCCAAATAAACTTGTATTTGCTAGACGCGGTGCATTGTGTCCGTGCATTACAACTTCCGGTACGTGTTCGAGGATAGTCTGCTCCATTCCATCCCGAAGCCTTGCGATATGCCCAACGTTATTCAACATCTCGTTTACATGGCTTGCGGCAACACCAAAACCAGCGATGGCTGGGACGTTCTCGGTGCCGCCGCGGCGCCCCCGTTCTTGACCTCCGCCATTCAATATCGATGCAAACTCAACCCCAGGCGCCAGGAATAGCGCACCGATACCTTTAGGTCCGCCTATTTTGTGCGCGGAAAGCGTCATCATATCCACGCCTAGGTCTGCCATGTGTAGCGGAATTCGGCCGGGTGCTTGCACAGCGTCACAATGAAACAACGCTCCATACTCGTGAGCAATACGCGCCAACTCAGCAATAGGCTGAATAACACCGGTCTCATTATTAGCTAGCATAATTGAAACCAGCACAGAATTCGCGTCATGTCGCAAAAGAGTCTCAAGATGTTCCGGGCAAACGAGGCCAGATTGGTCAACAGCAATTTTTTCCACATTACCCACAGCCTCAAGAACCGAGAGATGTTCGACGCCCGAAACAAGAATTCGCCTGCGTTTGGTACCAGCTAACGCCAGGGTGTTTGCTTCGGTAGCACCGCTGGTGAATATAATATTTTCATGTGATACACCGAATGAACTGGCAATTTCACCACGTGCTTTTTCAACCAAAGCGCGAGCACTCCTTCCGCTACTATGGATCGATGATGGATTACCTGAGACATCCAATGCGTCGATGACGCAACGTTTTACTGCAAGCTTCATTGGTGCTGTTGCGTTGTAATCAAGATAAATCATGATTGAAGCAGCACACAACGTTTGGACGAATAGTATCTATAGATTTTTAACATGGTGTTCATTTAGTTTTTTTTATCTTCTGTTCCGAGGTTTTTTCCAACAAATCAATTCGCTCCTGTAAGTTTGCAACATGCTCAACTAATCCTTCTAACGATCGCACTAGTGGATCGGGAAGATCCCCGAGCGGTGTGCCATAAGGTCTAAAAACCTCTGCAACATCGATATCTTTGTTTTCTACTACCCGAGCCGGAATTCCCACCACTGTAATTGCTGCTGGCACATCTTGCGTGACGACGGCATTTGCACCAATGCGCGCTCCAGCCGAGACATTTATCGGGCCTAAAATTTGAGCACCTGAACCGACAATAACTCCATCACCAAGTGTTGGATGACGGTTTCTTTCGCGCTGACTTTCTGAGTCAATCGATGGAGCAATACCTCCAAGGGTTACAGCCTGATAAATTGTCACATCATTACCAAGTTCAGCTGTCTCACCAATCACTACACCCATGCCGTGATCAATAAATAAGCGCTTGCCTATTGTAGCACCCGGATGAATTTCTATTCCCGTCAAAAATCTTCCGAATTGAGATATTAATCTCGCCAAAAAACGAAAACCCCGCTGCCATGCAATGTGAGCTAACCGATGTAAAACCACGGCGTGGAACCCAGAATAACAGAAAAAAACCTCAACTCGTGACCGAGCTGCAGGGTCGCGTCGCATGATAGCATCGATTTCATGACGGATAACTTTGAACATTGGCATATGCACTGGTGTTCCGGTGTAATTCAGTTATTTTTCACTTCAGCAAACAAACATGCTAAACTGATGTCTTAACAGTAACTAAAAAAAAATTAATCCTGATAACATCAAGTGGATATATAATCCCCGACTCCGAGGGTCAAGATTAGCCAATTATACATGCGAATGCACCATTAACGTAACAATATGACGACATTGATAAGATTGCGTCAATGCCGAGGAGAATAATAAAAAACATCATGCCCGAAGTTATTATAAATGGACCTGAAGGTCGTATCGAGGGGCGTTATCGCCACAACAACAATTCAGCCGCCCCTATCGCTTTATTTTTGCATCCTCACCCGCAACATGGGGGCACGATGAATAATAAAGTCATCTATACATTATATTATATGTTCGTGCGACGTGGGTTCTCTTGCCTTCGTTTTAATTTTCGCGGCGTGGGACGATCGCAAGGAACATTCTCACGCGGCGAAGGGGAACTCTCTGATGCTGCAGCTGCCCTAGATTGGCTTCAAGAGTATAATGAAAATGCAGGCCAATGTTGGATTGCCGGTTTCTCCTTTGGCGCTTGGATCGGAATGCAATTACTAATGCGTAGACCTGAAATAGCTGGATTCATCTCCATAGCACCACCGGCCAACATGTACGATTTTAGCTTCCTTGCTCCATGCCCCTCATCTGGAATTATGGTAACGGGCAATAAAGACGACATAGTGCCGCCTGACTCAGTTGAAAAACTTGTTGAAAAATTGCGCCAACAAAGAGGCATACGCATTGACCATACAACGATCCCTGGAGCTAATCATTTCTTTACAAATAAAATGGAACAGCTTGAAAAAGAAGTTGCAAGCTATGTTGATGAACGGCTTCTCAACGACACAAACGACTAATAGGTTTATCGGTTTGGTTTGGTCTAACTTCTTCCCTTAAACAGGCGTCCGCCGGTTAAAGGTGAAGGCACACCGGTGGTGCTAGGCCAGCTTATTGGCATTTTATGCTTTGACCTTATAGCTAAATATGCAAATGCTTCTGCCTCAAGCAAATCGCCATTCCACCCCAGACTTTCTACATTAGTAAAAGGTAAATTCAGCGTTGAGGTTAAAGATTGCATGATAGTGGTATTTTTTCGCCCGCCACCCGTAACCAACCACCTAAGCGGGACACTCGGAAAAAATTGAGTTGCAGCCTGGATAGACTTGACCGTAAATTCAGTTAAAGTCGCCGCTCCATCCTCTGTTGACAAATCCGCAATAGGGTCAGAGGTAAAAAAATCTCTATCAAGTGATTTAGGAGGCCTGCGACTAAAGTAATCGTTTGTCAGCCATGCAGTAACAAAATCAGTGTGCGAAATACCCTTTGCTGCCCACTGACCATCTTGGTCATATGCAATGCCAATTTTCCTGTCCATCCAGTCATCAATGAGAGCATTAGCAGGCCCAGTGTCAAAAGCTAAAATGCTACCAGTGTCACCTAACCAAGTCACATTAGCAACGCCGCCAAGATTAAGAAACGCTAATGGCTTTTCTATGCCCTTGCATAATGCATTATGATAAGCGGGGGCAAGGGGAGCTCCCTCCCCACCTGCAGCTACATCAGCACTTCGAAAATCACAAACTACATCTATACCAGTAACATAAGCCAATTGAGCGCCATCCCCTAATTGCCAGGTGAAACGGTGCTCTGGTTGATGACAAATGGTATGGCCATGAAAACCAATCAAACCAACTTGTTTTGGCTTCACACCGAGCTTATCCAAAAGCAACGATACTGCATTCGCATGAAGGTCCGTCAGTTCCGTTTCTATAGACTGTATTTTGGGGTCATAGGTAGTAGAACCAAGACATGCCCGCAAACGATCACGGAATTTACACTCATAGGCCATTGACATGCCGCCTAGGCGACCTTCTATCCTCTCGCCATCGGTTTCTATCAAAGCAACATCTATACCATCTAGAGACGTGCCGCTCATGAGTCCAAGTATCAACATAAGCAGATTATAACAGCATTATTACCACTCGTTGTCGGATTCTATTGATTGTGCTAAATGGCACGCATGGTTGAGTTTACCTCCACATTTCTTCAACGTGCAAAATCACGAGGTTATATCAGCGACTGCACTAACCCTAACGGGCTAGACGCTCTTGCTAAAAGCTCTTCGATTACTGGTTACATAGGGTTTGATGCAACCGCAGACTCACTTCATGTCGGAAGCTTGGTGCCAATCATGTTGCTGCGCCTTTTACAACAAACAGGGCACAAACCAATCGTGCTCGTTGGCGGTGGAACGACTAAAGTCGGTGACCCCTCTGGTAAAGACGAAAGCCGCAAATTACTTACTGAAAAGGATATTCAATCAAATATTGACAATATTAAAGGAATTTTTGAGCGATTCCTCTCATTTGGGGATAATCCAACAGATGCAATTTTGGTAAACAATGCGAACTGGTTAGATAATTTACAGTACATACCTTTTCTACGTGACGTCGGGCGCCATTTTTCGGTTAACAGAATGCTCGGCCTTGATTCCGTCAAGCTTAGGCTCGAGCGCAAACAGCCACTGAGTTTCCTAGAGTTTAATTATATGATCATGCAAGCATACGATTTTTTGGAATTGGCGAGAAATCACGATTGTCGGCTTCAAATGGGTGGCTCAGATCAGTGGGGAAATATAGTAAGTGGTATAGAACTTGGGCGGCGTATTGAAGGTAAAGAATTATTTGGCCTTACAACCCATCTGATAACTACTGCGAGCGGCTCTAAAATGGGTAAAACCGCTGACGGAGCAGTTTGGCTCAATAAAGAACGTCTATCACCATACGAATATTGGCAATTCTGGCGAAATACTGAGGACACAGATGTAGGCCGCTTCATGCGGTTATTCACTGAATTACCGGATTCCGAAATTGCCAAATATGAAAAACTCGAAGGTGAAGATATCAACGAAGCGAAGTCGCTTCTCGCGACTGAAGCAACCGCACTTTGCCACGGTCGCGCAGCGGCTATGGCTGCCTCAGATAGTGCCCGTAGAACGTTTGCTGAGGGTGGAATAGGAGATGACCTTCCGTGTATCTCCCTCAGGAACGAGGAATTAGTAGATGGGCTTCCAGCATTTGTACTTTTCACTAGGGCGGGGCTCGCAAAGTCCAACAGTGAGGCACGGAGGTTGATCAAAAACGGCGGTGCGAAACTAAATGATGAAAAAATCAATGAAGAACTAGCTCAAATCACAACTACCGACATCAATCAAGACGGAGTAATAAAGCTCTCAGCAGGCAAAAAACGTCACGCCCTTTTATTAATAAAATAAATTAAGCTCGAGATATCGTTTGATTAGGGTTGGCTGCCAGTATTGGCATTCCCGGATCCCCCTTTTAAAGGAGCCGGAGCATCTGGCTCGGAAATGGCCGGAGCATTAGGATCGCCAGTCTCGGCATCGAACACTCCTAAGAATTTTCTCAATAAACCTGGAGCAAGAGCAGAAAGTGGATTCACAGAAACATCTGGATCGGCGAGTGCACCCTTAACTGAATAGGTGGCTGCGAATAAACCCTCATCGTCCCCTCCTGTAAGAATAGGCCCAAGGAGGGGGATTTGTCCAAGGATGCGGTTCAATGTATAGGCCGGTATTAAAGCACCACCAAGATCGGCGCTGTCATTTTTCAGATTTAAAGTGCCTTCGGTCGTTATCCCAATTGAAGATCCAAAAGTGCGTGTATTATCCAATCGTAAAAGTTTCGCTTCGTAAGCATACCGGCCTTCAAGTGTGTCAAACTCTAAACCCTCTCGATCAAATGCATCGACAATGCCAGTCAATGAGGCAACCTGAAATATTCTCGCAAACAATGGCACTTTTCGCAGTCGATACTTACTGACAATGAACTCGCCTTCCATAGGAGCATTTAAACTAGGCCGCTCACCCTTTATCGTCAGTTTTCCTCCACTTACATTTTTAGCAATGTCGAGTGCGTTGAGCGAGGCTCCAAAATCATCCGTTTCCACAGATAACTTGTACCCTTTCGAGAACGGCTGAAAGTCTATAAACAGTTTAGCCCCTTTGCCCACACCGCCAGACAACTTGAATTTTTGTACGCTATTGTTGTCGAACCTGAGTGAGAGATCCACGCCCTGCAATTTTCGTTTGATACCCCAACTTAATAACCCAATATTGGCGTTGATGTTTAGCGCGATAGACGGTTTTGTATTTTCCGCCAAAGTCTGATCCTCGAGCCTTCCCATAACATATTGAACATCAAGTTTATTAAGCCCTAACGTCCCGGCATAAACTCCATCGTCCTGACAAACGAGCACTCCATCAACTCTGTTGTTAACAATTTTCAGTTGATTGAATTTTAATTTCCACCTTTCATCCGGCGCTGAGTTAATCTTTAGGTCTGCGCTACCGGAGGACCCCTCACCTGAGAAGTTTGTGCTAGCAACTGTTATCAATCCATTTTGATCGAATTCAGCACTTACTTCCGCCACAGCGCTGGTTCCAACTTCTTTCTTTAAACCGAACTCGGGCCAGTCAAGTGACGCTTTGATGAAATCGATATTCCCTTTCAACTTTCGGTTTCCATCTTTTTGCACTGCATACTTTAAATCGGCACTCATAGCCCCGGTCATTATGTTTGCACTCGAAATGCCCAGCCCTTCTAAAGCGGTGGAGTCCAATAAAGCGCGAACGCTATAATCACTTTTTATTTTGTGTTTTTCAGAAAAAAACTCACGCCAGACGATCTGAGTTACCGCCCCATTAATTTGCGCTGGCCCCTTTACGGACATTTCATCTTCAGCCATCTTAAATTCGAACTGACCATTCCGAATGTCGACACCAAACGGCCCAGGCGCGAAAGCAACATCTTTAAGGGTAGCACTTGATCGAACCCTTAATTCATTTCTATCTATGTTTGTATCAAGTGGAAAATCCATCCGCAGTCGAATTGCCGCTGATCCATTTACATTTTCGGCTGACAAACCGAGTTGCCGGATATAGCCCAAAGGTTTGTGATCAAGCACCTCAAGTGCAGTTCGCAGCGGTCCACGCATCAGAACGTCAACAGAAATTTGCTCGTTATCAGTGTCGAGCTTATACATATTCACCTGCGCCTGATCGATTTGAATGTCCCGCAATGTGCCGCTGGAAACCACCATATCGAATCGTTTGTCAGAGAAGGTGGCAGTGCCGCCCGCTCCCTCAATCTTTGGCAGCGGCGACCAGTACGCGACTTTAAGATCCTCATACCGCATTGTGCCTTTTACACTTGACGCCTTGAATTTTTTAAGGTTGTTGCCAGGCATCCAACCTATTACTTGTAAATTCGTCTCCCGTGCGAAGCCTTTACGTATATTTCGTGTAACCCAGCGACGGGCAGATTGAGCTAATTTTTTTGGCCAATAATTTGTTAGCCCCTCAAACGGTAAATCAAACAGATTTGCATTTATTTTGAGCCGCGCCTCACCACCAATGCGCTCCACCTGTGCTTCTGCCTCAATCTTAGGGCCACCAAAATCAACAATTGCTTCTGTAAGCTCAATTTTTTCTAAACCATTACTTAAAGTACCATTTAAACGCACCTGCTTTATTTTGCGTGACGATTCCCATAAATGCGGGATTTCTAGTGTACCGCTGCCTGAAGCGAGGTTAAATTCTAATTCGCTAATATCGCCACTTAAGGTCGCTTTGCCTCCAATGCTGCCATTGAGGTTAAACTGTAATCCAGACATTTTCTTCAGCCACAATACACGTTTAGAAACCGCAGCCACATTGATACCTTTAAAGCGAGCTAACCCAACGATATTGCTTTCACGGGGATCTATCTCAAATTCCCCTTCTATCTGTCCCACTGGGGTCGCAATATTTCCACCTATTTTTGTAATGGTACCATTTTTAGTACCGCCAATCGCGACCTCACCAGTGACAAGCATATTAAAGTTTATTAGGTCTTTGAGGCCACTTACAGACCGAGCTACGAGGGAGGGGTTTAAATTCTCGAAGCGAGTTCGAGCTAAAAACTCGCCTGTCCGTCCTTCATAGACGAATTGGGCGAATAAATTTGCGCGACGTTTGTTGGCTTCTATAACGATCGCAGCGTCAGTCTTTAAACCCGCAGCCTCGCGTGACATTACAATGTCAGCACGAGGTGAATGCCAAACTATTCCCGCCAGCCGATCATCGAAGGTTAATTGGGATCGAATTATATTAACACGTTTTAAGTAGCCGAGCGGCCCATCAGTTGAACCATATTGGCGCGACAACTCGCGAGCCGCGCCTTTCAAAAGTCCAACAATATTCTGAGCTTTTCCCTCTTTGGGTTGCAAGTCAACTGTAAATACACCATCTGGAAAACGCGCTATTGAGCCTCGAAGTGAGCGGATTCCCAAAGTGGCCACTGCTAAACGCCCTCTGAGTAGAGCGCGCATCGATAGCCCTATAGAAACTTGTGGCAAACTCACCAGCAATTTCCCATCGCGGCTAAAAATCTCGATATTACGGGCTCTAATATCAACTGGACGACGCCATCCATCCCAAATAAGCACGGTTTCGTCGACACGAACAACGTAAGACTTGTCAACGGCGCTAAAATTGCGTTCGATGAAAGGCGTAGCAAAGTTTAGCGATACCGGTGATGTTGATAAACGCCAAGCCAACAAAGCAGATAGAACCAGACCACCCAAAAGGAGGCCCAAAAAAATTTTCATAACTATTTTAATGCGTCGTTGCGACACAGCTGTTTGCCGAGTTGTTAGGACTGCAGCAATAGCATTGCGACATTTGATTGCATAGGGAAACCAGCAGTTGACAGAAAGATTTTTAAAATTTTTTGGATCTATCAAAAAACTTCCATCTGCAGGTCGTGTTCACCAGGCGGAAGCTGGCGTAGAGAGGTGGCTTGCTCAGGCCTCGAAAGAGGATGCCCCATTGCGGCGATACCTTGTCGAGCATGACGGCGGCGTTTTCCTAAGAGCAATCTTTGGTAATAGTACATTTCTAACTCAGTGCGTCATGAGTGAGTCCTCCTTATTTTTCCAAATTCTAGAAAAAGGCCCGAAAACTGTCAGCAACGCCATCATTGATAAAATAGAAGTTGAAATCGGACAGGAAAACAATCTTACCAATTTAATGTTCGCTTTGCGCCGCGCCAAGCGACAAATTGCAATGTTGGTTGCAATGGCAGATATTGCAGATCTTTGGTCTGTCGATCAAGTCACCTCAACACTTAGTCAATTTGCCGATACTGCTACAAACATCGCGGTTCGGTTTGGACTTCGTCAACTGTCGAACGCAAAAATCCTGCAGACATCAGCCTCAAAAACCCCGGAAAAGTGTGGTGGGTACGCTATTATTGGTGTGGGTAAGCTTGGAGCGCAAGAACTCAATTATTCAAGTGATATCGATTTAATAGCAATTTATGACCCAGGGCATATAACAACCCCTCAACCGGATAAGCTTAGTCGCGTAATGGTTCGCCTAACAAGGCTCATAATTAAGATTTTAGAAGAACGCACCCAAGACGGGTATGTTTTTCGAACTGACTTTCGAATACGGCCTGCACCGGGCTCCACTCCCCTGGCAATACCCATCGATAGTGCTGTTGGATATTACGAAAGTATCGGACAAAATTGGGAACGACTAGCCATGATTCGTGCCCGCCCGGTTGCTGGCGACACGAGGGTTAGTGATGATTTTATTTCGCGTATCCGGCCTTTTGTGTGGCGGCGAAATTTGGATTTCGCCGCCATACAGGATATTCACTCAGTCAAAAGGCAGATCGCCGCCTTCCGTGGGGGAGACAGGATATCTATAAACGGACACAATATCAAAGTGGGCCGTGGCGGTATACGGGAAATAGAATTTTTTGTTCAAACGCAGCAGCTTATATGGGGCGGACGTATCCCAGCACTCCGCACACGCGACCTAGTTGAAACACTTTATGCCTTGGCCACAGAAAACCGAATATCAGCGAAAGTATCCAAAGACCTTGGCAATGCCTACGTATTCCTTCGCCATTTAGAACACCGCCTACAGATGGTTGATGATCGCCAAACTCATGATTTGCCAAAAACTGACGAAGGAATTGAAGCAATTAGTAAGTTTGCCGGTTTTCCGGACGCCCCGTCATTTAGAAAAAAATTAAGGAAAACTTTAAAGACAGTGGAGTTGCATTACGCACGACTATTTGAAGATTCAANAAGTCTGGGNGCTGAAGGTAANCTCGTTTTTACCGGCGTAGAGAATGATGCGGACACTTTGGTTAATTTGCGTAAAATGGGTTTCACTGATCCGGAGTCNATATCCGAAGCGGTACGCAACTGGCATAGGGGGCAATATCGTGCGACACGCACGGAACGCGCTAGGCAGATCATTACCGAATTAATGCCTCATCTTCTGAAGACATTTGGTANACGCAGTCAACCCNACAGGGCATTCATGCGATTTGATGCTTTCCTGAAGGCGCTCCCCAGTGGGGTGCANACNTTGTCACTATTTGCCAATTCNCCATCAGTTTTAGANCTGATTACTGACATTATGGGAAACGCACCAAAACTTGCGGCACGACTCAGTAAAAACCCTGGTCTTCTTGACCATGTACTTTCCCAAGACTTTTACTCTCCACTTGGTAATTGCAAGACCTTAATCGAAGACCTTTCCAAAAATCTTCAGCATGCAAACGACTTTCAAGATCAGCTCGATATAGTCAGACGTTGGACCAATGATAAAAAATTTCAAAATGGCACTCAGTTGTTACTTGGCGCTGTTAAAGGGCACAAATGCTGCGAGACACTATCCGATATTGCAGAGACAGCTCTGCAGGCAATGTTTGAATGTGCGAGTAATGAATTTAAGGAAACACATGGCTTTTTTAAGACNGGCAGCATGGCAATTCTAGCTTTTGGCAAACTTGGAGGCCGCGAGCTTATGCAGGGCTCTGACCTTGATTTGGTTTTTGTTTACAGCCACTCACCATCAGAAACGAGATCAAATGGCGCAAAGCCATTAGATGCCAATATCTACTTTATGCGCTTAGCCCAAAGAATAATCACAGCTCTTACGGTGCTTACCGGAGAGGGAAGACTTTACGATGTGGACAACAGACTGCGTCCAAATGGTAAAAAAGCACCTATCGCAACACGTATTCTATCGTTCGAACAGTACTACGCGACTTCTGCCTGGACATGGGAGTATATGGCCTTAAGCAAAGCGCGNGTCATTGTCGGGCCCACTGATTTGTCAGTTCGATTGGAGACAATGCGGCATGCTGTTCTTTCTCAAGAACGGGAACAGGCCAAACTAGTTAGCGACGTATGTGATATGCGTAACCGTATAGCGAACGAATTTCCTGGTCGTAATNTTTGGGATATTAAATATCGGCCGGGTGGCCTTATCGATGCCGAGTTTATGGCTCAATATCTTCAATTACTTCATGCAGCTGCGTGTCCAAAGGTCTTGTCACCCAATACTATAAATTCTTTTCATCAATTAAACGAGCACGGGTTTTTAAATTCAAAGGTTGCTAATGACCTTATCGGAGCACTCACGTTTTGGTACGACTTAGGATCAGCACTTCGAATTACCACAACTGAAGACCTAGAAAATAAATCGCACAATTCAGGCCCGCGGGAAATGTTGGCCCAAGCTGGGAACGCAACTAATTTTGACGAGCTNGTCGAAAAAATGCAGGACACGGCTCACNTGGTTCGTAAACATTTTAATCAACTTATCCGTATTTCTTAAAAAGAACTATCTAGACCGAAAAACAATATCATTTATTGTAATGTGGTAGGCAACACAGTTCCGTTAAAGTAAATGAGCGTCGAGACCTAATTGATCAAAACGGATCACGTGGAAATTCTTTTCGTCAGACCCGGATTTTTTTGAGGAAGCGCTTGGAAAGTAAAAGACGTATCTGAGTATCCGCTGAANATATTTGCNACCTGANCCTTCAAACGCAGCTCTAGGCCACTCGAGATGTGATGGCATCCGAAGCATTAGTCTATTGCTCTTGCACCTGATTACCGGAATTACCGACAACCCGTTCTGCAAGCGCAGCTTCTAGAAAATCATCAATATCACCGTCAAGAACTCCCTCCGCATTACTTTTCTCAACAGCTGTTCGGAGATCTTTGACCATCTTGTAGGGATGCAGAACGTAGGAACGTATTTGGTGGCCCCAACCTATTTCAGTCTTAGCCGCGTGGTCAGCTGCTGCTTTGTCCTCTCGTTTTTTTAACTCCAATTGGTAGAGTCTCGCTCTCAGCATTGTCATTGCAGTGGCACGATTTCGATGTTGTGAGCGGTCATTTTGGCATTGCACNACGATACCGGTGGGTTCATGCGTGATGCGNACGGCACTGTCTGTTCTATTTACGTGCTGACCGCCCGCACCTGAGGCACGATAGGTGTCGATGCGGATCTCACTATCCACTATATCTATAGCGATTGATTCGTCGATAACCGGATAAACCCCGACCGAGGCAAAACTTGTGTGCCTNCGTGAGGCCGAGTCATATGGCGAGATGCGAACCAAACGATGAACACCGCTTTCTGTCTTAAGCCATCCATAAGTATTTATACCCGAGATCTTAAACGTAACCGATTTTATGCCCGCCTCCTCACCAGCGCTCTCCTCCAAAAGCTCAACTTTACAGCCGTGTTTATCGCACCAACGTGCGTACATTCTGGAGAGCATTTCTGCCCAATCCTGAGATTCAGTCCCTCCCGCACCTGCATGCACTTCAAGATAGCAATCGTTCCCATCCGCCTCGCCTGAGAGCAGGCTCTCTAGTTGACGTCGTGCGGCCTCTTTCTTCAATTTGATTAATGCCTTTTCAGCGTCTTCAGCAACTTCATGAGCTCCCTCGGCCTCCGCCATTTCGATCAACTCAAGATTGTCAATAAGCCCCTGTTCCATAGACCGAAAACCATCGATAGCTTCGGCAAGCCGTGTACGATCACGCATAATTTTTTGTGCCGTCTCAGGGTTATCCCANAGGTTCGGGTCTTCCGCACATTTNTTGAGCCGTTCTAATTCTTTTTGTGACTTTTCGAGGTCAAAGATGCCTCCTTAGCAGCTCTAAAGACTGCTGAAATTCATCGACAACATTTTGCAGGTCTGCACGCATTCCGTTTCACCGTTCNAATTAATAATTAAACCAGTTTTAAGAAAAGTTGGGTTAACAAAGTTGCTCTAACGTTTTANATTTCTTCATTTTAAAAGTGTCTTACCCAAACATGTTAAAAAGCAGAATGACAAGTAGTAGTTTTTCTGTGTTGGCCTACAAAGCCATAATATCTGCCAGCGATTGAAAGCGCTTAAAGACGAAGNGATCATGTGATAGAGAAATTTCATTTTAGTGCTCTCTGTTGGATTTNGTCGGCATAATTCTACAGGAACTAGTATAGACCGCTTGGACTTTCTATNGTTGATGTCGCAGGAAGAGCACTCTTACCCTGACCTCTGTGAGTTCCGTCAATAACAGTATATCGTGTGCTATCATCAGGCACCGTCCCATCTTTATAAGCTTCGAGGATAANCGTTTTATCTTGCGGCTGAGCACGCATACCGGTTCGTGGGTTCACCCTAACCATACGTATTCCAGATGGTATTCTGAATGGTACCGCTGGCTGATCGGCAAGTTGTTTCTTCATAAACTGCTGAAAAATTGGTGCGGCCACCGAACCACCTGTCTCGCGTTTACCAAGCCTTTGACGATCATCAAACCCCACGTATACCCCTACCACTAGATCAGGAGAAAAACCTATAAACCAAGTTTCACGACTATTATTAGAGGTCCCAGTTTTGCCAGCTAGAGGTTTGCCTATCGCAGATACCTTTCTTCCCGTGCCTCTTTGGACCACCCCTTCGAGCATAGAGACTACTTGGTACGCACTTGACGGGTCGACAATTTGCTCTCTAGTGTCGGGNATTTCTGGCGGNTCCTGATTTTCCCAACCTTTTGTCCGACACCCCTCACANGGCCTTGCATCGTGTCTATATACAGTCTTGCCGTTACGGTCTTGCACACGGTCAATGAGTGAAGGCACGATACGTTTACCCCCGTTAACAAGCATAGCATAGCCGGTAGTGATCTTAAGAAGNGTAGTCTCATTGGCTCCGAGGGCCATAGCGAGATGTGGCGGAAGGCTATCGGTTATACCAAAGCGCTTTGCAATTGCAACAATCGGAGCCATCGAAATTTTCTGTGCCAACCGCACTGTCATCAAATTTCGCGATTTTTCCATACCGATCCTCATCGGGCTCGGCCCATAAAATTTATTCGAATAATTATGCGGCTTCCATTTACCTTGGCCCGGCCCCTGATCTATTACAAATGGCGCGTCCATTATATAAGTAGAGGGCGTAAAACCGGCCTCTAACGCTGCCAAGTAAACGAAAGGCTTAAAGGCGGAACCAGGCTGCCGTTGAGCCTGTGTTGCACGATTGAATTCACTGGTTTCGTAATCATAACCACCTGACATTGCATATACCCTACCAGTATGAGGGTTGAGCACAACGATAGCTCCATTTACTGCCGGGACTTGTCGTAAGCCATATTTTTTCGGCCCCCTTTGCTCCGACATATTGTTTTTTTCTAATTGTTCCACAAGCACTACGTCACCTACTTTTAACGCGTCAGATGCCTCCATCACTCGAGGACCCACTTTTTGCGGATCTANCCACTGACGTGCCCATTTTAATTCGCTCAATGGAATACTACCAATCGTCCCGGTTTTCATTCCTACAAAAGCTGTCTTTTGATTAACCCTTAGAACAATTGCTAAGGACCACCCGCCNGCACCTGTGGGCTTATCCACATTGCTTAAATATTCCCGCCATTTGTCTGCAACTTGAATTCGCGCTACCGGACCCCTGTAACCATGACGACGGTCATATTTTATCAAACCATCACGTAAAGCTTGCTCCGCAATCCCTTGCATAGCAGGGTCAAGCGTCGTCCGAACTGAAAGCCCGCCTTTATAGAGCCCTTCATCACCGAAGCGTCGCGTAAGTTCTCTCCGCACCTCTTCCAAAAAGTATTCCGCCTCAACAATTTGCACCGCTTCGCGCGGCACCACTTTAAGAGGCGCCGCCCTTGCTTCATGGGCCGTCATCAAATCGATAAAACCTTCCTCTAGCATTCGACGAACGACCCAGTTCCGTCGATCTACCGCAGCATCTAGCCGACGAACCGGATGATAATTATTCGGGGCTTTGGGTAACGCAGCAAGATATGCTGCTTCGGCAATTGATAATTCATCCAGAGATTTGTTAAAATAATTGAGCGCAGCGGCAGCAACACCATAAGACCCGTAACCTAAGTATATCTCATTTAGGTAAAGCTCGAGAATGCGCTCTTTATCGAATGCTTTTTCCATGCGGAAAGCCAAAATAGCTTCTTTGATTTTCCTCTCTATGGACACCTCATTGGTTAATAAAAAGTTTTTGGCGACTTGCTGTGTTATTGTGGAAGCTCCGACGGGACGACGTTTCTGAAAATATAGACGGACATTCTGCAAGCTTGCGCGCAAAAGAGCTTTAAAATCAACACCAGGATGAATAAAAAAGTCCTGATCTTCGGCTGCGATAAAAGCGTTTATTAGGTGTTTTGGCATAACCCGAACCGGAACAAAGACACGGCGCTCTGTAGCGTACTCTTTTATCAGACGGCCATCTCCAGCATGCACCCTAGTAAGGGTAGGTGGTTTATAATCAGCTAATTGTTTGTAATCTGGCAACTCCTGCCCGTAGTGCCATAATAAATATGACACGCCTGCAACAGCTAGAACCGCTACAAGCAGAGCAACTGAACAAAGAAAAGTAATTACTCGCAATATTTTACGCATTAATAATCGCCCTTTGAAGCGCATTGCTTGGACACTATGAACTGCAAATCCATCTAGGCCAAGTGCTGTTAAACAAATGCCATAACCTAATATGACCTAAAAATATGGTTAAGTTATGACCGGTTCAATGAAGTCTTGCGCTGAAAATAACGCTCTACTGAGCGGTAAATAGATTTGGCAAGTTTCTTGTAAAAACCTTTTGTCCGAAACATCTGCTCATCACCCACACTAGACAAATAACCTAATTCCATCAAAACTGAAGGCGTGTCCGGCGATTTCAGCACTGCAAATCCTGCAAATCTGTGTGTATTCCTTAAAACTCGAATGTCGCGGGCCAACTCATCGATTAAAACTTCTCCGAAAATCGCGGACTCATTCATTGTCTGACGTTGACGCAGTCCAATGAGAATTGAAGCAACAGTATCGGATTGACGTGAGAGATCTACACCAGCAATAACGTCCGATCGATTCTCTCGGGCAGCTAAAGCAGCTGCCTCCCTATCTGAGGATTTCTCAGACAGTGTGTACACTGATGCACCACGTATACGACGATTTTTGTGACTATCAGCATGGATGGATATGAACAATTCGGCGCGGACCTTTTCGGCCATTTGATATCGACGCCGTAAAGGAACGTATGTGTCTTTGTTACGAGTAAGAAAAACTCTGTATCGCCCAGTTGACCTAAGCAGGCGGCGAACCTCTCTTGCTGCACGCATAGTCACAACTTTTTCACGCAAACCACCTACACCGATTGCACCAGGATCGGGACCACCGTGACCGGGATCGAGCATAATAACACGCATGCGGTTTCTTGTTCGACGGAGTTTTGGCTTTGGAACCGCAGCCGATGTCGACGCACCCCTACGCACGACTGTTGGATTAATGGGCTTAACCCACCCGGATGATTGAAAACTTTTTTTACTGGCACGATATGCCTGCTCGGTTATTACTCTTAAATCAATAAGAAACCTATGTTTGCCCGAACTATTGATCGGCAAGAATTTATGCCGAGCAACCGCCACCGGCTTTTTAACGTCGATAACTAGCCTGCTGATACCGGCTTGAAAAAGTCCGTAACGGTAACTACTGACGACACCAGCCCCTCGCCGACGGTCTTTTTTAGGAACACTCCATTTCAGCGCGGGAAAGTCAATAACCACTCTGTAGGGTGCCGACAAAGTAAAGATTTTGTAAGGAACAATTTGATCAACATCCAGTACTAGCCTGGTGAGACCAGGATGAGTTCCAAGCCTCGCATCACTAACCGTAGATTTACTTACCCCTGGTGATGCAAAAAAAACACAAAGGACCATGGTACTGGCCACTCTAGAAAAAAAGGTCTTCACAGACTGAAATACCACTGCGTGTTAACGAGTCACAGATTAAGAATCTTAAATAGTTTAGTAAAAGTAACCTACTCATGTCCAGTATTTTTAGTACAAATAAAGTTAAAATATTAATTTTTACTTATATAATGGAACTTTTATATGATATAGGACCAATTTTCACTAGGGTACGATTTATATAATTATGTTTTTACTTGAATAGATTTTAAAAGGGTAGGTTTTTAAAGTCTAAACACTTTAAGTGACGTTAGTTTGTCGTAAAAAAACCATATAAGGTTAATTACACATTGTGAAAAGGTACCTCATAGGCGTATTTTACATTCATTATTCTATGCTCAGTCATCACGCTGACCATTTTCTTAAACAAGCTGAAAAGCCCATGCATAAAACCTTACTGACATCATGCACAACAGCTTCCCATAATGCCAATGGGTGGGCGCAGGCAAAATTTTTAAATAGTGCTCTTCAGGGTGAGCCCAAGCTCAACCAATTTGAGAGAGTAACACTTATTTGTGAGGCTACAAAAATGCAATTAGCTGATGGTTATCAGGTACATAATCACATAGCCTTGACGATCAACCATAAAAATCCAACCCGGCCGGCGGCCGCTCGATCAGCGCCCTGGTTCCAGTTGATGGAGATAATTCAAAATGAACAAACAAATGCTTATCGACGCATCTCAACCCGAAGAGACGCGTGTCGTAGTGATGAAGGACAGTCGTATCGAGGACTTCGATTATGATTTCGAAGCTAAGAAACAACTTAAAGGCAATATATATCTGGCAAAGGTTACTCGGGTAGAGCCATCATTGCAGGCAGCTTTTGTCGATTATGGTGGGAACCGTCACGGATTTTTAGCTTTTAACGAAATTCATCCCGATTATTACAAAATTCCAATTGCTGATCGAGAAAAGCTCATCGCGGAAGAGACAGATAACGATGAGGCCGGTGAAGAAACAGAAGATGGTGATAATGTAGAGACTGTTGGCGGAGATGACCTGGAAGATTTAGAAAAACGGCGTCGACGGTTGAGACGTCGCTATAAAATTCAGGAGGTAATCAAGAGAAGTCAAATAATACTGGTTCAAGTTGTAAAAGAGGAACGTGGCAATAAGGGCGCTGCCCTCACAACTTATCTCTCGCTACCTGGGCGTTACTGCGTATTAATGCCCAATACGGCTCGCGGAGGCGGTATAAGTCGCAAAATTACCAATCAAAATGATCGTAAAAGATTAAAAAAAATTCTTGATGAATTTGGCATTCCAAGCGGCATGACAGTCATCGTCCGAACTGCTGGTTCGGAGAGAACAAAGGCTGAGATCAAACGGGATTATAATTACCTGATACGGTTGTGGAATACGATCCGGGATCAAACACTACAGTCGATTGCACCCACGTTAATTTATGAAGAAGCAAATCTTGTCAAACGCGCCATTCGCGATCTCTACAGCAAAGAAATTGACGAGGTTTTCGTTGACGGCAATGAGGCCTACCGTATTGCCAAAGACATGATGAAAACCTTGATGCCAAGCCATGCAAAGAAAGTTCAACCCTACAAAAATGGGGGCACTCCCCTATTCCACAAATATCAAGTAGAGGGCCAACTGAACAGTATCAACAGTCCTCAGGTACAGCTTCGCTCTGGAGGTTCTGTTGTTCTCCATCAAACCGAAGCTTTGGTAGCAATTGATGTCAATTCTGGCCGCGCAACGCGGGAACGTCATATCGAAGAAACAGCACTTAGAACAAACTTAGAAGCTGCTGAGGAGATAGCGCGCCAACTCAGGCTTCGAGATTTGGCAGGGCTTATAGTTATTGATTTTATAGACATGGAAGAAAACCGGAATAATCATGCGGTAGAACGCCGACTGAAAGACACATTGCGGGCCGATAGAGCTCGTATCCAAGTCGGCAGGATAAGCCACTTTGGATTGCTCGAAATGTCCCGCCAGCGATTGCGCCCGAGCCTGACGGAAATCTCCAGCGAACTCTGCACTCATTGCGGTGGCACAGGCCTACTGCGGTCAATAGAGTGGTCCGCATTGTATACCCTACGATCAATTGAAGAAGAGGCAATAAAAAGCAAGCCTGATAAAATCACCGTTTGTGTACATCCTGACTGCGCACTTTACATACTCAATCACAAGCGAGATGCACTAGCCAACATTGAGGAGCGATATGACATTAATGTAACGATTGTTGCAAACAAAGATCTGGGTGGCGAAACTTGCATGTTTCAAGGGGAGAACGGCGAGAAAACTTCACCCACGGCACGAAAAAGTATTGATAGTGATAATGATGGGAAGAAACATAAGCGATCTCGCAGACGTAGGCGCGGTCGTAATGAAGAAACCAAATCTGAAAATGGGCCTGATAGCACTAAACAAGCCGATCACAATAAAGATAATAGAAGCGATGAACGTGAAGGACAGCGTAAACGTCGCAGGCGAGGAAGACGTGGAGGCAGACGCCGCGGGCGCAATAGCATTCAGGANAACCTNGAAAACATTGAGGGTCAATCATCTCTCGAATTAACTTCCGAAGAAAAAGCAGGCACTCCGGACGCTNAAAGCAATAGCCTTTCTGAAAACGAGAATCCCCTTCCTGAAAAAATATCAGAGAAGAAAAAATCGGCAGGACAAAACCGCCAAAAAACTTCAGACATTTCAAAACAGGGGGAGCCTGCAAAGGAAAAACAAAAAGAAACAAATACGCCCGAAGTTAGGAATGCCGATTCTAAAGACAGCCTTAAATCAGGTATTGCGAAGAAGAAGTCTAAGGCATCAGAAAAGAAGTCTCTTACTACAAGCACTAAGACATCAGCCGACAATAATGAAAAGACGGAAAAACGTACGGGCTGGTGGAATAAGGTCCTTAATTAATTTGTCTTTTGAAGTTGAGCAATTGCCTGCTCTATAACCTCGGGTGCTTCCGCATAAGAGATACGGACAGATGTTTTCCCATAATTGGGATCAAAGTCGCAACCTGGTGTTAGAGCTACTCCAGTTGCACTGAGAATGTCTTGACAAAATTTCTCACTATTATCAGTTTGGCCCGATACATCCGCGTATATGTAAAAAGCTCCATCAGCTGGGGCGCATCTATCAAACCCTACACCAGGTAAATTTTTTATTAGAAAGTCTCTATTCCTTCGGTATAAAGCTACTAATTTTTCTAGTTCATCATGACAATCGAATGCAGCTTTTGCTGCAACTTGCGAAACCGCAGGCGCGCAAATAAATAGATTTTGCTGGAGACATTCCACTGAGCGCAAAAGCTCTGGAGGTAATACCATCCAACCAACACGCCAACCAGTCATGGAGAAATATTTTGAAAAACTATTGATAACAATAGCATCTGAATTTAATGACGTAGCAGTAACTTCTTGGCGCTCATGGGATATCCCATGGTAAATCTCATCAGAGATAAGGCGAATATTTTCAACATCACAGAAGTCTGATAGAGCCCCCAATTCTTCAGGAAGAAGCATAGTGCCGCTTGGATTTGACGGTGACGCAATAATCAATCCATCAAGCGGCAAAACTGTCTCTAATAGGTCCGGGGTTGGCTGAAATCTAGAGTTTGCATCGGTTTGAACAATTACTGGCGTTATTCCAAAAGCCTGCAAAATATGTCGGTAACATGGATATCCTGGAGAAATTACCGCAACCCGATCTCCTATATCAAAAGCAGCGAGGAAGCTTAATACAAACCCTGCCGAAGAGCCAGCGGTGACAGCAATTCGTTCAACCGGTACATCAAATTTATAATGATCGAGGTAGTGTTTAGAAATTGCCCCTCTCAATGAAGACAATCCAAACGCATCGGTGTACCCCAGTTTCTCTGATGAGAGTGCACTAGCAACCGCCTCACCAACTCCCCTTGGAGCGCCGGTGCCAGGCTGGCCAATTTCGAGATGATACACCGCTTCTCCATCTAGCTTTTTTTGATTCGCTGCTTTAAGCACATCCATAACCATGAATGATGGAATGCAGCCTCTATTGGAGGCCTTCAACGCCATAAATTTGGTTCCTTATACTAATCCTTATCACGAATATCTTTTTTGAACCGGGTGCCAACGCCATAACCTCGCCTATCAGCCTTGACCTGACAAGCTGGATCACCACGGGAAGCAGGTGGCAGACCATTTGGACAGTACAGTGCATTGATTCGACCGATTGATCGTACATGCGAGATATTTGTGTTTGCATAATCTACGGTCTCAGACTTTTCTGCACGAATGACCTTTTCCAAAATTATTGAGCCATCATGCTTTACATGTGCTCGAGGATGATCACTAGCTTCTTGAAGAGAATCGGACGTCAATAATACCCTCGCTGCAACTCCCGTCAAAGCGGTGGATCCAGCGGAGTTGCTATATCCTGAAGCGCCAAATAAGAACTTTTGGTTTTGTTTGTCGATTGCCAACAGAAGTGCATTGCTTCGGTTGCGGTTGATTGGTGATAGCGCAAACCCTAATCCTGGAAGAAATTTTCCAGTGCCAAACTTTCGCCCCGTTGTTACAGAACAGACCACTGCCAGACCATCACCATCCACAACCACAAACCCACTACCCACACCAGCAGTTGATTCTTCTGCACTTGCGGGCCCCAATGCTTTCGCTAAATCAACAGCTCCAATTCGGGTTTTCAAAAACGTTAAATCTCTTTTTTTGCTAAAGCGCTGCCAAAAAATGGCTGCACGGTTTTGGTTTTCGGTTACAGGCAAAAAAATTGATTTTTCTTTAAAGCGTATTTCTTTTGCATTCAGCCATCGAGGCTTGGCAGTGCTGAGTACTGTCCGATCAATTTTTTGTCCCTGTGTTCCGGCAATAGAAATTATCCTTTTGGCAAGGGCGCCCCGATAAAACACACCAGCCCCCCGCGCACCAATATTTCCTAAAACAGCTCCAAGCTCTATTTGCTGTAAAATAATTCCCTCGCCGAATGGCGATCCAAGGCGATCAAAAAACAAAGACAGAGCAGTAGCATCATTTGCTAATCTAGGCACCTCTGATTTCAGGTCACTGATAAATCCACGTGATGTTGTTACACCCTCACGTGCGATACTAGCAATTTTATTAAGCAATGAACCCCAGCTTAACCGACCAAACCGGGCATGAAGCCATGCCATACCGCGAACCGACATTGGGATGGATAACTTATCGCCAACAACCCCATGCGATGTATGGCTAAAATCAAGCACCTTCACTGTTTCTATTCGAGGATCATATACCATACATGTCCCACCACTCCCTATCCCGGCCTGGGATGGTAACGTTACTGCAAGGGTGAAATAAAGTCCCACGGCAGCATCTGCTGCATTCCCCCCCCTTGCAAGCATATCACGAGCTGTTAGAACCGCAGTTGGTTCATCAGCTACAACAGCTGCGTAGAGTATGGAAGGGGGTGTTTTGGGCATTATCGAATTGGTTACTTGTTCAAGCGAAGAACAGGCGGTGAGGGCGAAAAATAACACCATCGTGATAAAACGGACGAAACCTTGGTTGCTCCATGCCACTGGCACTAGTACATTCCTTAAAAAATACTGTTGGTTATTTTTTATGTGCCCAAAATTTTTTGTAAAACATTTGTATCGATTCAAAATCATATTTGTCATCTTGTTGTGGGGTTGCGTTTCTATCGGTGCATTTACAAGCACGCAAGCTCAGGCGCAAGCCCCTAGGGTTGTTCGAGACACTGAAATAGAAAATACCATTCGTGCCTACGGAGCGCCACTTTTTGAAGCTGCTGGTCTAAGTTTAAGTGCTGTAAGAATCCGTATTATTTTATCGCAAGACCTTAATGCTTTTGTCGCGGGCGGACAGCAGATCTTCGTAAACACTGGTCTTTTGAGTCGAGCCGATGACCCCAGTCAAGTAATTGGGGTGCTCGCCCATGAAATCGGGCACATCGCCGGCGGTCATCTTTCAAGAATCCAGGAGGGGCTGCGCAATGCATCAAACCAATCGATCATTGCTACAGTGCTTGGTGCTGCCGCAGCTATTGCGGCTGGCCAACCTGAGGGGCTAAGTGGCGCTATCATTGGGGGGCAAGCTCTCGGTCAACGCGCATTATTTAAATATACCCAAGGGATGGAACAGTCTGCAGATCAAGCCGGCGTCAATTTTCTCGATAGCACCGAACAATCCTCCAGAGGTTTGCTCAACTTTCTTAAAATATTACAAAAAAATTCTCTATTATATACGGCCTCGCGTGACCCCTACGCGTCAACTCACCCACTCACGCAAGACCGGATATTATTTCTAGAAAACCATGTTGCGAGATCTCCCTATTCAAATGTGCCAATACCACAGCAATATGTAACGATGCACGCCCGTGCACGTGGTAAGATAAACGGATATGTAAACGATCCAGTTAGAACTTTAGAGACTTATAAGGCTGGAGATAAAAGTGTTGAAGCGCGTTATGCCAGAGCATATGCGTATATGAAACTTAATGACAAAAAAAACGCACTCTCAATCGTTGATGGACTTATATCCGAATCCCCGCAGGATCCGTTTTTTCACGAATTGAAGGGTGACATTTTGAAAGATGCAGCTGATGTCAATGGAGCAATCCTCTCATATACAAAGGCAATTAAAATCATCCCATGGGCAGCATTGATCCGTGTCAATCTTGCCCGCATGCAACTGGCGCTTAATAATCCAAAACTGGACGAAGAGATCATCCGAAATGTAAGGAATGCGCTCCGATACGAGAACAAAATACCGGCTCTTTGGCGTCAATTAGCTACCGTCTACGGACGTAGGGGCGAAACGGGGAAAGCATCCCTAGCACTCGCAGAAGAGGCCATGTTGAAAGGAGATTTAAATCGGGCCAAGCAACATGTTAAAAGAGCGTTAGGAATTTTGCCTACAGGGTCACCAGAGCATGTTCGCGCCCAAGACATTGGGAATGAAATTGCAAATGCCTCTATCAAAGAAGATCAATAATGGACGGAGTTCAGACTTATATGAAAAGATTTTCTATTATTCCGGCATACGCGCTATTGATCATCGGGACTTATATATTTTCAAGTTTTTCGGTTAAAGCCGAGTCTTTCACGCCTTTACAAAAGAGAGCTATTGAACGGATTATCCACAACTACCTTCTGGACAAGCCAGAGTTAATCGTACAAGCAATGGAAAAACTCCGCGAGCGAGAACAGGCAGAGCAAAACAATAAAACCAAACAATTACTTAGAAAATATTCAAATCGCATCTACCACCATCCAATGTCGCCTTACACAGGAAACAAAAAAGGTGATGTGACATTGGTTGAATTTTTTGATTATCAATGCGGTTACTGTAAACAGGTTACTGAATCAATAATCAAACTCGTAAAAAATGATAAAAGTCTACGCGTTGTGTGGAAAGAACTTCCGATTTTGGGCCAAACCTCATTAGATGCAGCAACTGCAGCCATGGCTTCCAGAAAACAAGGCAAATACTTGGATTTTCACATTGCGCTAATGAACAACCGTGGAGGTTTAAACCGTCAAAGCATTTTGAAAATTGCAAGACGCGTTGGCATCAATACAGCAAAGCTTGAAAAAGATATGACTGATCCCGCAATCCGCACCTATCTTGAGGAAACAACCAAGCTTGCACAACAGCTGGGAATAAAAGGAACACCAGGATTTATTATCGGCGAAAAAATCGTGCCAGGGGCAGTAAGCCTCAAGCAACTGAAAAAATTCATCGAAACTGAAAGAAATCGCAAGAAGTAATATGCTTCAAGGTCGGCAATCAGCAGCCATATCGTGTTGCTTATTAGGTGCTGCCTTCTGGAAAGCTTGATGCCGAGCACATTGAGAGTCAATACTCATTAATGTTGGGAATGCCTCCAAGTCAAGAAAATCATAGCGTTTCGCCGCATAAAGCTGTGGCACAAGGAAACAATCAGCCATCGTAGGAGTGTCACCGTGACAGAATTTACCTGTTGATGGATCTTTACTTAGCCAATCCTCAAGCATGTTCAGCCCCTGGTTTGCCCAGTGTGCATACCATTCATCTCGTTCGCTGGAAGTGAATCTACTTGTAATGTAATCTCTAGTTCTGCTTGCAAGACGTGGATGCATTTCGCAAGCCACAGCTTGAGCGACCGAACGTACGCGCGCTCTTCCGCCTGGGTCCTCTGGTAGCAAGGAAGGTGTTGGATATGTCTCTTCAAGATATTCAAATATTGCTACCGATTGACCTATCGTTAATCCATTGTCTTGTAGGGTAGGCACTATTGATTGGGGATTTAAAGCTGCGTACTCACTATTCCATTGCTCGCGCCTAGCAAGGTTGATTGCCACCATTTCGCTCTCTAAACATTTAAAAGCCAGTGCAATTCGAACACGGTAAGCAGCTGAGGATCGCCAATATGTGTGAAGTTTCAATAAATTACTCCCGATTCAGGCCTTTAGCATTTTCAATAGATAACGTTGGGATGTCATCCGCCGGCTGAAATCCAAAAACCCTACCATAGAAATAAAGTTCGCCCTCTATTGCGCGTTTTATATTTGCAGACTGTCTAAAACCATGCCCTTCATCTAAAAATGGAAGATATGCTACCGGGATACCGTTTTTCCGCAGTGCAGCAACCATCGACTCGGCTTGAGAAGGCGGCACGACTTTATCCTCAAGGCCTTGAAAGAAAATCACTGGACAGGTCAGCATTTCAACGAATTTTATGGGAGAGCGGTCATGGAAATTTTGATTTTCTTCTTTTAGCGTACCAATAAGAGTATCAAGATAACGTGACTCAAATTTATGTGTTTCCTTTGCTAATTCTGAGAGATCTCCAATGCCGTAATAACTGGCACCCGCAGAAAAACAATCCTCAAATGTAATGGCACAAAGAGTTGTATAACCTCCGGCGCTATTACCTGAAATAGCCATACAGTCTCTATCCACCCAACCTTTTGCAGCTAGCCAATTGGCACCGCTAACACAATCTTCAACATCAACCAGGCCCCATTTGCCATTTAACTTTTCACGATATGCCCTACCGTAACCTGAAGAGCCACGATAATTAACGTCAAGCACCGCAAAACCGCGAGTTGTCCAATACTGTGTTTTCAAATTGAGAGCCGCCGAAGTCTGTCCAGTTGGGCCTCCATGACATTTTACGATAAGCGGGGGGAGTGCATCCGAAGGTCCGACGAAAGAGGCGTTCCGCGGTTGATAGAAAAAACCATGCGTTATTTCATTTTCACCAACAGGAATTGAGACTGGAATCGGTCTCGAAATGTTTGAAACATCTAACTTTGCCTCTCCCGATCGATAAAGAATATCAACTTCTTTTGTTTCTAAACTTATCGAAGCCACGACAGGTGGCTCCGAAAGACTTCCACCTATAAAAATAACCCGTCCGTATCCTACTTTTAATCCGCTTATATCTACGAACGAGGAATGAATTGGTTTAAACGAGGATGTTCTAAGATCAACGGTCGCAAGTTTAGAAAGTCCATCCACAATATAACTGATAACCACAAGGTGCTCGGAAGCAAATCCATATGTCGACAAACCGCAATTCCATTGAGGCAGTCCACATTCCGCCTCTAACGGCAAGACCAATTCGATGTTGTTCGCCCGAAGTTTGTACAAGTTCCACCAACCGGATCGGTCAGAAACAAAATACAATATTCCATCCGGTGCAAATGTTGGCTGAAAAATCGACTCATTGGATCCACCTGCTAACAGCACCCTTTCGCCTAATGAACCGTCATTTTCCACTGGAGCNCGCCATAGTAAAGTCCCATCCCAGGGCATGCACGGATGATCCCAAGAAAGCCAAGATAACCATTTACCATCGCCGGATAGTGTTGGNGATGCNTAAAAGTCTGCCCCTTCAACCAACGTAACTACTTCACCAGTATCTCTTATTCCTACCAGCCGGTTGTAGGGCTCCTTTCTACCCGCTATATGCTCCTCGGATACGGCAATCAGCTGGTTTCTATTGGGGTCGCGCACAAAATCAGCATACCTGCAATTCTTGCTAGAAGTGATTGGACCAGCCGTTCCATCTCGCGATTTATGCCACACACGGCCATCATTCACGTCACTATACCAGAGTTCGCCTCTCTCTACGAAATATGCCCCTCCGCCATACTCATGCACACGAGACCGAACATTCCCATTTGGTGGCGAAAAATCTTCCACTACNCCTTTTTCTCCGAGCTTACAAACAACACTGCGACCATTATCGTTCGCTCGCACCTCATTCCAATATACATCCGATCCATCAAGACATAGCTGGCCTAGGGANACTGTATCATCAGCAATCCACCCTGCGCTTAAGGGCGATGACCAACCACCGTAGGGAATAATTTTTCTTTTTAACATNGCTTTCCATCAATTTCGGCATCGAACGCTCCTTAATTTAACCGCTGACTAAGGAATATGGAAAGAGACGTTTTTTTACATAACTTACTCATCTTTTCTTTCCCACCGCTCCGAATTGATATAGTACGAGTAAAGTAAACTGTTCAGGATTTTTGAATTGACTGCCAACAAGCGAATACTCGTCCTCAATGGACCAAATTTAAATATGCTCGGNGTACGAGAGCCCCACATCTACGGCTCTACCACGCTCGAAGAAATTGAAAAAACTGTTCGAGCCACGGCAACCAACCTTGNGCTAGATTTAACATTTAAGCAAACAAACCTTGAAGGTGAACTTGTAAGTTGGATTCAAAATGCTCGTTTTCAAACAGATATCATTGTTATAAACGCAGGAGCATTTTCCCACACCTCAATTGCAGTATTAGATGCATTACAGCTCTTAGAAATTCCGATTATAGAATTGCATTTATCTAATATATTCGCACGCGANGAATTTAGGCATAATTCCTACATTTCAAAATGCGCGACCGGTGTGATTTGCGGTTTTGGTGCAGCAGGTTACGATTTGGCGCTGGAAGCTGCAGCGCGAATATTCAGGGAACAGGACTGAAACGCATGGCTAAAATCAACCTCAACAAAGAACTTATACGGGAACTGAGCAAGCTCTTGGACGAGACGGGGTTATGCGANATCGAAATAAGCGAGGGACGTCAATCTGTAAGAGTTGCTCGACAAGGAATGGGCAAAATTTCGTCTTTTGGGAATGAGGGGCCTGCTACTCAAAATAATGGCCCCCCAGCAACAATTCCGGCCANANTTGAAGAAAATGCCGNAGGAGACTTACCAGGTGTAGTAAAATCACCAATGGTGGGCACTGTTTATCTCTCACCAAAACCAAATGATCCTGCTTTTGTTAAAGAAGGCGATAATGTCAGTGAAGGGCAGTCAATAATGATTATTGAGGCAATGAAAGTCATGAACCCGATACCAGCGCCCCATTCCGGCAAAGTTACCAAAATTCTAGTAACCGACACACAGTCTGTTGAGTTCGGAGAACCACTTTTAGTTATTGAGTGAAACCTGTGTTTGAAAAAGTTCTCATAGCTAACCGAGGNGAAATTGCACTGCGCATTCATCGAGCATGTAAAGAGCTCGGCATAAACACCGTGGCAGTGCATTCCACAGCTGATGCTAACGCCATGCATGTGCGATTAGCAGATGAGGCGGTATGTATTGGCCCACCAAATTCTGGAGACAGTTATCTAAATATTCCCGCAATCCTGTCGGCTGCTAATATCACCGCCGCAGATGCCATACACCCGGGTATTGGTTTTCTATCAGAAAATGCGAAATTTGCTAGGATGGTTGAAGAGCATGATCTTGTTTTCATAGGACCGACGCCAGAACATATACGGTTAATGGGTGACAAAATCACAGCAAAGCAAAAAGCAATCGAGATTGGCCTTCCGGTGGTGCCAGGATCAGATGGCCCGGTCACAACAATTGAAGAAGCAGCCCAATTTGCAGCGCGTGCCGGCTATCCAATTCTTATCAAAGCTGCCTCTGGAGGAGGCGGACGTGGAATGAAAATTGCGAAAACAGCTGAAGAGTTGCCNGAGGCTCTTGCTGTTTGCAAACAGGAAGCACTAACCGCATTTGGTGACGACACTGTTTACATAGAAAAGCTTTTGCAGAAGCCCCGACACATAGAGATTCAGGTACTAGGTGATGGAAATGGAAGTGTTGTACATCTTGGCGAGCGCGATTGTTCACTTCAACGGCGGCACCAAAAAGTTCTTGAAGAAGCACCCTCGCCGGCCATCGATCAAAAAATCCGCGCGGATATAGGCCAAACGGTTACCAAAGCACTAGAGAAAATTAGCTACCGCAGTGCCGGGACAGTGGAGTTTCTTTTTGACGAGGGTGAATTTTATTTCATCGAAATGAATACGCGCCTCCAGGTTGAACACCCAGTGAGCGAGATGATAACNGGCTACGATCTTGTGCGTGCTCAGTTAAGNATTGCCGCAGGTGAAACACTTGGCTTTTCTCAGGCTGATATCCCACTTGAAGGGCACGCCATTGAATGCCGTATCAACGCAGAGAACCCAATTACTTTCGCACCCTCGCCAGGTACAATCACAGATTTTCATGCCCCAGGCGGTCTCGGCGTGCGCGTCGACTCGGCTATATACTCTGGGTATAGGGTCCCCCCCTATTACGATAGCATGATTGCTAAATTAATAGTTCATGGCCGGGATCGCCAACAATGCTTGATGCGACTACGGCGCACTTTGGACGAAATTGTGATAGGTGGTATTGACTGCACTATTCAATTGCATCAGCGTCTAATGGATGAACCAGACTTCATNGCGGGTCATTATGACATCCATTGGCTTGAAAAATGGCTTGAGTCCTCACCTAACGAAAAGTGACTAAGCTCATGCCTGACGTTACGCCTGAAGTTTTATTACGTGCTTATAAAGCGGGTATCTTCCCCATGTCCGAAAGCTATGACGACCCCGAAATTTTTTGGGTTGATCCGCGTGTCAGAGGTATTCTCCCAGTTAAAAAGTTTCATGTACCGCGTCGCCTCAAAAGGACAGTTCGTTCGGAACGATTTGAAATAACCATCAACACAGATTTTAAGTCCATAATGGAAGGGTGCGCGGCGTCTGTGGGTAACCGCCCAAAAACCTGGATAAACGGCCAGATCATTGAACTTTATACGGCGTTACACGACATGGGTTTTGCGCACTCAATTGAATGTTGGCGTAATGGGCTTTTGGCTGGCGGTCTTTACGGAATTGCGCTCGGCGGAGTTTTCTTTGGCGAAAGCATGTTCTCTCGGGAACGCGACTCCAGCAAAGTGGCCTTAGTGCATCTAATAGCCCGCATGCGCGCTGGGAATTTTATGTTTGTTGACACCCAGTTTATAAGCAAACATCTAAGCAAATTTGGTGCTATCTCGATATCACGTTCTGAGTATCAATCACTATTGAAACAAGCGATTGGTATAAAATCTAATTTTCATGTACCGATTGATAAATCCAACCTGAACCTCGTGCTCGACACTATATAACATTTTAACATTTGCCCGCAGAGTAAGTCGCCAAACCAAATTTACTTCCAAAAAAGAATATATTAACAATCACTTTTGTTAGCCGTAATAACTAAATCTTTAGCCCTATTGCGGTCGTTAACCAACTCTGACCTGAACGAGTACAATAATTAAAATCAAGCTCTACAAAAAACTCTGTTTANAACGATTTCCTGCGGACCTATCTGTTTATCGCTTACAGCCTAACACCCACACATCGTACACAGGATGCTCCAAGCCGCTAAGTCCCGGACTTGAGGCAAACATCCAGCCATGAAAAAGTTCAATACGTGCCTCGTTTGGTTTTGCCTCATAAATATCGAGATAAGCAGCAGACTCAGGCGGTTCCTCAGGAGGTGTGCGTTCACACTTTTGCACCACAATCTCCAACGTACCAAAGCGCACCGTTCGTCCGGTGGGCGCCTCAAATGACCACACTCTAGCTGTCACCTTATCCATCCCTTGCAACACAACGGTGTCTCCTTCAAAACCCCGCCCCGAATTTGCAAAGAGGAGTAGGCCAATNAAGATCACAGGCAAACAGCGAAGTATAAACATAGTTAAATAGCTCATATACTCTGCACGAATAATGCAAGCGGCGCCCTAGAGCTCTGGCGATTGAGTGGCCGGCCCTTCGCGAACCAATGCCAATACTCGCTCTAAGAGTTCGCCGAGCGATATTACGTCTTTTGTTTTCCTGAGCTCCGCNCCATCGCCGATAGATTTTTTTCCACCACCGGGCTCAAGTTTAATATAATTGCCACCAAGAAGCCCATCATTGCCTATTCTCACCCGCGTATCACCTGTTAGGCGAACGCCGGACCTAATTGTCATTGTTACGACTGCTTTAAACGTTTGAGGATCAACTTTTTGATTAATTACCGCGCCAACCTTCACGCCGCCAATACGCACATCACTACCTATTACCAGCCCATCAACAGCCGTGAACTGAGCAGTGACTTTATAACCACCTTCCGGCTTTAAGTCTGTAGATAAGAATGCAAAATAAACTGATATTCCAATACCTAATAGAACAACAAATCCAAGAACCGCCTCTGCAGACTTTCGCGAGAATAGTGCTTGTGATCTGATTTCCGGGTCTTTGCCCTTAACATTAGATTTCATTAAAGGCCGCCTCCCACGCCCAATCCGAAGATTTCCTTTCCAACAGTAGTTTCAACCGGCTCTACATCCTTAGTATTAGTCAAGAANAGCCCANTCTGGTCAGAAAGTTTGCCTTTACCCGGTATGAGAGCAATGTATTTCCCTCCGAGCACCCCCTCCGAAACAACTGCGGCTACAGTATCAAAAGGTAATTTCAATTCTTTGAGAATTTGCATTTTTACAAGCGCGCGGTAATCTTGTTGATCTATGTTCAGGCCAACGACGGTGCCAACTTTCACGCCACCAATCCGTACATCATTCCCGACACCGAGACCGTCAATAGAATTAAATTTTGCTTTCAATTCCCAACCTTGNACCGGAGCAACGTTACCAACGTTTTGTGCGAAAGCGAGAAAAACTCCTGCTACCAAAAGGACCATNGCAGCTAGAGTGGTCTCCAATACATTTCTTTTCATTCGATCACACTCACGGATTAAGGATTAAGAATGTTAAACGGGTTATCAGTTTTCTTCGCTGATCCCGGTGAAGCTGATTGTGCACGTTTTTCTTCAGCCTCAAGTACAATTTTTTCTAAAAGTTCTAAAAGAGGTATAGAATCTTGGACAAATTCAAAGGTATCGCCAGTTTTCATGTTTGCCTCAGATCCACCGGGCTCTATNTTTAGGTACTTTGGGCCGAGCAACCCATCCGACACAATCGAAATTGTGCTTTCATGGGGAACCTTGACCTGCTCCTGAAAAGCCATCTTCACTAATACATTTTGCCTTTTGGTATCATATTCTCGCGCCGTCACTTGCCCAACCTTGATGCCAGTAAGAACAACCTCACTGCCAACTGAAATACCATCAGTTGAATTGAAACGCGCGCTCAAAAGATAACCCGCGGCCTCGCCCTTCGGCCCACTCTGATAGGACAACAAAAATAGTGCCGCNGTTAGNCCTATNACCAACATACCTAGCAAAATGTGTTTGATTTCGTGNCTTGATTCCTCTCCCATCAATTTGGCTTCCATGATTCATAGTCGCCTGTGGCACGATCACGTTCGCCGCCTGCCAAAGTGTGTCCGGGCGGACGATAGGCACTTTCTGTCCCCGTCAGATTCGGAATGTGTTCCCTTTGCCAGGAGTGTGCCTTCACATCGCCCGATGGGGGTTCATTGACGGTATAATGAAGCCAACCGTTCCAAGGCGCCGGGACCTGGCTAGCCTCGTCATCCCCAGAATAAATCACCCAGCGTCTGCGTCGCCCAGAGCCAGTAAAACGTCGTTGTTGGTAGTATCGGTTTCCCGACTCATCCGAGCCCACATAAGCACCGCTAAGCAACGTAATCATTCGCGTGATCATCGTCGGCATGAAGGCAACCTCCGTTTANTAAATCTTACAGTGAATATGACATTGCCACCCGCGTCAGTCCAGCGCTTCGGAACAAAATACAATTTAACACCCTATACAAAATATTTGTTTCAATATCAAAGTAATGCAATCATCTCTGAATCTGCAGAAATCTAATATATTTACTTTGACGTACCAGTGTCAGTTATTGATGCAAACAACCTCCTAGTGTGGATAACAATGGTTTTTTTGTAAATCACTCAATAATCACTTGCTTCACCAACATCTAGTAGATACTATACTGGTCAGGCTCTAAATATGGTGGTCGGGTATCGATATGAGATAATTGGCGCTCGGGGCCTTAAATTAGTCTATTCATTGGGCAATAAGGGATTAAATTTCTAAATGCCCAGTTTGTTGGGTGCCGAGCCAAGTCGGCCAGCACTAAAATGCGCGCTAAAATAGGCGCGTTTGTGAGTTTTTGGGGGATATGATATGCGCATCGAAAGGCGCCACACAAAAGACAAAAAGACGCCCTTCGAGGGTATGGAATTTCGGTATGTCACTAGTGAAATCCGGAATCCTGACGGATCCGTTGTTTTTCAGCACGAGGATATTGAGGTTCCTGAACATTGGAGCCAAGTCGCCGCGGATGTGCTTGCACAGAAATATTTTCGTAAAGCTGGAGTACCAGCCGTATCGAAAGCCGTTAAAGAAAAAAATGTGCCTGANTGGCTGTGGCGTCGAATTCCAGACAAAAGTGCCATGTCCAACATTCCGAAGGAAGAACGATACGGCGGGGAAACCAGTGCAAAACAAGTATTCCATCGTTTAGCAGGTACCTGGACGTATTGGGGTTGGAAGGGTGGTTATTTTGACACCGAAGAGGACGCGTTAACTTATTACAGNGAGATGAGTTACATTCTTGCCAAACAGAAAGGTGCTCCGAATTCCCCCCAATGGTTCAATACGGGCCTTCATTGGGCCTACGGCATTGATGGGCCAGCTCAAGGGCATTCCTACGTAGACTTCCAGTCGGGGCGTTTGACAAAATCAAAATCGGCTTACGAACATCCACAGCCCCACGCATGTTTCATTCAATCGGTCGATGATGANTTGGTTGGTGANAACGGTATTATGAGCCTATGGCAAAGGGAAGCTCGACTGTTCAAATATGGATCAGGAACGGGCAGTAATTTTTCATCTATTCGAGGAGAAGATGAACCGTTGTCCGGGGGAGGTAAATCCTCGGGCTTAATGAGCTTTTTAAAAATTGGAGATCGGGCAGCTGGCGCCATAAAGTCGGGAGGTACTACCAGGCGGGCAGCCAAAATGGTAGCCCTTGATATTGATCACCCAGACATTGAGGAATTTGTGAATTGGAAGTGTCTAGAAGAACAAAAAGTGGCTGCTCTGGTTACAGGTTCCAAGATTTGCAATGAACAAATGAATTTGATCTTAGCTGCATGTAACACTGGAGAGGAAAGTAATGCCGACAGTTTTGATCCTAAGAAAAATCGCGAGTTGCGACGTGCCATCATAAAAGCACGAAAAAGGATGGTGCCTGAGAGCTATATCCAACGGGTACTGCAATTTGCAGCCCAAGGCTTTACCGAGATTGANTTTGAGACATACAACACTGATTGGGACTCAGAAGCGTATTTGACAGTCGCGGGCCAAAATTCGAATAATTCTGTTAGAGTAACAAATGAGTTTTTGGAGGCGGTAGAGGGAGATAAGAAGTGGAATCTCACACAGCGCACGGATGGTAAAGTAGCCAAAACCGTCAATGCGCGGGAGCTCTGGGATCAAATCGGCAGTGCGGCGTGGCAATGCGCTGACCCGGGTCTTCAATTCGACACCACAATAAATGATTGGCATACGTGTGCAAACACAGATCGTATATTTGGTTCAAATCCTTGTTCCGAGTATATGTTTTTGGATGATACTGCATGTAACTTAGCCTCACTCAACTTGATGAACTTTCAGGGCAGCCATGGCGAGTTTAATGTCGATGACTTCACACATTCAGTACGACTGTGGACCATAGCGCTNGAAATAGCAGTCTTAATGGCCCANTTTCCNTCAGATCAAATAGCTAGATTGTCTTACGATTACAGAACACTCGGGCTTGGTTACGCCAATATTGGCGGACTACTAATGGCCTCGGGAATTCCGTACGATAGTGACGAAGCACGGGCCTTCTGTGGTGCCATAAGTGCCTTAATGACCGGCACCTCCTATGCCACATCAGCTGAGATGGCGGGCGAACTTGGGGCTTTTCCTGGTTATAAGAAGAATCGGTCTTCAATGCTGCGGGTCATTCGTAACCACCAGAAGGCTGCACAAGGCATGAAAGATGGGTACGAGGGACTTGCTATACCGCCCGTACCATTAGACCACTCCAGCTGCCCGTCAGCAGCGCTATCAAAGGCAGCCGAGGACGCCTGGGAACAAGCATATAAGTTGGGTAAAGAGCACGGGTACCGTAACGCGCAAGTTTCAGTTATTGCACCAACAGGTACAATAGCACTGGTTATGGATTGCGATACTACAGGCGTTGAGCCAGACTTTGCTTTGGTAAAGTTCAAAAAGCTGGCAGGCGGCGGCTACTTTAAAATCATAAACCGAATGGTTCCAGACGCCCTGCGTCGTTTAGAATACAGCGAAACCCAAATTGATGAGATCATATCCTATGCAGTTGGTCACGGTTCCTTGAAGGAGNCGCCGTTTATCAACCATAATGCGCTTAAAGAATATGGATTCGGTAAAGAACAGCTAGACGCGGTCGAAAGAAATTTGGAAAGTGCATTCGATATAAAGTTTGCATTCAACAAATGGGCTCTTGGCGAAGATTTTTGCCGTGACACCCTCAATCTTTCAGAAGACCAATTGAACAATCCATCGTTTGAGATTTTACCAGCCTTGGGCTTTTCTCGTGACGAAATTGAGCAAGCCAACACCTACTGTTGCGGGGCTATGACGGTTGAAGGTGCTCCCCACATTAAAGAATGTCACTTGGCAGTGTTTGATTGTGCAAATCCCTGCGGGCGCGTAGGAAAACGCTATCTCTCTTGGCAAAGCCACATTCTTATGATGGCCGCAGCCCAACCGTTCATCACCGGAGCTATCTCCAAAACAATTAACATGCCTAACAACGCTACGGTGCGCGACTGCAAAGATGCATACATGATGTCGTGGAGGTTGGGACTCAAGTCTAACGCNCTTTACCGTGATGGATCTAAACTCAGCCAACCTCTTCAGTCTGCCTTAGTCGAAGACACGGATGACTTAGAGGACGATTTGGTAGAATTACCCAAAAGCCAACAAGCACCCCTAGTGGCTGAGAGAGTCGTTGAGCGGATCATTGAGAAAGCCGCTGAACAAGAGCGCAAACGATTACCACACCGACGTAAAGGTTATACCCAAAAAGCTAATGTCGGCGGTCACAAGGTTTATTTGAGAACTGGTGAGTACGAAGACGGTACTCTCGGNGAGATATTTATAGATATGCACAAAGAGGGTGCTGCATTTCGAAGTCTGATGAATAATTTTGCAATAGCAATTTCGATTGGTCTGCAATACGGAGTGCCACTTGAAGAGTATGTCGAGGCATTCACGTTCACCCGTTTTGAACCAAGCGGGATGGTTCAAGGCAACGATACAATAAAAATGGCAACCTCTGTTCTAGATTACATATTCCGTGAGGTAGCCATTAGCTACTTGGGTCGTGATGACTTGGCACATGCTGAGCCCTCGGACGTGGTACCTGATGCATTGGGGACAGGTGCAAACGAAGGCCATTTGCCAAAAGAAGCTGCTGAGACAATCGCGGCAATTCGAAAAGTAACAAGTAATGGATACGTTCGTTCCTCAAACCTTAGAGTAATTTCCGGCGGCGTCGGAGGGGAGACCCCAGACATCGCCGAAACAAATGTGGCGGCTAGCTCTTCGGAGGGCCAGATAGCCGTCGCTTCCGAGGCTACGGCGCCAGCTGCAGCAGCGGAGGCTCTGGCGCATGATGAAGTGCTCGAAACTACACTTGAGCGGATACGTGAGGCCAGGGCCAAGGGGTATGAGGGTGACTCCTGCAGTGAATGTGGGAACTTCACACTCGTGCGCAACGGTACCTGCTTGAAATGCGACACTTGTGGCGCTACTAGCGGGTGCTCGTAGTAAAGCCCCACTCTGGCACGGTGCTCCCTGTGACTGGGGGATGGTGTTCATCACCATCCCCCGTTTTTTTTAAATACCAATTAGGCCGTTGTGATTTCAAATTGACTTCAATTATGAAACAATATTCATTGCACCAATAAATTTTTTCTTCACCTGTGAAAACCCATCATCCGGTTTAATCGTCCCACATGCAAATTACAAAACGAATTGACGCGAAATATCTTTCACTCATACGACACNCATTAGAGAATGCGCCCCCCAATTCCCACCTGCTTTCGCCGACAGCATTACGTGCTGTTCGTAATGNGCAACAAACTATTATCACGTCTCCAAAGAATATACTTATCAACGATGAAACCATTGTAGTATCCAAGCGTGCGATTAAAGTTCGTATATATAGGCAAACTCGGCAAACCACGCAAAACACGCCTGTTCTTATCTTTTTCCATGGTGGTGGTTTTGTGGTTGGAAATCTAGATACTCATCAAGGGAGTTGTATCCGTCTATGTAAGGATACCACCTGGCCCGTAATTAGCGTAGATTATCGCTTGGCTCCCGAACACCCATTCCCCGCAGCAACGGAAGACTGTTATGATGCTCTTTGTTGGGCTGCACACCACCATAAGCACCTTAAAATAGATCCTGCACGCATAGCAGTTGTAGGTGAGAGCGCAGGAGGAAATCTTGCAACTGTTACCGCCCTTATGGCGCGCGACCGAAGTGGCCCTGCGCCAGCATTTCAGCTACTCTTTTATCCCGTCACTGATTGTAATTTTGAAAATCCGAGCTATATGAGNTATGGGGANGGACCTCTTTTATCGGCATCCCAAATGGTATCTTACTGGGGTTACTATCTAAATGGTGAAACGGCAACTGATAATCCCTATGCGGCGCCGCTACGTGCTAGCACTCTTAAAGGATTGCCTCCCACAGCCATAGTGACAGCAGAATTCGATGTTTTACGATCGGAGGCAGAGGCATATGCGGTACGCCTCAAATCGGAGGGCGTTGCTGTTCAAGAATACCGAGCTGAAGGAATTATACACGGGTTTATGAAACATGTTGGATCGCACACAGAAGCCAAACGTACTTACATTGCTGCACGCGATAATATGATATCAGCACTAAAAATTAAGAACGAACAAAATTAAATGGGAAATATAGATAAACGTTTATCTCAATTAGGCATCAGCCTTCCAGACACAGCAGCGCCGGCCGGCACCTACGTGCCATATGTTCTGGAAAGCAACCAGCTTTGGATTTCCGGTCAAGTACCCTTTTGGAATGGCAGGGTGAAATACCGTGGAAAAGTTAGTTGTGACGTTTCTATGGATGATGCCATCATGTCGGCTCGCATCTGTGGACTTAATATACTAGCTCAAACAAAAAAAGCACTTGGAGACCTTAACCGCGTGGAACGGGTGATTAAGTTGAACGGTTTTGTTAACTCGGCCTCCGACTTTACCGACCATCCGGAAGTGATTAATGGCGCATCAGATTTAATGGTTGATGTTTTCGGTGAATTAGGACGCCATACACGGGTAGCCATAGGAGTATCCAGCCTTCCACTGAATTCGACAACTGAAGTCGATGCCCTGCTCAGTGTTCGGACCTAATATCGTCAACGATGCCTGCGGTATGCCCAATATTGTAAAACATTATAAACTAGACCTCATTGCAAAGATGTCTGACATTGATCCTGAAGAGTGGGATTCTTGCCTCTCAGGACCGAAAGGACAACCAGGCGCTCCTTTTTTAAGCCATGCCTTTCTTAATGCCTTGGAAATCTCTCAATCAGCTAATAGCACAACAGGTTGGATACCCCGTCATCTAATCTTACGAAAAGAAACTAACGAATTAGTTGCAGCGTGCCCTCTCTACATGAAAAGTCATAGCCAAGGTGAGTATGTGTTTGATCATANTTGGGCTCAAGCGTTTGAACGTGCAGGTGGAGATTATTATCCGAAGTTACAGTGTGCGGTGCCTTTTTCCCCTGTTACAGGGCCACGGCTGCTTGCCTCTGCGGAAGCGGCAGACTGTTTGGAATACCGCAAATGTATAGCGCAAGGACTCATTGATATTACCAGGAAGATGCAACTATCATCCTTGCATGTCACCTTTTGTACAAAAGCAGATGCAGACCTACTCAAAGACCAAGGTTTCCTTATTCGCCACGATACCCAGTTCCACTGGGAAAACGATAATTACGATGACTTTGAGAGCTTCCTTAGAGCTTTAACTAGCCGTAAACGGAAAAACATTAGAAAGGAGCGCCGGTTTATCAATGAAAGCGGGATATGCATCAGGATGCTTACTGGTAATGACATAGAACCTCATCATTGGGATGCCTTTTTTAAATTTTACATAGATACCTACGACAAAAAATGGGGATACCCTTATCTAACGCGGGATTTTTTTACGCAACTTGGTGAAACCATGGCCGGCCAAATACTTTTGGTATTGGCTTATCGCGATAGGAAGCCAATTGCCGGCGCTATAAACTTTTTCGATGATCAAGCATTATATGGTCGCAATTGGGGGTGTTGCGAGGAACATAAATATCTTCATTTTGAGACATGCTACTATGCGGCAATTGATTTCGCGATAAGCCGCAATTTAAAAAGAGTTGAAGCAGGCACACATGGCCAGCATAAGTTACAACGAGGATACACCCCAAAAAGAACCTACAGCGCGCACTGGATAGTAAATGAAAATTTCCGAAATGCNGTAGCACAATACCTCGAGGAAGAGACCAAATATCGCACTCATGAAGCGTCAGTGCTAAAAGAGTTTACACCCTTTCGCAAAATTTAAACCTTCGATCTTTATTTGATCGGATTCCCACTACTACCCCCTTGATAAACATGAACGACCGAAAGAATCAGCGCTCTTCTTGAGTCACAAAAACCAAGAAATGCTCAGATGCAATCTTTTCAACACCCAAGTGATGGGTGATAGTATATTGAGAGGTTATCTTAAACAGCAGCTCAACTATCATGTTGTTAAGTCGACGCTACCAATATCTACACCAATGTCTCGNTATATTATGTGGGCCAGCATGNTAGCAACGCGTTAAGTAGCGATANNAGTCACACTAACTGTAANNATAACTCCGAGCATTCTTTACCGTAAATGATACCGTCCACCTTTTGCCAAAATACGGTTACTTTTANTTTTGACCTTTTTTTGTGCTGCTGATTTTACCGTTCTTATTTTTTCCGCAGGATACCGTTAATTGGTTACCCTTCACACCAATCCGGACTGTGCCACCATTGGTAAGTTTGCCGAACAAAAGCTCCTCCGCTAGCGGCTTCTTGATCTTCTCCTGAATAAGTCGCGATAAGGGCCGGGCACCAAAATGCGGTTCATATCCATGCTTCGCAAGCCAGGACCGTGCATTACTTGAAAGAATTATTGTCACTTTCCGNTCAGCTAGTTGTTCCTCTAACTGGATTACGAACTTATCCACTACACGTGTCACCACTGACGCAGGTAAAGCGGAAAATCCAATAATTGCATCAAGACGATTGCGAAACTCGGGTGTAAAGAGACGGTTAATAGCCTCAGTGTCTTCACCACTCCTATTTTCCCGAGCAAAGCCGACGACCGCTTTTGCCAGATCTGCAGCCCCTGCATTAGTTGTCATTATTAGAATTACATTACGAAAATCTGCAGCTTTGCCGTTATGGTCTGTCAGTTTTCCGTGATCCATTATCTGAAGTAATATATTGAATACATCCGGGTGCGCTTTTTCNATCTCATCAAGNAGCACCACAGAATGTGGCGTTTTTTCAACGCAGTCAGTAAGAAGACCGCCCTGATCGAATCCGACATACCCGGGCGGCGCACCGATCAATCGAGAAACACTGTGCCTTTCCATATATTCCGACATATCAAAACGCACTAGTTCGACGCCAAGGGTCATTGCTAGCTGACGTGCAACTTCGGTTTTTCCAACTCCAGTTGGCCCCGAAAATAAATACGATCCAATGGGCTTTTCTGGTTCCCGAAGCCCGGCACGTGCGAGTTTNATAGATGCAGCTAAAGCTTCNATCGCNTCATCTTGCCCAAACACCGACATTTTTAAATCACGCTCAAGTGTTTTGAGAGCTTCACGGTCATCGCTTGTAACTTGCTTCGGTGGAATGCGTGCAATTTTTGAAACCACATGCTCGACATCTCTAGTGCTTATTTTTTTCTTGCGTTGAGAAGGTGGCAATAGCATCTGCGATGCACCAACTTCATCCATCACATCAATAGCCTTATCTGGTAATTTTCTATCTGTTATGTAGCGTGCAGAGAGGTCAACCGCGCTCCGGATAGCCGGCACCGTGTATTTTACCTTATGATGCATCTCGTAATAAGGGGCTAAGCCGTGCAAAATTTTAATCGCATCGGCAACTGATGGTTCAGCAACATCNATCTTTTGAAAACGCCGTACCAGTGCTCGATCTTTTTCAAAATAGTTTTTGTACTCCCTATATGTTGTTGACCCGATGCACCGCAGCGAACCGTTTTGCAAGGCAGGCTTAAGGAGATTTGAGGCATCCATAGAGCCACCACTGGTGGCGCCGGCTCCGATTACTGTATGTATCTCATCTATGAATAATATCGAGTGAGGCTCTTCTTCCAACTCCTTAAGAATGGCCTTTAGGCGTTCCTCAAAATCACCNCGATATCGTGTTCCAGCTAAAAGTGANCCCATATCAAGAGAATGAATTTCNACGCTACTTAATACCTCAGGAACTTTACCCTCGATTATATACCTAGCTAAACCCTCCGCAATTGCTGTTTTTCCAACACCCGGATCACCAACATAAAGCGGATTATTTTTCGTGCGCCGGCAAAGTATCTGAATTGTTCTTTCAACCTCACCCGAGCGCCCAATTAAGGGGTCAATTTTACCAGCAGATGCCTTCCTGTTAAGATTTATACAGTAGGCTTCTAATGCTTTNACATCGGCNTTATTTGAATTTTCTCCCGAAGACAAATTATCCGCACCAGGTCNAGGCTGGGGGTCTTCCATTCCCGCAGTTTTGGTAATCCCATGGCTCAAAAAATTCACTGCATCGAAACGCGACATTTCTTGTTGCTGAAGGAAAAATACTGCGTGGCTCTCACGTTCCGAAAAAAGTGCCACAATGACATTGGCACCGCTAACTTCCTCTCGGCCGGAGGACTGAACATGGATTGCCGCGCGCTGCAAAACACGCTGGAACCCCATTGACGGTTTCGGATCAGAGTAATCAGAGGTCTTGAGTGCCTGTAATTCCGAGTCCAAAAACTCTCTTATACTGCCCTCTAAAATGTCAATATCTACACCACAAGCTTTCAAAATAGCCGCTCCATCATCATCTTTTAACAATGCTAATAAGAGATGTTCGAGCGTCGCAAGCTCGTGTCCGCATTCACTAGCAACTGAAATTGCGCGGTGAAGCGTTTGCTCTAGATTTGGAGATAACATGTGGGGCTAGTCCTTTTCCATCGTACACTGCAGCGGATGTTGATGTTCTCTTGANAAATCCATGACCTGATTTACCTTNGTTTCCGCAACATCAAAGGGGAAAACACCACATACCCCAACGCCACGCCGATGCACATGCATCATGATTTGCGCCGCTAGATCCTCATCCAGTGAAAAAAACCGCTGTAAGACATGAACTACAAACTCCATTGGTGTATAGTCATCATTCAATAATAATACCTTATACATGGATGGTTTTTTTGTCTTTTCGTTTGTCTTTACCTTGGTGATTACACTTACACCTGCGTCATCATCCTTGTCTGACATTGTCATACCTATTAGTTCGACCTACGACCTATAATATGAGATTAAATGGATTGTTTTAAAGGCTAAATAACATGCTGGAGAACATTGGACGATGCTTCCCAAAAATCCTTTCGGGGAAATATAGTGAACCCAAAGTTTACGGTGACCCTCTATTAACCACCGACATTAGGCGAAAACGCAGAAGGGGGGGCCTTTTTCTATGCCCTATTTGTATGGAAAGGTACCAAAACTTTCTGCCTTTCGGCCTCAATGGTAGACGAAATGCTCGCTGCCCTAAATGTGCCTCTCTTGAAAGACACAGGTTTCTATACCTTTACATACGAGACGTGCTGCGATGGACGCGAANACGTCTTCGCATCCTGCATATTGCGCCGGAATCCTGCATACGCAGCTATTTGTCACGGCTACCCCAAGTCAATTACACTGATATTGATCTTTTTAGCACTGATGTGAAACAAAACATGAATATCACAGATATGCGCTTCCAAGACGACCACTTTGATGGTGTTATATGCTCCCACGTCCTTGAACATGTTATGGATGATCATAAGGCTCTAAGTGAGTTATATAGGATTATAAGGGCGAACGGACACGTCTTAATTATGGTTCCGCAAGATATGAGTCTAAAAAAAACCGATGAAGACGAGGCTGTAACAAACCCTAAGGACCGTTATGAGCGCTTCGGACATCCATATCATGTGCGGACTTGCGGATCGGATTATGCAGACCGCTTCACTGGAGTTGGTTTTGAAGTTACTAAGATCGAGAGCAAGTGTTTGTCGCGTCAAAGGCGCCGTTTATACCGCCTAAATAAATGTACCATTTACAGCTGTAAAAAGTTTTAATGAGAGGAGCAGTCCTGTCGGAGACAAGACTGCTACAACTNTTCTCAAGACTGNCTTATGAGTCCTTCATNGTTTTTTTGATCGAACCATGCATTTGCTCTTTCAATGGCTCAAAAGCCTCATGTGCTACTTTCAGTGAGAGTTCACTGATTTTTGTACCCTCCGAGAATAACGTCTGGTAAGACTCTCGCGCAAACTCATTTTGAACATCGACCACATCATTAAGCGTTTTCGCCGCGAACACTGCTTTTGCTGCATCAGCATTGGTTTCAGCAGTGACTTTGGCTAACTGAAAATAGGCCTGCCCAATATCCTCTGCCCCTCTCACAAAAATTTCGCTTGCTTTCATGTAGACTCCCAACGTTTCCTGACCAAACTTCGAGAATTCTCCATAAGCCTGAGTATAATTTTCGTGTACCTGCTCAACCTTTTCCTTTCCCATCGCCATTGCTGCTTCGACGGTGTCGTTGACATTATTCATTGTTGTTTTGTTGTTATCTGCAGCTTTGTTTGAGCTCATTTTTCAATTCCTTTATTGTCTGCCAATCCCGAATTTAATTTTTGTTAACAATTAACTTTTCCTGATAGCCNCTAAATGGCTAATGTTGCACTGCAACAAGGTTAATATGTGCGTGTTTTGTTTGTCCGTCAAGATATTTTTGTGCGGTGCACAANTTTTATAGTTTTCAATCAAAAANAANCATACGAATCCTCATNAAACCCATNNACCCAATCGTACTCCAAATACCCCACCGAAAACTGTCGACATTTCTATTGTGCTGTCGTAGTATTCTAATCAAATCAACGAGAAATAAATTGCTAGTATTAGAATAATAATTACAAAAAATAATTGGAGGATAATAGTATTATTCAAACTATAAGATCCATATACATANTTTTTACTTTAGTTTTGTGTTTTTTATTTGCTCAGCCATCAGAGGCTCGCTATGCTGCGATTGTAATTGACGCCAAAGACGGCCATGTTCTTCATTCAACAAACGCCGACACACTCAATTATCCTGCCTCTCTGACAAAGTTGATGACTTTGTTACTGCTTTTCGAATCCTTGGAGCAAAACAAACTGAAAATGGGGACGAAATTGATCGCCTCAACCAAAGCGAGTAAAGCACAGCCTTCAAAGTTAGGGCTTCAGCCAGGAGATACAATTACCGTTAGACAAGCTATATCTGCACTTATTGCCAAATCTGCAAATGATGTTGCTGTAGTCGTTGCCGAACAATTATCAGGCTCTGTGCACTCTTTCGCACGAGCCATGACACGCCGCGCGCGCGCATTAGGAATGAANGANACAACGTTTCGTAACCCGCATGGGCTGCCNAATCGGGGTCACCTTTCCACTGCACGCGATATGGCCTTACTATCACGTGTTCTGATCAATAAATTCCCCAACTACTATAATTANTTTGCAACTCGTAAATTTCACTTTAAAGGTCGTAGTTTCAAAACTCACAATAAGCTTCTTGGGCACTATGATGGTGCTGATGGGATCAAAACCGGGTACACAAATGCGGCCGGCTATAACCTATCTGCATCCGCTGAACGCGATGGAAAGAGATTGATTGCCGTTGTTTTTGGCGGGAAAACCGCNAAGTTCCGGGACAATCATGTAAAAANTCTTCTGAANAAGTGTTTCGCTAAAATCTCGGGTTCACGCCAGGACGATATCCTGACAGCAAATGCAAAGCCAATGCATTCAAATTCGNCAATTTTTTTTGCAGACCCGCACCCAACGCAATCTATTGCTGCAGCCGAGGCACGAAAGTTAGCCCGCCAAATCGCTGAAGACGCAAAACTGCCCCCATTTTCTAAGCCCATTGTAAACCCTACTCCGCGCGGGGCATGGATGATTCAAATTGGTGCTTATTTTAAAATAGCACCAGCAACAAAAAGAGCAGGCAAAGCAGCAGCAAAACTCTCNAAATTCGGCAAAAATTACGATATTGCTGTCATGACCGCAGAGAGAAAAAATCGAACCCTCTACAGGGCTCGCTTGGCAGGGCTTAGTCGCAAGGATGCATACGATGCATGCNGAGAATTAAAGCGGCACGATTTTGACTGCATACCGATGTCACCAACGCGTACTTACCGCCGCCGGTAACAGCCCCGTCCAACTAAAACACCGGCGGCTCTAAACCACTTAACCGGAGCTGCTCGGAAACCATGCCTTTCATCTTTGTGAGCCCACTTTCTGTTTGTGACTCACATCGCATAACAAGAGCATTCTGAGTATTGGAGGCGCGTAGAAGCCACCAGCCCTCATGCGTTTGAACGCGCACCCCATCTATGGTGCTCACACTTGCGCTGCTCTGNCGGAGGCGTTCCTGTACTTCCTGTGCGATTGCAAATTTACGGTCCTCGGGCACATCAAATCGTATCTCCGGAGTATTTACCATTTGCGGAAGTGTATTTCGCATCGTCGCTAGGCTGTTATCCGCACGTGCAACTATATCAACTAACCTAAGCGCAGCATAAAGGGCATCATCATACCCGTAATAGCGGTCTGCAAAAAAGATGTGTCCGCTCATTTCTCCNGCCAACGGCGCTTTCAATTCAGCCATTTTNGATTTGATAACAGAATGACCAGTTGGGCTCATNACCGGGTGNCCGCCAAGACGTATTACTTCATCGAATAATGCTTGGCTAGCTTTGACATCAGCGATTATCGTTGCACCCGGAAGCTCTTCAAGCATATCACGAGCTAAAATCGCAAGGATCTGATCACCCCACAGTATACGCCCTAACCCATCGACAACACCTATCCGATCCCCATCTCCATCAAAAGCAATACCTAAGTCACATTTTTCCTTCCGAACAATTTCTTGTAGNTGAATTAAATTTTCGGGAATTGTTGGATCAGGATGATGCGCCGGAAAATCTCCATTCACCTCTTCATTTAAAAGGATGTGCACTCCCGGCAAACACGAGGTTAATTGGGTCATTGCGGGACCCAGCGCTCCATTTCCGGCGTCCCATGCAACCTTTAATCCTTTGACTGAGCGAAAATCTCCCATCAGCCGCGCTACATATGATTCCCGAATGGCTTTTGTTGAAATCCCCCCGGAACCCCTAGTAAAATTGGCAACTTCGGCTCGTTGTCCTAGCCCAACTATGTCAGCGCCCCAAAATGGCTTACTACCGAGCATAAACTTAAAGCCGTTATATTGAGACGCGTTATGTGAGCCTGTCACCATAATGCCTCCACCAGCCTCAAGTACAGTAGTTGCGTAGTATAAGGTTGGAGTTGCATTTAAGCCTATATTTATAACATCGATGCCAGCATCCCTCGCGCCACTGATTACATTTTCAGCTAACATTGGCGATGATTTCCGCCCGTCGTAACCCACGCAAACCGTTTGATCCCCCTCTTCCTTTATAATTGAACCAAAACAGGCCCCGACTGCAAAGGCATCACGCTCAGTCAAGGTTTTCCCGAAAATACCACGAATGTCATATTCTCTGAGAATAGTTGGATCAAAATGATGCTGCTTCACTTAGCTTCCCTCCCCGTAAGGAATCTCTTTCCATCTATCGGCCGTCCAATCGAACTGTATTGAAAGCCTGCCTTTGTCATTGTCCTAGGGTCGTATATATTACGGAGATCGACGATAACCGATCCCTTCAATATTTTCTTGATACGGTCGAAATTTAGCGATCTAAATTCATTCCATTCTGTGACGATGACGAGTGCGTCCGCACCTTCGAGTGCCTCGTAAGTATCTTCACACCAATTTACATTTTTAAGGAGGTGTTTTGCCTCTTCCATACCAGCGGGGTCATAAGCCCGGATTACTGCGCCTGCCTCATGAAGCATGGGGATTATATCCAAGCTAGGACTATCACGCATATCGTCAGTATTTGGTTTGAATGTTACGCCNAATAANGTGATTGTCTTACCTGCTACATTGCCACCGCAAGCTTTTATAACCCTTTTTGCCATGTCTCTTTTGCGGTTATTGTTGGCGGCAACAACGGCCTCTACAATCTTAAGGTCTACCCCGACCGATTGCGCAGTACGAACCATTGCCAAGGTATCTTTCGGAAAACAAGAACCGCCATACCCTGGACCAGCATGCAGAAATTTATTTCCAATACGCCCATCTAGGCCCATACCCTTTGCTATATCGTGAACATTTGCTCCGACTTTTTCACAAAGGTCTGCTACTTCGTTGATGAACGTAATTTTTGTAGCGAGAAATGCATTAGTTGCATATTTCACAAGCTCCGCGGTCTCTAGCTTAGTAAAAAGTATAGGTGTCTGTATCAAATGTAGCGGCCTATATAAATCATTCATGAGCCCTTGGGCACGTTCAGTCTCTACCCCTATAACGACACGGTCTGGACGCATAAAGTCCTCGATAGCCGAGCCCTCTCGAAGAAACTCGGGATTTGAAACCACATCAAAATCTGCATCAGGACGTTCTGATCGGATTATCCGTTCGACCTCTCTACCAGTGCCAACTGGCACCGTAGATTTATTAATTACGACCGTATAGCCCTTTATGGCATTCGCAATTTCTTTGGCTGCGGCNAATACATATGACATATCAGCATGCCCGTCACCGCGTCTACTAGGCGTGCCTACAGCTATAAATACTGCATCCGCCTCGCTGACCGCTTCTTCTAAGTTATTCGTAAAATGGAGACGCTGGGCAGAGACATTTTTGTCTACCAGATCTTCCAAGCCTGGTTCATATATGGGTATTTTACCTGTTTGAAGGTCATTTATTTTTTCCACATCAACATCAATACAAGTAACATCTATTCCGAATTCAGAGAAACATGCGCCAGAGACGAGCCCAACATACCCAGTACCGATAATTGCAATACGCATTTACTCACACTTTCGCTTAAGTACCGTTAATCTAAGTGTACAACTTTATAAGTTTCTCAACAGCTTCCGTCATATCATCACGATCAAGTGCAAAAGCAAGATTAGCCTCCAAGAACCCAACCTTGTCGCCACAGTCAAACCTTCTCCCGTCAAATCGTAAGCCGTAGAACGGCGTGCTATTGACCATTTTTGCGAGGGCATCCGTCAATTGTATTTCTCCACCGGCACCGGTGTGTTTTTCTGCTAAGTGGTCAAAGACCTCTGGCATCAGTATATATCGACCGATAATAGCTAAATTGGAGGGGGCAGCCCCTGGAGGAGGTTTCTCGACCAAACCTTTCACCGATACTACTTCACCATCATCCTCTTCAAAATCTAAAATACCATATCGATCTGTGTGCTCAGGCANCACGTCCATCGCCGCAACAATATTGCCCGGTTTTGTTTGATATGATTCTATCAATTGTTGCAGACAAGGTTTCCCGGCCAAAACCAAGTCATCTGCCAAAAGAACAGCAAATGGTTCATCATCAATGTATTTCCTTGCACACCAAACTGCATGTCCTAAGCCAAGCGGATCCATTTGTCTTGTATAAGTAATCTGNCCGGGATCTGGCATCCAGCTTTTAAGNGANTCCACCAAATCAACTCTTCCACGGGCACTTAATGTTTGATCCAATTCATAAGAAATGTCGAAATGATCTTCTATTGCCTGTTTTCCTCTCCCCGTAACGAAAACAAATTCTTCTATACCTGCGGCAGCAGCCTCCTCCACCGCATACTGTATAAGCGGCTTATCAACAATAGGTAACATCTCCTTTGGGAGAGCCTTGGTTGCGGGAAGAAATCTTGTTCCCAAGCCACCGACTGGGAACACAGCTTTGCGAATTTTTTGTGCCATAGAAATCGACAAAAATCTTTTTAATTTTTTAAGTCAACTATCATTCTTAGACTCCGAATGTGCTAACGGCAACCGCTTAAACGCGAAACTATCATTCTCCGAGTAAAATTTCTTTGGCTTGTATGACTTTACGACGAATATCCTCAGCCTTCGATGCATCAGGATGCCCCAAATCGATTAATGCCTGTGAAGTGCGTTCGATCTCAGTTTTTGAGGCTCCTGGCTGTAGACCTAACATCTCATAGGCATCAGACCGCGTCATTCCGTCATGCCCTCCTACATTCTCTCCGGTACTGTCCNACTGATCAACAATCTTTGATTTAGACCTCCACGTCTGACTNTGCATCCTATCAAGATAGGACTCTAAAATATCTGCACTTTCATCATCTTCTATGACAGCAGCTTCATACAGAGTAACTAGGGCATCAATGCCCAANTCAGAAAGTAACATTCCCGCTTTTGGCCCTGTCAAAACCCTGCCATCCATATCACCCGTTTCCTGATTGATATACAGCACCACAAATTTAGTCCGTTTATCAATATGTTGCCCACTCGCTGGCCCCCTTAATTTACTGACTTGGCGGTTAAAGGCTCTTAGCCGCCCCAACCAAGGCAGAACACTCAACAGTATGAGCCAAAGGATGCTAAGCCGGCCCGACATAATAGCGACACCAATCACTACAATGGCAAAAAATAAGCCAATGTATCGCAGCGCTGACACCACATCACGCGGCTCAGCATTGACGTACCAGCGAGCAAAAAGTAATAAAACTGCTAATAACGCGGCACCTACAAGAAACCAAATCATGTATCTGCACTCCCTAACACTCGTGGCGCTTCATCTTGCTCAACAGTCTCTGGCAAACCAATTGCGTCTAACATCATTCTAACCTCCTGGCGCGCTGCAAGGTGAGACATATTCAGTCGAATGCCCGCGTCTGGATCACGAAGATCAAGAAGCGTAAGCCCCTTAAGAAATAATTCACGGAAAATCATGCGCTCGCTGAAGCCAGGTGCGACTCGAAATCCTATTCTGTTGGACAGAGTGGTTAATACATCCGCAACAGCCCTTCTGTTTCGGGAATCCAAACTACTCAGCCTATTGCGCGCAACAATCCAATCAATGCTTCCTCCATCACGTTGAATGCGCTTTTTACGATTTTCCCAGACAAACTCAGCATAAGCACTCGGCCTAATAATTTTCATGGTATCTGGCTCAACCTTGGCTAGGACGTCCAAATCAATGAAACTATCATTCATCGGAGTAATCAAAGTATCTGCATAGCTATGCGCACGCCGGGACAACGTGTCATCTCCCCCTGGAGTATCAACTACGATGAAATCACTGTTTTCACTAAGCCCTCTCAAACATTCGTCAACGGCCGCTTCATCCTCGCCATATGCAATATCACGATTTGAAACGGTGCTTGCTTGTAAAACCCTATGTTCGGGTAGGGGCAAACCTATACCTTTTGTTTCGGCATGATCGCGACGATTNGTTATATANTGGGTTAATGTTGATTGCGGGGAGTCTAGATCGAGCGANCCGACAANGTAACCCGCGTGCAGAAGCCCCGCGATCAGATGCATACTGGTTGTAGATTTGCCTGTACCTCCTTTTACATTGCCAACTACAATGATTTGGGCAGGTGATTGGTTTTCTGTCATTTGTGATTTACCAAATATTTAAATTACATGCCTTCAGTCGCCGCAGTTTTACTCTCACAGCTGCTTATAATCGCTATCAATACCTAACGAAGTCATAAGGCCTCTATAAAAAAAAATACTATACGNTATGATATATGCCTCNGTGATATAAAGACGATATTTAGGTGCCAAAATTTATCAAATACAAATTTGTGCTGGGCCTGTTCCTCTGCAGTCTCAGTATGCTCTCCCTAATCGGATGTCAAAGTAATTACGGTAATTTACCTTCCGGCAAGACTGTTTGGATAGAACCTAATGAAACAAGGCTGNTTTTTACTATGCCCGAGCTTCAANAATCACAAATACGTGTTCGGCGCTACAGCTCAGATACAGGGAACCATATTGAAGAATTTGGTGAGTGGTACCGTCTTGATAAAGGTAGCATTGCGGGCCTCTTACTAAGCCAGTCAGCCGACGGTCCTCCCTTGAATGACCCTCAGGACCCCAAGGACATAGCTAGTCGATGGGCGGTCTTTCGCGATCAAAAACCAAGTTTCGGTGTTTTAAAAAAATCAAATAACGTTCTCGGACCAATACTTTGGCGTCGTACTGGAATTGGCACACGCACCTGTGTTGTTTTTCTGCAGCGTTGGTCTTTAGAGAAAACTTCAAATAGTTCCACACCAATAACAAGCTTATCCGGTTATTATTGCAACACACCNGGGGAAGTATTCCCCCCATCCTTTGCAGAGAAAGCTGTAAGATCAATTGGCCTCAGCCAAAATAATCAATCCATATTTCCCTAGAGTTAGAAAAATTACTGCCAGAGGATACTAAAGTGATGACACTTTTCGACCTAACCAATAAAACTGCAATTGTAACAGGATCGACCAAAGGTATCGGTCGTGCCACCGCCAATCGATTGGCAGAACATGGGGCGAACGTTGTAATCTCCTCGCGAAAAGCAAGTGCGTGCAATCAAGTAGCAGAGGACATAAACCGAAACTGGGCCACAGGTGGTGCAAAAGCTATTCCAATATCGTGCAACATTAATCACAAAGATCAATTACGAGCCTTGGTGGACAGAACTCTAGATACGTTTGGCACAATTGATATTTTGGTATGTAATGCTGCAGTCAATCCATATTTTGGACCCTCTGCTGACATATCCGATGAAGCCTTCAACAAAACGATGGAATCAAACGTTCGAAGTACCTTTTGGATTTGCAATATGGTAATACCAGAGATGGATAATATCCATGGTGGCTCCATAACTATCATATCCTCTATAGGTGGCTTACGGGGCCGTCCGTTGATTGGCGCCTATGGAATTTCAAAAGCTGCAGACATGCAAATTGCGCGTAATCTGGCAACAGAGTACGGACCCAATAATATCCGCGCTAACTGTATTGCACCAGGACTTATACGCACCGATTTTGCGCGCGCTCTTTGGGAAAATGAGGAAATTCTCTCAGAACGCACAGCCTCTACTCCCCTCAGACGGATAGGTGAGCCTGATGAGGTTGCTGGGGCAGTGGTATTTTTGGCGTCTAACGCAGGAGCATTTATCACCGGTGAGACAATTGTTATCGACGGGGGGGTAACTGTAGTCTAAAAGAATCAATATAAATAAAGTATTTAATCCAATATTTTTTTTTCAACTAATAATTTTTCGAATTTTTCANATTTGTTACAATATAATTTTTTTNTTTATTTTATTNTTAGAAATATAGGGTTTTGANTACTTAATTATGATTATTTTATGCATGTATTTCTTTTTCTTTTTCGGTAAAATAAATGTGTTTATATTCACGCACTGGCAACGGTGTTTCAATCGTCAGCCCAGGACCCACTGAGGACGAGCTATGTGCGGAATAGTAGGATTACTCGAAGACGCCGGCAAAGGCAAAAAACAGACACTAGAGCAACAAACCTGCCGAATGGCAACCACTTTGCGACATCGTGGCCCCGATAGGGGCGGCGTATGGGCTGACGGCAATACTGGTATCAGTCTTGGCTTTCGCCGCCTTGCAATCATAGATCTCAGCAAAGCCGCGGATCAGCCAATGACACTTGATGATGGAAGATATGTAATCGTTTACAACGGAGAAATTTATAATTTTAAAGATATTAGGCTTGATTTAGAAACCGAAGGAATTGCTTTTCGAAGCCAATCAGACACCGAAGTATTGCTTAAAGCCTGCATGAAATGGGGCATCGAACGCACCGTAAAAAAATGTATTGGTATGTTTGCATTTGCCCTTTGGGATACGGTGGACTGTAGACTTTGGTTGGCGCGAGATCGTCTTGGAATAAAACCGCTTTATTATGGCCACACGGGAAATCGATTTGTTTTCGCTTCGGAGTTAAAGCCTTTTTGTGAACTATCCGATTGGAATCGTAAAATCGATAGGGAAGCACTTAATCTCTTTTGTCAATTCAATTACGTGCCCGCACCAAAAACGATTTACCAAAACATNTATAAGCTTGAAGCCGGTTGTTTTCTGCAGGTTACAGCAGGCAGCCAACCAAAAATAACCCAATATTGGGACCTCCGTTCGTATTATGAAAACAAATCACTTGAGATAAGCGAGCAAGATTTAATTTCCGCAGTAGACAAATCATTAAGAGAAGCAGTTGGTCGACGTCTGGTATCTGATGTTCCCGTAGGGGCACTATTGTCGGGCGGTATCGATTCCACAGCAGTAGTGACNATGATGAGTCAAATACAAGAAAAGCGTATCCGCACATTTACAATAGGGTTCGAAGATAATGCATATAATGAGTCTNATCATGCAAAAAAAATCGCACAATATCTTGGCACAGATCACACTGAAGTTGTCATGCATCCAAGTAAAGCATTAGATCTAATTTCTGATATCCCGAATATTTTTGACGAGCCCTTTGGCGACTCATCAGCTCTTCCCTCATACCTTGTTTCTGCATTAGCTCGGCGCGACGTAACTGTCGCGCTATCTGGTGATGGTGGCGATGAGGTTTTTTTCGGCTATAATCGTTACCAAACGGCACCAAAGTTTTGGCAGAAGGCAAGATGGATACCCTATTCACTACGCCATCTTATTGGCAAAACCATACAAATCCCCAATGCACGTTTGTGGGACCGGCTAGCAAGATTGTTGCCAGAATCGAAACGGCCCAACACATTTGGCGTTAAAGCCCATAAACTTGGAGCAATTTTGCAACAAGCTGACGAAAAGGGGGTCTACCAAGCCTTGGTAAGTCATTGGCAAGGTTTACAACCGGTAAAGAATGGTTCACCGCCCAATATTGCTGAGTGGCATAACACGGACAAGCTGGGTTTTGCTGCAGAGATGGCTCAGCAAGACAGTCTAACCTATTTACCAGATGATATATTGACGAAGATTGACAGAGTCAGCATGGCGGTAAGCCTTGAGGTGAGAGTACCAATGCTGGATCATGATTTAGTTGAAATGATGGCACAAGTACCAAGTGACCTGAAACTAAAAAATGACGTGCCAAAATACATCCTTCGGCAGGTACTGAGACAATATCTACCTAATAAATTAATAGAACGCCCNAAAATGGGGTTTGCGGTCCCACTTGATCGTTGGCTGAGGGGTCCGCTGCGCGATTGGGCAGAGGACCTCCTAGATGAACGCCGTCTTAAAAACGGTGGTTTATTTGAAGCGAAAGTTGTTCGTTCTGCTTGGCGCCAACACCTAAATGGTTTTGGGAATTACCAGGAGGCTTTGTGGGGCATATTAATGGCGCAAGCATGGCTTGATAGGTGGACATAACAGTGACCATGCACAACAAAAAGGTCCTGCTTGTTGTGAGCGAGGACTGGTATTTTTGTTCACACCGCCTTCACTTGGGCGCAAGCCTTGTCAAAGCCGGTGCTGAAGTAGCCGTTGTGACCAAGGTGGGTAGATGCCAAGAAGTTATCCAACGTGCCGGGATACGGGTTATCCCATTAAATTTTGCGCGTAGCGGGCATAATCCGTTTCGGGATTTCATGACTGTTTGTAGATTAGTCCAAATATATAGACGTGAAAAACCAGACATAATCCATCATGTAGCCCTCAAACCGTCGCTGTACGGTGCCATTGCGGCTTGGATCACGCGCATGCCAGCCGTAGTNAATGCGTTAGGCGGCATGGGCTTCATCTTCATATCGGAGCATTTTTTTGCACGGTTGGTGCGCAAAGCGACGGGGCAGATATTTCGTTTTCTCATGAACCGCAAGAATACCCTTACGATTTTACAAAATCGCGATGACATATCCCTTTACAAAAATGAGATTGGCGTTGAGGAGACAAACCTTGTCCTCATAAAAGGATCTGGCGTAGACCTCAAACTTTTCAATGTAAAACCCGAATCTGATGGCATACCNGTNGCAGTTTGCGTCTCACGGATGCTTTGGGATAAAGGTATTGGAGAATTAGTNGAGGCGGCACGCATTTTGAGAAGGCGGAATATTCCGATNAAAGTGCGATTGGTCGGTCCAACNGACGAAAACCCCTCCGCNATACCCCAACAAGTNCTTGATTCGTGGAAAGCCGAGGGGATAGTCGACATTGCAGGTCCGCAAACAGATATAGCTTCTGAGTATCACGCAGCTCATATCGGTGTGCTACCNTCTTATCGTGAGGGTTTGCCAAAATCGCTCCTAGAAGCGGCAGCCTGTGGTCGTGCCATCGTCGCAAGCGATGTGCCCGGTTGCAGAGAAATTTGCCGCCACGAAGTTACGGGACTACTCTGCCCCGCAAGAAATGTTGAGGCGTTAGCCGATGCATTAACGCAACTTGCAACAAACAAAGNGCTGCGTAAAAAATTGGGGCGGCAAGGCCGACTGTTAGCAGAGAGTGAATTCGGAGTTACCTCCGTAATCACAGATACAATGAATGTTTATCATCAGCTTTTGCGGTGATTGAGAAGTATCACATTTGCAGAAAGACCGTGGCACTATGAGAACTTGGCGATCCATAATTGCTGGCACTGGGCTGACAATATGCACATTCATGCTGTGTTCACCGACGCCAGAGGGCTGGCCGCCGCAAGCGCTGAATGCACTAGGTCTTGTCTTCTTAGCAGTAGGCCTTTGGTCCACCGAAATCCTTCCACTGCACCTCACAACTTTTATTATTTTTTTTCTTGCACTCATATTTTCGATAGCACCGCCGTCTACAATATTTTCCGGGTTTCATTCGGGCGCAGTTTGGTTGGTTTTTGCTGGAATTGTTATTGGCATTGCGGTTGAAAAAACTGGAGTCGGAGCGACTATCGCGGAATGGGTGGTTAAGTGGTTTGGTCACTCCTACACTGGACTTGTTCTCGGGATGGGTGTTGCAGGTTTTGGCAGTGCATTTCTAATGCCCTCTGCCATGGGTCGCATAGTGATATTAGCACCCGTTGTAGCTAAAATAGCAGAGCAGCTTGGTTATGAAATGAATAGCAGGGCAAGGTCAGGACTCATATTGACTTTTTGCTTCTGCACAGTCTTTCCTGCCATGAGTATTCTGCCCGCAACTGTTCCAAATGTAGTGCTTGCAGGTGCCTCAGAAAACATCCATGGGATTACCCTTCACTACACGGATTTCATGAAATTACACTTCACGGTCGCGGGAATCGGAAGTTTGATTGTTATTCTTATCCTTACGTTATTTATGTTTCGCAACAAACATCCAGAACCTAAGAAAACTATCATGGCACAAACGTCCGTTAAGATAACGCCTGAAGGGATGAGACTTTTAATAATTCTTTTACTCACCCTGAGTTTTTGGCTCACCGACAAAATTCATGGGATAGCGCCCGCTTGGATAGGCTTAGGCACCTCAATACTCTGTCTCATGCCATTTTTNAAATTAGTTAAAGCCAGTTCGCTAGTGCAAGGAGCAAACTATTCTCCGTGGTTTTTCGTCGCTGGNATCATCGGTCTTGGGGCTATCGTAGCTCATACCGGCCTTGCCGAAATATTAGCTGCAAATTTAATTGAAATAGTAGATTTTGAAAACGAAACTGATTTATTTAAATTTAGTGCATTAACCGTGATTGGCAGCATACTCTCTTTTGCGCTCAATCCAGCGGGNGTCCCAGCTGTACTTACACCAATGGCTGATAGCATTGCCCAAGCAACTAGCTGGCCATTAGAAACAGTATTGATGAGTCAAATAAATAGCTTTTTTATCATAATAGTACCATATCAGGCCGCTCCTATCTTCGCTGGAGTCATTCTTACGAAAGTACCAATCAAATACTGTGCACAGCTCGGAATTATTTTTTCAATTCTTTACATATTGTTAATAATGCCCATCAACTATCTCTGGTGGCATCATTTAGGTATGTTTTCCTAGTAACAGAAATACCAGCACTTCGAGTGCGTTATAATTTCATTGGTCTTTAGATTTTTGAAATATTTTGCCTTAAAGTNATTCGCTAGTTTGGCTTCACGAGGTAGGCAAGGCCATATTTAGTACTTCGAAGCGGGCAATAGAAATTTGAGTCTTCCTCGAATTTTTTAGCCAAAAACTTATGAACCGCATTTGTGCAGCCCGACCAGTCGTAATAATCATCTATTAATATAAGACCGCCTGCCGCCACTCTATTCCAAAGCATTTCAAAACAAATCATGGTCGACTCAAACCAATCACCATCGAGCCGCAAAACAGAGATACATCCATCCGAAGGATAATCAGCCAAAGTGTCCTTGAACCAACCTTTATGAACAGTGACATCGATACTTTTAGGTTTGAATTGCTTCAGGTCTTTCAAAAATTGCTCATAACTGGCAATGTTACCATCAAACCATATTTCGTCGTTCCTTTGCTGCTCTAAGGCGTCCGCTCCATCCATAGCCGAGGCCATTGGCAATCCTTGAAAACTATCGAAGAGATGAAACCCAGTTANACCGTNGTGTTTGAGACTATGCATCATTGCGAAAGATATGCCTCCTCGCCACACACCACATTCTACATAATCACCTTCGATTTTTGATTTCCGCATGTGACGTTCCGCAATTAGTAAATTATCCTCGAATCGCCCATAAGTTCCAATCATCGTGCATGATCGAACTCGCCGGTAAAGCGCGTAATTTTTTGGCCTATTAAAATATCTGTTAAAAAATGTTGGCATATTAAGAATGGCCTAATGGAAATTGCGCGATATGAAGGGCACCTTTACCTTATCGTTAGAGCATCATCCCCTAGTGGGANAAGAAGGAACAGAACGTAATGCAGATATATTACTCGAACCATTTGATTTTGGTATTCCCTTATTAACCCCACATATAGACTTACTCTCAACGCTTTTCTGACCTTCACTACCAAGCTCATCCAACATAACTGACAGGTCCTCTATCTCATCAGCAATAACGTGAATCACATTACCATCACTTTGAATTTTCCCACTAACCTTCATTAACCGCGCGCTTAAAATTTGGCGGCGAAAGAACCCATATTTTTCAGGCCAAACAATTATATTTGCAATACCAGTTTCATCCTCTAACGTTAAAAAACAAACTCCCTTAGCGCTGGAGGGCCTCTGACGACAGAGTACTAGTCCGGCGACAGAATGCCGAGTTCCAGATTTTAACGATAATAGTCTGCTAGCACTCACCACTTCGCTTAACTGCGATTTAAGCAATTCTAACGGATGACATTTTAAGGTCAACCGCAGCATGTCGTAATCCTCCACCACTTCGACACCAAGTGGCATCACCGGCAACTTGATTGGGGAGCTTTCATTAGTCTCATCTTCCATCATAACATCAGAAAATAATGGTGGAGGCTNTTCTCCAAGTCCCACGACCGNCCACATCGCATCACGACGCCCAAGCCCAACCGAATTGAAGACGTCGGCCCGCGCTAACCTTTGCAGAACTGCTGGCCTGAGACCAGATCGTTGCCACACCGAAGGTACATCACGATAACCATTGCCGCGCATAGAAATCAACCGAATTGCATCTTCTTCTCGAAAACCTTTGATTTGGCGAAACCCAAGTCGAATAGCAATGCCAGTGTCGCGAGGTTCTAGTATATTGTCCCAATTTGAATGATTAATATCCGGCTGCAGTACGCCTATTCCATGCTCTTTAACATCTCTCACAATTTGTGCTGGTTCATAAAACCCCATCGGTTGGCTATTAAGTAGGGCAGTCGCAAAAACGGCTGGGTAATGACACTTCAACCAAGCCGAGACATAGACTAGAAGAGCAAAACTCGCTGCATGACTTTCGGGGAACCCATAACTCCCAAACCCTTCAATCTGCTGAAAACAGCTCTCAGCAAAATCTAAGTCATAGCCATTAGTAAGCATGCCAGAAATAAATTTCTCACGAAAAGNATGGATATTGTCTATGTGACGGAAAGTCGCCATGGCGCGACGCAATGCGTCAGCCTCGTTAGGACTGAAACCGGCACCAGTAATAGCAATTTTCATTGCCTGCTCCTGAAATAGAGGAACACCAAGCGTCTTTTCCAATACATCACGGAGTTCTTCAGAAGGAAAATTTACTTCTTCCTCACCATTCCGTCGCCTAAGATAAGGATGGACCATGTCTCCTTGAATTGGTCCTGGTCGCACTATCGCTACTTCAATTACCAAATCGTAAAATGAACGCGGCTTCATTCGTGGTAAAAATGCGATCTGCGCTCGACTTTCGACCTGAAATACACCTATTGAGTCGGCTGCACATAACATATCGTAGACAGCTGGATCTTCTGTGGGGATAGATGCCAAATCAAAATCAACCGCATAATAGCTTTTTAATAAATCGAATGCNTTTCTAATACAGGTCAGTATCCCGAGAGATAGTACATCTATTTTTAATATACCAAGAGCATCAAGATCGTCCTTATTCCAGCCGATCACTGTGCGCCCCTCCATGGCCGCATTTTCGAGTGGCACTATTTCGGAAAGTAATCCACGGCTAATCACAAAACCACCAACATGCTGTGACAGGTGACGAGGGAATCCTAGTAATTCTGAAGCTAAACGTAGTGTCAAACAAAGACGCCGATCTTCAGGATTAAGACCAACTTCCCGAAGCCGGTCCAAGTCAATATCACTGCGTAATAGACTTAAAGACTGTTTCAATAGGGCATCAATCATATCTTGAGATAGCCCTAACGCCTTACCTACCTCACGAATCGCACTACGAATTTTATAAGTTACGACTACAGCTGTCATCGCAGCTCTTTCGCGGCCGTACTTGTCATAAATGTACTGGATTACCTCTTCGCGTCGCTCATGCTCGAAGTCAACATCAATATCTGGTGGCTCATTACGCTCAGAAGAAACAAACCGCTCAAATAAAATGTCGCTCTGCGATGGGTCCACTGAGGTTATACCAAGACAAAAACAAACAGCTGAATTAGCGGCGGAACCGCGACCTTGACAGAGAATACCTTTGCTTCGTGCGAACCTAACTAGGTCATAGACAGTAAGGAAGTAAGGTGCATAACCGAGTTCACCGATCAGCGTTAATTCGTGATAAATTTGATTTTTTACTTTTTCTGGAACCCCATTTGGATAACGCTTTTTAGACCCGACATTTGTCAGCTGTTCCAGTGCTACTTGGGGACTCCTACCGCTTGAAGTGACCTCATTGGGATATTCATAGATGAGTTCGTCAAGTGAAAAGTGACAACGTTCGGCGATTTCTACTGTACGCACAAGCGCACCTGGATAATGCACAAATAGTCGCGCCATCTCTTCTCTAGATTTTATTCGTCGTTCGCCATTGCGCGAAATCCAATAACCAGCTGTATCAACCGTAATATTCTTACGAATGCAAGTCAGAATATCTAATAAAGGACGGCGAGACTCTTGATGCATTAGAACATCGTTAGTAGCAACCATTGGTACACCCGCCCGTGTTGCAACTTTGGACAGCCAATCCAAATGTGCGTCATCGTCACCGCGAAGTGAGTGGCTAGCAGCAAGATATACAGATCCGGGNATAGCTNCATTTAATGCGGCTAGCTCTACCTCAAATTCAACATCGCAACCTCGAGGAGGTATGGAGACCAAAACCATGCCAGTAGCATGTTCCAATATATCTTCACGGTAAAGTTCACATTCACCCTTCGGCGAGCGACGGCGACCTAACGTAATTAGTTTCGACAATCGCCCATATGCTAGACGATTTTCGGGGTACGCAAGCATGCTAGCACCATCCTTAAGGTCTATCCTAGAACCAACCAGCAGAGGAATACCTACTTTTTTCGCCTCAACATGTGCACGCACTAAGCCCGAGAGGCTATTACGATCAGCAATGCCGATTGCTCTGTAACCAAACGCGGCAGCCTGTGTTACCAGCTCTTCCGGATGTGAGGCAGCACGCATAAAACTAAAATTAGAAGTTACCTGAATCTCGGCGTAGTCGGGGGCGTCTATATACATTTCACGCAAAAAATCCGTGTAAATACCAACGCAATGAATTGTACCGTCTGTCTCTTCTACCCTCACAAAATAACCAAAATCGACGCCCTTCCTCATCTTCTACGCGCCAGTAATCTCTAAACCCTCTAGCCCAAGCTCTGTCACAACGCCACCATTCGGGGGCTATTCGTTCCGGTCCTTCTGTCGCGCGCACACTGTACTTTTTCTGACGCCAACGAAATATTTCGGGTGGCTGATAATGCGCAATACCAGTAANACTTTCGACGGATTCTGGTTGATCTAAAAGAACAAGAGGTCGGATCTGCGTCTTAGGCCAAGACCCGTGCATCTTGCTTTCTGTNACTGAAACCTGCCTCATGGCACAATCTGGCAAATGACTAGCCCTTGGCACCAATCTCGTCACATGCTCGAAATTGAGCCGGCTGACTAACCTATCGAGCAAAGGCGCGAGAGGAACTATTTCCTCATCTCTCTCTTCGACCAAGACATTAATCTGAGATTCTATTAGAGGCTCAACAACCTGTGCAGAAAGGATCATAGTCTCTATTCCAAAACCAGAATCTATTTTACTGAGTGGCTCAGCAAAAAGTTTGGCTATACATTTGGCCTCTCTAACCGGTCTTACCGTACCAACGTGAAGTGTTTTAGTGGCTCCCTTAACTAAGAATAAATCAAGAATTAATCGCCGCACACCCTGGTTAGCGCACTCTAAGGCTGAACAAATATCTTCCAACAACTGAAGTAGGCAGATTTCAATATTATCTTTTCGACTGACCGGCTCGAGAAAAGAGCATTCGGCACGATATCTAGGTAGTGGTCGACGAGGTGATATGGGCTCTGGTATTAGTCCAAGTGCTTGATCCAGCCGCTCACCAATTACCATGCCAAACCGCTTCGTTAGAGCAGCGCGCGGCAGAGCATAAAGATCACCGATACTCCTAATGCCGAAACGAATAAGTTCGACTGCCTTAATGTCGCCAATACGTAGCGCAATCACAGGTAAGGAAGCCAATGCCAATCGCTGTGCACCAGGAGCAATCAACTTTTCTTCACCCCCATGGTGGGCAATAGCCCAAGCAGCCCCAGGCGTATCAGCAATACTGAAACGCGAAGTGAAACCAAAATTGGTTAAATGCACAGTTAGATCTTTTATCAGAGCCTCCTCGCCACCTAACAAATGTGCGCAGCCACTGATATCAAGCCATAGACCGTCACGGCCACAGATCGCGACCCACGGAGTATAACGAGTAGCCCAGTTCATTATTTTTTCGAGCGTATTGGTATCGGCACGTGGGTCTGCCGGCACTATTTTCAAATTGGGCTCTAATGCCCTAGCATCAGCAAGAGACATTCGAGGGGTAACACCACAAGCCAAAGCATCATGACTAGCAGCAGAAATAAAGCAAACACCGTTGATGTACTCTGTAAGAACTATTGGTACTGGCGATGATTTCTTAGTTTTTGAGGCATACTTGGTTTGGCGATGCCAACGTTCCACACTCAGCATCGGAAACCAAAGCGAGAGTATTCGCCGCATTGTCCCACTCCACATCCCAAGATCTTTTTTTTGTTACACTCCGACAACGGCAAAGTGATAAACCCCAGCGCGTTTTGTTATTCATTGTCCCACTTTTAAGAGTTGGTAGAGAATCNACTCGCCAGCGCGTTGTCACCGCACTCGGAGCTGCAATCTCTTCAGACACTCCATCGTGCAAAATAAGCCCAATCGTACAACCAGCCTCAGCTGCCAGTTGCAATCGTCTACTGGCGGTTAACGAAACCGACTTCGATAACTCGCCTACTACTAACCCAATGGATTTTTCTCTAAGCCCCTCCTCCATTGCCCAGAGGATTTCATCTGTTCCTCGGCAACGTGCCATTATAAGGAGGTCCATTTTCACTCCGAATACCACTAGTCCCGGGCCATACAGCATTTTCGAAGAGTCACTTTCAACGCACCAAAGAATAGGCCTATTACTACAGCAAGCTTGACCGGCTAAAAATGCTACAAATCCATTACCGGAACTGCCAGTCACCTCGTGCACTGCTGATGTAGCGATCCCGCCTTCAGGCAGTGTAGAGTCTATCGCTTTCAGCCCTAAAGTTAGGGATTCAGAACGCCGCTTTTTTGGCCGCTCAATTTTATGGATTTGCGCTTTCAATGCACGCAAATCTTTTTCCCTAAATGCTTTCAAGTTCTTCTTCATAAGCAATCAGAATAAGAACAAAGCATGAACATTGTCAAGTGCAGGCTGAAAGAAAGAGAAAAAATATCCGCCTAATACTTGTGAACCCAAAAATCCTAGACTCGGGATAACTCTTTCTGACTCGCACCACTCAAATTTAATCTGCTATAAATGCCAAAATTGCGGGATATACTATAATATTCACCGATCNTGATTCTGAGGCGTGATTGCAGCTAAATACGTCGCTTACTTACTTTCTTACTATCAGTTGGCAGAAATAGTTATCTGCAAATTCCGCATAAAGTTTCAATAATCCCTCGTTGTAAAACAAACCAACCTCATTTGAAAAAATGGCAGTATTATATTCGCAAATTATCGATTACGTTCTTGCGTAATGAAGTACGCACCATGATGTTCATATATNTAATAATATTTCACTAAAGTCGACTCATGCCCTTATCCACTAAAGACTACAAACACCTAAANGAATTACAATCAGGCCATATAAGCGATGCAATGGAAGGTATGGCTATGCCACGTACTGTTCTTCATGGCTACACATATCTCGGCCCCACAGGAACACGGATGGCGGGCACTGCATTCACTGTTCAACAAATACCAAAACATGCTTCTACAAATCATGCAGATGCGTTAGTGACCCATGCACAGGTATCGAGAGAGCTTGCAAGCGAAGGAGAGGTTATACTAATCGATGCTGCAGGTCGCACAGATACTGGCACGTGGGGAGAGAACCATTGTAACCGGGCGAAGCCACGCGGCGTTTCTGGTGTGGTAATAAATGGAGCAACCCGGGATGCAGACGAAATCAAATTACTAAATTTCCCGGTCTTCTGTAAGGGTTTTTCGCCAATAAAAAGCCAATGGGATCTCGAAACATTATCACATAATCAACCAATCAATCTTGATGGCGTTCAAATCCGCCCCGGTGATATTGTATTTGGGGACACCACAGGTATTTTAGTGATCCCACCTGAAATGAAAGACCCAATCATTTCTGCTGCATTGAAAATAAGAGATACAGAAGCGCGATGGATAAATAAGTCTGAGATTTAGGACCCTTTCTCAAGATCGGAGAGTATTGCCGTTTTTTTTACAACCAAATTTTAGGTTGGTCGATCACCTTCAATTGTGACACGATGCATACGTCGTTTGTAGCCTGCATAATCAAATAGTGCATTATGAAGAACACAACGATTATCCCAAATTACCAGTGTATCTGGTTCCCAGACGACACGGCAGGTAAACNCATCACTGGCCTGATGCTCATAGAGACGTGTCAGCAGTGAATCCGCGGCTTCTTCTTCCATTCCTTTAATGGTTGTTGTGTGGAGAGAACTAACAAATAGTGATTTGCGGTTCGTCTCAGGATGCGTGCGGATAATTGGATGGTAATTTTCCAAGCTCATGTTTTTCTTTTTTTCAGCCTGTTTTATCTGACCATATATTTGAGAACGGTCCGCAGGCTTTGCATAACGCTTATTTGCAGAGTGAACCCCGCGCTGCCCATCCAAAAAACTTTGAGTCTTTTTGTCTAATTTGTCATACGCCAGATACATGTTGGAAAAAATAGTATCACCTCCAACAGGCGGCAGTTCTTTCGCATACAAAACAGAGCCCAGTGAGGGAATTTCTAGGTATGGAGTATCGGTGTGCCAACCACCACCAAAGTTCACGCCATCCTCTGGTCGAGTAATCACTTCGAGAACCTCTGGACAACATTCGAGGCCTTTAAGGAATGGATATGGAACAACCGATCCAAAGTATCGCGCAAATCTAACTTGTTCCTTTGGCGTTAGAATTTGGCCGCGGAATACCAGCACTAATCGATCTAAAAATATTTGATGAATTTCTTGCGCAATGTCCGGACCCAATGGCTGGGCAAGATCAATGCCAAAAATTTCTGCACCAAGCGCAGACGCAATATCCTTAGATTGTATCACATTCTATCTCCCTCTATTGCAACGAATAACATACAATATTAACAGGTTTCAGCCCCAGGCACAGTAGGCTAACATCAGAGCAAATACTCGCTAGAATTTAGGTTGTGAAAGCTATTGGAGCCGAATTTTCTTCAGAACGACTAGACTGGCATAGACCATACCGTTATCGNGAAGTCATCCTAGACGTAGAACCCTCTTACAAAGGTAATTAACATTTGCATCAAATGATGACACGCTCTAAGCCACCCCGAGCCTAGCTCAGCCACCCCGAGCCTAGACACGATACAATGCCTAGCAGATCAGACTAAACATGTGGTGTATNTAACCGTTTATGGCTTTGCGATGAACGCACTGCCTAATCCGATTACTTACGTTGTAGTCAATTAATTTTTCAAATTCTTTGAGGATAGCAGATATGTGTCCCGATCAGAAATCAACTCACAAAATTGCGACACTTTTTCTGTTTTTTTCTCTTATGTGGAATACGCCGGCGTACGCTAAAGATACTCTCGTAATCGGCGTGACCCAGTTTCCAAATAACTTTAATCCGTTGATTAATAGCATGATGGCCAAGTCCTACATACTTGCTTTCGCACGAAAGCGCATGACACTTTATGACGAAAACTGGAACTTGGTCTGTGTGCTTTGCGATATGCTCCCAAGCATACAGAATGGAATGGCAGTGTTTGGCAAAAATTCTTACGGGAACGACGGTGTCTCAGTCACTTTTAGACTCGATAAACGTGCTGTTTGGGGAGACGGGACACCTGTCACGACGAAGGATGTACTTTTCACTTGGAAAGTTGGGAAACACAAACTCACTGGAGTATCTGATTATGAGCTATTTAGGCGAATAAGTGACATAGATATTCTTGATAGCCATAGGTTCACTATACACCTAAACCAGCGGACTTGTGACTTCGCGAATTTAGATAACTTTCAATTGCTACCAGCGCATATAGAGTCGAAAAACTTTTCCATACCTGCAGAATACCGCAATCGAAGTGCCTACGAAACAGAGACTACTAACCCCGGCCTTTGGTTCGGGCCATATGTTGTCAATAAGGTAGTGCCCGGCAGCCACGTAATTTTCGAACGAAATAAATTTTGGTGGGGCCGCAAGCCTCATTTCAAGCGTATAACCGTGTTAGCAATTGAAAACACTGCATCGATTACAGCAAACCTACTAGCTGGTGGTATCGACATGATCGCTGGTGAAGTCGGCCTGACCATTGACCAAGCCCTTGCCTTTCAGCAACGCTATGGCGAAAGATTCGAGTTTTTGTATAAGCCCAGCTTAATTTACGAACACATCGACTTTAATTTTGATAATCCAATTTTAAAAGACCGTAGAGTTCGACAAGCACTTTTATATTCTGTCGACCGCAATGCTATTTCAAGTCAACTCTATAAAGGTCATCAACCTGTTGCACACTCGAATATTAATCCACTGGACGCATCCTACAATCAAGACGTTCCAAAATATGGTTTCAATCCTCAGAAAGCGCGCGAACTCCTTGATGAGGCAGGATGGTCGATAAATGAGGATGGCCTTCGTTATAATCACAAAGGCGAAGCATTGCGCCTCGAACTGATGACTACTTCGGGTGATAAAACCCGCGAACTAATACAGCAAGTTTTACAAAGCCAATGGAGACATGTGGGAATTGGGATACGCATAAAAAATCAACCTCCCCGTGTCTATTTCGGCAATACGATTAACCAGAGAAGATTCAAATCACTTGCAATGTACGCATGGCTATCGGCCCCGAATAGTTTGCCGCGCTCACAGCTTCATTCTGCAATGATACCTTCAAAAACCAATGGATGGTCAGGGCAGAATTTTCCCGGATTCACAGATCCAAGGATGGACAAGGTGTTGGATGAGGCAGAAAGAAAATGTGATCAGCCTGCCCAGCAAAGGTTAAGGAAAAGGCTCCAACAACTCTACGCCGAGGAATTGCCAGCATTGCCACTGTATTTTCGTGCTACTAGTCATATTATTCCGAAGTGGTTGAACGGAATAAAACCAACAGGCCATCAGTATTCGACAGCTAACTGGGTCGAGCATTGGGGGGTCAAAGAATAATTATGCTGAATTTTGTTGTAGGCCGATTATTCGAGAGTGCAGTTGTAGTCCTCATTATATCATTTGTGATATATTGCTTGATTGGTTTGATGCCAGGCGACCCGATCGATTTAATGATCGCTTCGAACCCGGAATTGACTTCCAAAGACTCTATCCGCTTAAAGAAACTGTACGGACTTGATCAACCTTTAGTCTCTCGCTATTGGAATTGGGCACAATCCGCGATCTATGGTGATTTTGGATATTCCCGTGTATATGCGCAGCCTGTAATGGATATTCTCTGGCCGCGGATGGGAAATACNGTTTTACTTATGGGTTTGAGTTTATTTTTTGCGTTAGCGATAGCAATACCAATTGGCATTTTTGCTGCGATCAGACCAAACACAAAGACCGATTACCTCATTAACCTCTTATGCTTCGCAGGCATTTCAATCCCTCCTTTTTGGCTTGCGCTTTTAGTCATAATTTTTTTCTCAGTAACACTATCTTGGTTCCCTGCCGGTGGGATGGAAACCGTTGGTAAAGGAGATTTTTGGGATAGAATATCCTATATAATTTTGCCTCTGCTTGTGCTGACATTACATACCGCAGGCGGTCTCACCCGATTCATGCGAGCAAACATGATTCAGACACTTCGCCNGGACTATATTCGTACAGCTCGCGCCAAGGGGGCTAATGACTACAAAGTTATTTTGAACCACGCATTCCGCAACTCTATACTACCGATTATAACTATGATTGGAATTAGTCTTGGTGGGGTNTTCTCAGGTGCCTTAATCACAGAAACAATGTTTTCGTGGTTGGGTGTAGGAAAGACAATATTTGATGCCATACTNGGGAACGATTTCAACTTAGCTTTGGTAGGTCTCCTTTTTGCCACATTATTGACACTNACGGGAAGTTTCATCGCCGATATATGCCAAGTGGCNATGGACCCACGTGTAAGTTTTGCATCGCAGGATAAAAAGCAATGATTCCTGCGANCCACAGCATTAAAAGCTATCATATGTTTCAACGGTTAATTCGACATAAACTAGCTGCCATCTCTGCAGTCGTATTGATAGGACTTGCTCTTTTATCTTGTTTCGCCCCACTCATAGAAAGTGTGCTTGNAGTCGATCACACTAATGTCGATCTATATAATCGATTTGCGAGCCCGTCATTCACAAATCTTTTGGGCACCGACGAACTCGGCCGCGACCTTTTTGTTCGTTTGCTGTATGGGGGGCGAGTTTCACTCTCCATTGCAATAACTGCTGCGATAATAGCTTCAGTCTTTGGAACCCTTGTTGGGCTTACTGCAGGTTACTATGGCGGTTGGCTCGACCGTTTTTTGATGCGTTTTAATGATGCCTTTATGGCGCTACCACTATTACCGCTTCTTATTGTTCTAGCTGCTGTAGATCTTGAGAAGGTTGGAGTTCCCAAGAGCATTGCGGAATCCGATGACATCAGTTTATATCGTATAGTAATTATAATTTCTATGGTTAGCTGGAATACTGTCGCTCGACTGGTTCGCGCTGAAACGTTAGCTCTTCGAGAAAGTGATTTTACCCGCGCAGCGCAGAGTTTAGGAGCATCTTCGAGTACTATTATAGTTCGCCATATACTGCCGAATTCTTCTTCACCTATCATTGTTGCAACCACACTATCCGTGGGTTACATTATTCTTTTTGAGTCAGTGCTAAGNTTCCTTGGCCTTGGCGTCCAAGCACCTTTGACAAGCTGGGGACATATGCTGAGCAATNCACAAGAATTAATATGGTCTGCGCCTTATCTTGCAATTTTACCAGGACTAATGATTTTCATCACAGTGATTGCATGTAACTTTTTTGGAGATGGGTTGCAAGATGCCATGGACCCGCGAGCAGCATAACGATCTCTCGCCCGACTCGCAGTAACAGCCTATTTCGCAAAAATTGCTAGGGCAGCCACTATCCAAGATATTGAAATCGAGATTCTTTAGACTGTTGATCTTTGCTTATGCCACCGACAATTTCTTTTCAGTCTTGAAAGGGTTGTTTTTATTCCCCTTAATATGTAACGTGCAGCGTCTTTTGGCTTTTTTGGTTAAGAACTTACATGGCTGACATTTCAGGAATAAGCGGTAATGACGCTTTGGATGTATCTCACACAGGCACAAACAAGCGTGAAACAGATGTGCAACGTAACGCTGCCGATCAAACCAAACGTTCNACCGAAATGCAAAACCAAGAGAGNCNTGCATCTTCAGGTGATAGTGAAAGACTCCAACAGNACGCACGCACTACAAACCAAGTTGAAACAGCCCAAAGTCGTGAGGTTGGTAACGATAATAANAGNCAGACTGAGGCCAGCCGTACNCTTGGCAAAATGGTTGATGTGTTCGCTTAAGAACGGGATATCTCTGAGTTAGGTCTCTTTAAATTGTTTTATTTACAAAAAACATTTTTTCGGTAATGGAAACCTGCGTGCGCCTGTTAAGAACCTGTCCTATGCTTGGCTCTTTTCGCCCGTGAATTTTCAGCAGTTTGCATTACTATGCTCAGTAAAGGGGGTACGATCGCAAGCGTAAGTATAGCAGAAAAAGACAGCCCTCCAACAACCACTGACCCCAATCCACGATAAATTTCGGATCCTGCGCCCGGAAATAAAACAAGCGGCAACATGCCAAAAACGCTAGTGAGGGTCGACATAAAAATAGGACGTATCCTATTGCGGGTTGCCTCCAGAACCGCCTCTTGGCACTCCATTTTTTCTTGGCGGTAATGATGTAACGCCTGATGAACAATTAAGATTGCATTGTTCACAACTATACCTATGAGGATGACAAAACCGAGAATTGTCAGCATATCCAGACGCTGCTCGCTATCGAATTGACGTAAGATAGTGAGTCCCAGGACACCTCCGGCGGCAGCAAGTGGAACAGAAAAAACAATAATTAATGGGTAAACAAAACTCTCAAATAGCACGGCCATTAAAAGGAATACAATGGCAAGAGCTAAAATTAAATCCCACTTTAACTCAGCGGCAGTAGCATCTAATTCTTTGGCCGTCCCCGTAAGCTGGAACCGGATACCCGGAGGCAACCCTTCTCTTGCAACTTGANTAAGCACTTTGTCACGCACGATGTTGATTGCATCTCCTAAGGCAATATCATTGTCAGGTCGAACGCGGACTGTAATAGCGCGTTGGCGCTCCCGATGCCATATAGCGGTAGGACCGGTAGTAACTTGNACCTTTGCTAANGATGAGACCGGTAANATTTTTCCGGAACTTACGACGACTGGAAGATTTTGTATTGCTTGAGTGGTTCCAACATCGGTTTCAGGTCCCATTAGTATTAAATCAATAATTTCGCCACCTACATTAATCTCCGCAATCCTAACTCCATCGTTAAAAGCATCAACAGAGAGTGCTAGATCTTTCGCAGTTATACCGTTGTCCGCAAGGCGGATGGGATCCGGCAAAACTCGGATTTCCGGCTCCCCTACCTCAATGCGCGGCCGTGCACGAACTTGGGAGTTTGGGAGGTGTTCCTCTATCACCTCTGAGATACGCTGGGCTACTTGTGAGATATCCTCAAGCACAGGACCCTTTATATCAATATTGATACTACGGGTACCACCAGCTCTGCGACCAAAAATTGAGGACTGCCGAAATGTACTTTTCGTCCCAGGCTCGTCTTTNACAGAATCACGGAGTAATGGTACCATGTCCCGTGCACGTCCAGGATCAATGCCTCTAGCACCAACAATTGTGCGCTGCCGGAACGCCAAAAAGAAAAAATATTTCAGTTTGGGAGGGCTTTCTGCATCAGCATGAGGACCAGAAATTGAAGCAAGATTAGGTTTTATTTTTTCTTCCATACGAGTTGCCATCTCGGTGATGCTTTTGAGATTGTAACCGGCTGGCGAGTAGATATAACCAATCACTAAATTTTGGTTCCCCTCGGGTAAGTATTCTAAAGGCGGTAACATCATCCAAGCAAAAAAAGCGCAAAAACCAGTAACCCCGGCCACCACACCGANAGCGCNACGGCGGCTTGTCGTAATGATATTCGTCAACTTTAAAACCTTCGCAACAAACCAAAGTCCAAAGTCATCGATTATTGGAATCTTATACCTGCTTCCTTTACTTGCACCATCATGGTCTAGCAAACGGTTAGAGAGTGAGGGTATCACAGTGATCGAAACTATGAGCGATAATGTCACCGCAACTGAAATAGCCACTGCGATGTCACGAAAGATCTGGCCTGCTGTACGCTCCATTAACAAAAGAGGAATAAACACGGCGACTGTGGTTACAACAGAAACCATAATTGCCCCCCACACCTGTTTTGCCCCGACTAGGGCTGCAACAGAGGCGCGCTCGCCACGTTGACGCAATCTGTAAATATTTTCGAGAACAACTATCGCGGCATCAACCACCATGCCCACCGAAAAAGCAATNCCTGCCAAAGATACAACATTGATGGAGCGGCCAAGTATCGCCATAGCCACAAAGGCAGACACCACTGAAACCGGAATAGCAATGCCTATAACCAGGGTTGCTCTCCCCGATCGCAAAAAAAGAAATAGTATGCCTACGGCAAATATACCCCCAATCCATATATTCTGCACAACAAGATTGATCGCAGAGTCTATGTAGACTGTTTCATCATANAACTGTCGAAAGTTTAATCCTTCCTGCTCGGCTGCATCTCGTGCAATCTCTTTGACAGCTTCCCGAATTCCCTTCATTGTTTCTACAATATTGGAGCCAGATTCACGCGTTGCAAACATTGCAATCGCCGGCTGNCCATTTGTACGTATCCGATGGACAGGGCTGGAGTATCCAAATTTGATGTCTGCAACATCAGAGACTAGGACCCTTGCAGTTCGGCCAGTTTGTTTGTCACGCGCAGCACGAAGCACGACGCTGCCTACTTTTTCAGCACTCCGAAATTCGCCCTCCGTGCGAACTACGTAACGCCGTTTTCCCTCCTGCACATCACCAGCTGTTACGGAGACGTTAGCAAGCCGAAGCGTAGTGAGTATTTCAGGCACAGTAAGCCCATATTGCGCCATTTTCGCAGGCTGTATAATTACTCTCATTTCTAGTGTGCCACCACCACGCACCCCAACAGTCCCAACGCCGGGAACGCGTTCGAGACGGTCGCGAATTACATCTTCGGCATAATCACCAAAATGATGTATCGGAGTCGTATTTCCTTCCATCCGAGACATGTGAAACCAAGCAATCCTGTCATCATCCTCTCCCGACCGACGCAATCTTGGCTCCAGCGCCTCATCGGGATAGTCGCGCACTCTATCGAGACGATTGGATACAAGCAGTAAAGCCTTGTCCATATCGGTGCCAATCTCAAACTCCAACTCGATCCTGCCGCGGGATGTCTCTGCCCTACTTGTAATGCGACTTAATCCAGATAAACCTGTGAGAGTTTCTTCTTGCTCGTTGATGATCTCACGCTCCACTTCGGCTGGCGCCGCGCCAGGCCATTGTGTCACTATGGTTATTACGGGCTTGGTTATGTCTGGTGAAAGCTGGATCGGAATCGAACTTAAAGAAGCGACACCAAAAAGAACAACCATAATTACTGCTGCAACCACGGCCATGGGGCGACGAATAGCCAACTGGATAATGTCCATCGACTCCCCCGTTACTTTTCAACTATTTTTATTTTCTTGCCAGGCTTGAGCTTTTCATTACCCCTCGTGGCTACAGTTTCACCATCTTTAAGACCAGAGATGATGACGAAACGATCGGCAACCGCTTGGCCCAAACTTATATTNCGCCGCCAAGCTTTCCCATCTTTAATAACATAAACAAAATATGACTGGCCACTGACGATAATAGCGTCCTTGTGNACAGTCGTCATATCCTTTGGTTCCGCAATAGGAACGTCGATAGTAACAGACTGATTCGCAGCGAGTGATCCATTGGTAGATCTATTGTTGAAATCTGGAATTAACCGAACTGATCGCGTTCGGGTTGAGGAGTCCTCTTCTGGCACTATTGCTCTGACTACCGCTTTACTGAGTAATCCATTTCCAAAGCGAATTGTCACCTTAATACCTGGAACGATGCCCCTAAGCCGAGATTGAGGAACATTCGCTTCAACCTCTAGGTCGGAGTCATTTACCAAGGTTACGACTGCATCACCAACACGAACAAAATTTCCGAGTGAAACATGACGTTTAGCCACAACACCATCATAAGGCGCTCGAATATCAGCATAGTTCAAGTCAATTTCAGCCATTCGAAGATTAGCTTNGGCGCTNGCAACCGCAGCTTCCTTTTGGGCGACTTCGCTTTCAAACTTTGCATATTCGTTAAGTTTATCAATCAAACGTGCTTTCGAAAAAGCGGCAGACCCTCTAAGCTTTTTCTTACGCCGCAATTCTTCACCTATCAATTTTAACTGTGCACGGGCAGCTCGAAGCGAGCCAGCTGCCTCTTTCAATCTAGCTAGGTTTATCGATTTTGCTGTATCAAGGCGGCTAACATCAAGTTTAGCAAGCACATCCTGAGCTTTAACCCGCGTCCCAACGTCTACGAATACTTCTGAGACTGTGCCTCTCACTCGAGCAGCAACAGCACCATGCTGAAGAGCAACGAACCTGCCAATAACCGGGGTCGTCTCCGTAATCCTGCTTTTTACAACCGTTTCAACAAATATTCTCGCACGGTTATCTTTTTTCTCACTCGCCAAACTTGTTTTTCCTGACACNNCATACANGAGNCCAAAAGCCANGAAGACGATTAAGAAAAACCTTTTAAAAAGCCGCAACATGTTCCGAGCAATCATCCATCTTCAACTTAAGAGCTTTGGGTCGAATTATCCATCAACCATATATTAAATTAGTGTTACATTTATATAATTTTATGTAGGCCATTATATTTCTATGACTACTGTTTTATATTNTCATGATGCTTGTTTTGATCATAACCCGCATATTGGTCATCCAGAATGCCCTGAGAGACTTAGCGCAATATTGTCGGCACTTAATTCGCCAGATTTCAAAAACCTTAAATATTGNCAGCCACCTCTAGCAACTGTTGAACAAATTGCTCGAGTTCACGACCATTCCTATGTCATGTGGGCTCTTGCGGAAATGAAGAGAAGAGGTACTGTCGTTTTTGACAACGACACTCGCTCAAGTCCCGGCTCATACGAGGCAGCATTACGNGCTGCTGGCTCTGTCTGTGCCGCGATCGACGCAGTCATAGCAGAGGAAGCAAAAAATGCATTTTGTGCTATCCGTCCCCCAGGACACCACGCCGAGCATTCAAATGCTATGGGCTTTTGCCTTTTCAATAATGTGGCGGTGGGAGCAGCACACGCTCGCCATGTCCACGGATTAGAACGTGTTGCAGTAATTGACTTCGACGTTCACCATGGTAACGGAACACAAGCTGCATTCTGGAATGACCCCAATTTATTTTTCGGCTCAACCCATCAGTCGCCATTATTCCCAGGCACTGGCAACAAAAATGAGCGCGGGGTAGCCGGTAATGTANTAAATGTTCCACTTANGCCATGTTCAGGTTCCGAAGAATTTCGTGATGCAATGGAAAACATTGTGTTCCCGGCNCTACGTGANTTTTCACCAGATTTTTTGCTCATTTCCGCTGGCTTTGATGCCCATTCAGATGATCCTTTAGCTTCACTAAACTTTATAGATGATGATTATTATTGGGTTACTGATGAGCTTTGTGCTATCGCCGCTGAGTATTGCCGATGTCGTTTGGTATCGACGCTTGAAGGAGGCTATCATCTTGAATCGTTAGGTCGCAGTGCCGCGGCCCATGTGGCTGCTTTAATGGCTGCTNGGTAAAGACATTTGATTGCGTCATACGATTGGTGCAATTAAGATTGCTCAAATTAAAAAGGCTGATTGCATGAGGGAGGCAAATATGGCCGGAAAGAAAACAAGTATTTCAAAAATGTCTTTTGAGGATGCTCTTGAGGAGCTTGAATCAATTGTTCGTGATCTAGAATCTGGTAGCAGCAAGCTGGACGAGTCAATCGATGCCTACGAACGAGGTGCGGCCTTGCAGAAGCATTGTGAAGAGAAGTTACGCTCGGCACAAACCCGCATTGACAAAATTTCGCTCGGACGTGAAGGCCAACCCGTAATTACACCAGCTGAAATTGAAACATCATGAGCGACCTCAAAGCTGCTCTGACTAATACGGCCGATAGCGTGGAAATCATGCTTGATACACTCTTAACTCCAGATAGCTCAACAGAAAATCGTATCTTCGAAGCGATGCGTTACACCACTTTAGGTGGTGGTAAACGGCTACGCCCCTTTTTAGTGAAGCAGAGTGCTGCTTTGTTTGGGGTTAGTGAAATTAACGCCCTTCGAACGGGTGCCGCATTAGAGTTAATCCACTGTTATTCACTTGTTCATGACGATCTGCCAGCAATGGATGATGATGACCTGCGGCGTGGAAAGGCGACTTTACATAAAGCATTTGATGAGGCAACAGCAATACTTGCAGGCGACGCTTTACTTACATTGGCCTTTGAAGTTATCGCACAGCCTGAAACNCATCAGGATNCCGAAATACGNATCGAATTAGTAAATATGTTAGCTCGGGCATCCGGCGTCCGCGGCATGGTTGGTGGCCAAATGAAGGACCTCCAGGCTGAAACAAAAGAACTCAACCTTGAAGATATAACCCACTTGCAACAACTGAAAACAGGGGCGCTTATTGAGTATGGATGTGAGGCAGGCGCTATTTTGGGGAAAGCAAGCAATGAGGAAAGAGGAGCCCTTATAGCCTATGCTAATGATCTTGGTTTGGCTTTTCAAATAGCAGATGATTTGCTCGATATTGAAGGAAATGTAGAGGAGACAGGTAAAGCCGTAAGGAAAGATAATAATGCTGGGAAAGCAACCTTTGTTTCAATTCTTGGTGTGGATGGTGCGCGCAAAGAGGCTGAGAGCATTGCAAGTCGNGCAGTAGGTCATTTGGATACATTTGATGATCGTGCAAACCTGCTGCGTGCAACAGCAGANTTTGTCATAGCTCGACGCAACTAACGGGTAACTTTTGTATGGGCAAAGGCGAACGCGCGGACAAAATAATTGTAGCGAATGGGCTTGCCTCAAATCGCACCAAAGCACGAGCGCTAATAATGTCCGGGAAAGTCTTTTCCGGTGAAAAAAGAATAGAGAAGGCTGGCACNCTCTTANCNCCAGACACGCCGATANATATNAAGGGAAAAGACCACCCTTTCGTATCAAGAGGCGGCATTAAATTGCGCCACGCTATTCAATACTTCGGAATAAAACCAAAAGGTCAAATTTGCCTCGATATAGGTTCATCTACCGGCGGATTTGTTGATGTTTTATTGAGGAATAATGCCAAAAAGGTTTTTTCAATTGATGTCGGAAAAGGTCAACTTGACTGGTCGCTTAGAACAGATGAACGGGTGGAGGTGTTAGAAGGGTTGAATGCGCGTTATCTGACCTCAGATTTGATTCCAAACGAAGTGGACATTATCAGTTGTGATGCCAGCTTTATAGGCCTTGAAAAGATATTGCCACCAGCACTCCAACTCGCNGCTGACGGCTGCAACCTTGTTGCGTTAATTAAACCTCAATTCCAAGTAAAACGGTCAGAGGTTGGGAAAGGNGGTGTAGTGCGTGATNCCCAAATCCATACACGTGTCTGCATGGAAATAAGAGAATGGGTTAACAGNCAAAAGANTTGGCAAGTGCTAGGAATTACAGAAAGTCCCATTACTGGTCCTAAAGGGAATAAAGAATTTTTTTTGGCTGCTTTTTTTTCAAAGTAATTTTGTCAAATGGAGTTTGTCGCACTATGCGGTAAAACCGAGAATGTTAGCAAAAGCAATCATCCCACACTATTGTGAACGATTATTCAGGATCTGTGTTAAAATTTTTAAGGAAGATATGTCAATCTTAGCCATTAAGTTCGGCCTCCCATTTTAAAATGCTTGTGCTCATATNAATANAGAAAAATCATNCNTNTACTGTGCGACCTTTATTTAGTTTTTCCTGAACAAATTTACCCGAATTGCTGCATCTAAAACAAAACCTTCAGGATAATGTTTAGCGTTCCTCTTAAACCTCAATTCTACCTCACTTCTGTGCCTCTCATATAATTTAGCCCGTTGTGGATTGCGCGCGGTCTGCTTGCTTAAAAAATCTGAAAAATCGCAATATATTTTTGGTGTCGATACAAAAACCTCCCGTACCTCTGTAAAAGAATTGCCATGCAAATCCTGAATCTTGTCGTACGCAGCTGAGCGAANCCNTGTNTCATCAGTAACAGGTTGGGCGGTATTAAAATAACCTCCAGACGGGACCGGTTCCATAATGTAAAGAAACCCCATTTTTGAGAGCACCCTTTCTGCCTCAGCCAAAGCTTTGGGTATCATCTCATTATCAACGTGATGTAGGGAATTTGAGAAGATTACAATATCAAATGCATCATTTGCAAATGGCAGGCTCTGGGCAAATCCCTCATAAAAACCCACACTCAAACCCACCGAATGAGCATGGGCTGAAGCCACAGAAATACGGTCAGAATTTGGATCAATACCCGAAACAATAGCACCACGATCAGACAAAAAGCATGTAAATTCTCCTCTACCACAGCCCACATCNAANGTATTGGCACCCGAAAGAGGCAACAATTCTNTAGCTAAATCAGCAGCGGACTTTTCAGGTAATTGTGAAAGCTTTTTTTTGGGGAACATTTGGTAAAACGCCCTCGACAAAATAAGAGTTTGTGAATTCTACAACAAGAATGTATTGAAACAAAAATACCCAATTATCAATATTTCTATAAACTGTTCAAACCTGTTAAGCCTTGGTTGTTATTCTGAATAAAACGCTAAAATTATACGTTTTTTACATATTACCGACTAGTCGACCGCTATGAACAATATTGAACTCTTTCTATGGATCTTAAGCATTACTACCTTAGGGTCATGGCTCTACCTTTGGTTATTTCGATCCCTTTTTTGGCTTGCCAATCAGCGCTTAGAGAATAATCTTCCGGCAGATATCCCGGCAACCATTAGCTTCCCATCAGTAATCGCATTGATACCAGCAAGAAATGAAGAGGATGTTATCGCCAGATGCATAGGCTCATTATTAAACCAAGATTATCAAGGTGAACTTTCAATAATTTTAATTGATGACGAAAGTAATGACAGAACGGTAGAAGTCGCTCAGGCTGCTGCAGCACAGTTCGAGGGCGGTAATAAAGTCCAGATCATTTCTGGCAAACAACTACCAAGCGGTTGGGCCGGGAAGGTTTGGGCCCTACAACAAGGCATGAATAGGGCTGTCAGAACACAGGCTAAATATTACTTTTTATCGGATGCGGACGTGTATCATGATACCAGCAACCTCACTCGTCTGGTTTCAAAGGCTGAGAAAGACGAGCTGGATCTGGTCTCTTTGATGGTCAAGCTTCAATGTCGTAGTAGTTGGGACTGGCTTTTAATACCCGCCTTCATTTTTTTCTTTCAGAAGCTGTTTCCATTCAATAGGGTGAATGACCCAAGTAGCCGTGTTGCCGCAGCAGCCGGTGGCAGTATGTTGGTTCGGAAAACAGCTATGGATAGAATAGGCCAATATACATCCATCAAGTCAGCTATTATTGACGACTGTACATTAGCTCGTAAATTGAAGGAAAACGGCCCAATATGGCTAGGTCTTTCAACAACCACCAGAAGTATTCGTGCCTATGACAACTTGACTGAAATTTGGCACATGGTAACGCGTTCAGCATATACACAACTTCACCATTCCCTGGTGTTTTTGCTTGGAGCAATAATAGGGATGACTGTTGTTTACGTGGCGCCACCAATGGTGATGTGTTTTGCATTTTTACACGATTTAACTTTCCCATTGCTTTTCTCTGGATGCGCATGGGGCATCATGATTTACACATATCACCCCACTTTGAAACTATACGATGTCAAACCCTTTTATGGCCTCCTACTTCCTGTTACCGCACTAATTTACCTATTGATGACGATTGACTCCGCTCGTCTCTTCTACCTTAATAAAGGTGGTAGATGGAAAGGGCGAGTCTACAGTTGAGTGTCTATTCGCACTGTGCTTTATGACGCAGCATTTGGTCGGCCAAAACGCAGGCCATCATCGCTTCACCCACTGGCACTGCTCGAATCCCAACGCAGGGGTCATGTCGCCCCTTTGTTGAAACCTCCACCTCATCACCATCGGATGTAACGGTTCGTCTTGGAATACGAATAGAGCTTGTCGGCTTAACGGCGAACCGCACAACAATATCCTGGCCTGATGATATTCCTCCAAGGACTCCACCAGCATGGTTCGACAAGAATATAACTTCACCGTCATTCCCTAACCGCATCTCATCTGCATTTTCCTCACCTCTAAGACAAGCCGCCTCCAGCCCTGCACCTATCTCCACGGCTTTAACCGCATTTATACTCATCATGGATGCCGCAAGCTCAGCGTCAAGTTTTCCATAAATGGGCTCACCCCAACCAGCAGGAACACCGCACGCCACCACTTCTATGACAGCTCCAAGCGAGGAACCATCCTTGCGTGTTTTATCCATCAAATTCTCCCACTCTACGACTTTATTTGCATCGGGACAAAAAAATGGATTTTTGTGTACCTCTCCCCAATCCCATCGATCACGGTCAATTTTTGATTGCCCCACTTGAACAAGTGCAGCACGAATTACAATGTTTTCTCCCAGCACTTTCCGCGCAACACCACCTGCAGCCACGCGCATTGCCGTTTCACGGGCCGAGGAACGTCCTCCACCCCGATAATCACGAATACCGTATTTGCGATCATAGGTTATATCAGCATGAGCCGGACGATACTTGTTCTTGATTTCCCCATAATCCCGCGATCGCTGGTCTGTGTTTTCAATGAGAAGGCTTATTGGCGTTCCAGTAGTCATACCATCAAAAACGCCTGACAGAATTTTCACCTGATCTTGCTCTCGACGTTGCGTTGTGTGCCTAGACTGACCTGGTCGGCGCTTATCGAGCCACTGTTGAATATCTAGCTCTTGCAACGGAATTCTTGGAGGCACCCCGTCAACTGTACAACCAATTGCGAGCCCGTGACTTTCTCCCCAAGTAGTGAAGCGAAACAGCCGGCCAAAACTATTTTGAGACATCTATTGGTCCTTGGGCTTCAGGCCATTCAGTAGTTCGCCAACTTCTTCAGCAGCATCGACTGCCACCATCCCCACCATATGATAGCCAGAATCAACGTGATGGACCTCACCAGTGACCCCTGAACTGAGATCAGATAGAAAATACAGGGCCGATTGCCCCACTTGGTCAAGACTTACATTACGTTTAAGCGGAGAATTGAGTTCGTTCCATTTTAGTATGTAACGAAAGTCTCCTATACCCGAAGCAGCGAGGGTCTTAATCGGACCCGCAGAAATAGCATTAACTCGTATACCTTGTGCGCCCAGATCTACTGCTAAGTAGCGGACACTTGCCTCCAGAGCAGCCTTGGCAACACCCATCACATTGTAATGGGGCATAACACGTTCGGAACCGTAGTAAGTAAGGGTAATTATACTTCCTCCATCAGACATTAATTCTTGCGCTCGTTGGCAAAGCGCAGTTAAGGAATAACAGGACACGTCCATTGTAAGTTGAAAATTATCTCGGCTAGTGTTGACATATTTCCCAGTCAGTTCACTGCGATCAGAAAACGCGATCGCGTGAACTATAAAATCAAGCTTTCCCCATTTTTCCTCTATTATGGTAAAAAGACTATCTAGTGCATCATCGTCTGACGCATCGCATTTAATAAGCATGTCCGACCCAATTGACTCTGCGAGTGGACGTACACGCCGTTCGAGCTGATCAATCTGATAGGAAAAAGCCAGTTCAGCCCCATGGTCGGCAAGCGTTTTTGCTATGCCCCAAGCAATTGACCGGTCATTAGCAACTCCCATCACCAAGCCACGCTTACCAGCCATCAAATTCGTCGAATTGCTCAAATTCTACTCCTAAAGACACAAAACGAAAGGTTTGCTAAACAACCGAGTTCCACTTAAACCAACTAGTGCTCGCAATCAAAGATGTTCAATGCAACACAAATGGATTGACTTCTGATACTTGATCAAACCTGCCACCAATGTCCTAAGCATTTAATAATGTTACTGCAATTTTTATTCTAACAGTAAAAAATGCATCGATCAAACAAAGTCACAATGCTTGTAACAACGACTTTGAGAAACACTCTAAGAAAATGAGCATGGTAGTTCGATGCACGATGTGACTGAGCGCCTCACGTTGGACAAACATTATTGACCTAAACGCATATTAACATGTCAATTTCCTTAATATGACAATGCTCTAGTCATTTAGTCCAAGTTTTTTACGCAATTTTTCACCTTCTCCGCCCGACCATTTACTTATGAATGCCTCCAGTTCTATATCAACAGTATCCGGAAGGACTATATTTAAAGTAACAATCAGATCTCCAGCTTTTTTTCCCTTCGGAGCTAAACCCTTTCCTCGAAGCCTTAGTTTAAGTCCTGAACTTGTGTTTTTTGGCACGTTGAGTGCAACCTTACCGTCGATCGTAGGGACAGTAATTTTCGCTCCCAAAACCGCTTCATCTAAACTAATTGGAGCAACAAGATGAATGTCATGCCCGTTAAGAGTGAAAAACGGATGTGTATCTAAACGAATAGTTACCATCACATCTCCCAATGGCCCGCCAAGAATACCTGGTTCTCCCTGACCTTTTAGCCGCAGCACTTGGCCATCTGTAGTACCAGGGGGAACTTTTACATCAAGGACCTTATTACCTGATATTTTTATTCGGTGTTTTAAACCTTTGGCAGCATCCTCGAGCGAGACGTTCAACGAAAATGACAAATTACGGCCTTTCGTCGGACGTCGCCGTTGGCTAGCGCTATTGCCGAACAAGTCAGAGAACAGATCAAAATCCGAGGCACCCTGCCCGAAAGAAAAGCTGGCCCCACTTCCGCTGCGATGCCGAGCCCCTTGATTAGTGCGAAACAAGTTTTCGTATGCTGGAGAACCATCGGGGTTGATTTCTCCGCGATCAAATTTTGCTCTTTGCTCACTATCCGACAACAATCGATAAGCTGAGGATACTTCTTTGAAACGTTTCTCCACAGCCGTATCACCAGGATTGACATCTGGGTGTAGCTTTTTCGCAAGACCACGATAGGCTTTCTTAATCTCAGCAACCGTCGCGTTTTTACTTACACCAATTACGCTGTATGGATCCTTCATAACAAGCCCGCCTATCCGCTTACCCGCGCAAGCGAGTATTCCGACGCACGGTCTCCCATAACTAATACAGTAGTCGTCTAGAGAACTTTCCAGCTACCATCAGGTTGCTGACAGGCTTGTCCCTTTCTGGTCTCAGTCTTACCGTCCACTGTAATCGTCTGCTCAAATTCCCGGCAGTAGGCCCCAGTTGACTGGTTACGGCCATCCCTCGTAGCTACAACGGTTCCTGAGGCACCACTATTGGGATTATTCCAACTCACCGGCTGGTTCAACGGTGCAGTTTGCGCCGCTTGGTATGCATTACTGTGTCGCACTTGATCAGCTTCATCAAGGGATTGTCCGAGTGAACCGCCGGCCCAAGCACCCAGCAAACCACCAATTGCTACGGCAGCCATAGTTCCAGCGCCACCGCCACCAATCTGCGATCCTGCCAATGCTCCCAAGCCAGCACCAATTACTGTACCAGCCTGTTGTTTTTGCCCTGCGCCTTGACATGAGCACAGAATGAAAATACCTGCAATTAGAGGGGCTAAATTTTTAATCTTCATGATCTTACCTCGTTCGTTACCTTATTGAGATGCTAGCTCGGTGCGGATTCGATAAAAATTTGTCTTCACTAGCAGTATATTAAATATTTCGTTTAATATCACACTATTTAAAAATCAGAATATTGGAATCAATTTGTAGAAGCTTACTATTAGACTTAGTTATGTTAAGAGCTATATACAAAGGTTTTCGGAAATTCAAACGTGAGTGCAAATGACCTGCGAAAATCCAATCAAAAAGTTTTCAAACTGGTTTGAAGAGGCAAAAAAAAGTGAACCAGAATTACCGGAGGCAATGAGTGTTTCTACGGTATCAACGGATGGGCAGCCGTCCAGTAGGATGGTGTTGATGAAGTCCTACGATCAAGAGGGTTTTGTTTTTTTCACCAACCTTGAGAGCCGCAAAGGCAAAGAAATTTATTCTACGCCAAAAGCCGCTCTACTTTTTTATTGGAAATCCCTCAAACGCCAAGTCCGCATAGAGGGACAAATATTTCCAGTATCTGATGAAGAGGCAGATGCCTACTTTGCGAGCCGACCACGCGGATCTCAAATCGGGGCGTGGGCATCAGATCAGTCCCGACCAATGAGCGTTGAGTCAGACCTTGAACAATCCGTGGCTAGTTATACAGAAAAATTTTCAGATTCAACCATAAAACGCCCACCATTTTGGAGTGGCCTGAGGCTAAAGCCACAAGAGTTGGAGTTCTGGCAAGACCGATGTTTTCGACTGCACCTACGTGAGGTTTATAGACTTAGAGAAAATAAATGGAACAAGACATTACTTTACCCTTAGAGTATCGCTATGCCGACACTGCCAAAAACACTCATTCTCACCGGCGCTAGTCGCGGAATTGGACACGCAACGGTTAAACGGTTCTCGGACGAGGACTGGCGAATAATAACATGTAGCCGCGATGAAGTACCCGACGCATGTCAACGCGATCCAAATTGGCATGGTCATATCCCAGTAGAATTAGCGAATCCTCAAGATGTTACTCACTTCATTGAGGAGGCCAATCGATTGCTCGGTGATGATCCACTGCACGCACTTGTCAATAATGCCGCCGTATCGCCCAAGACAGAGTTTAAAGAACGTCTTGGGTGTCTGAACGGCGATTTAAATACCTGGCGACGTGTATTTGAATTAAATTTTTTCACACCTCTGACGATGAGTAGAGGTTTCGCAACAGCACTTGGCAAGGGAGCAAAAGATCGTGGGGCTGCTGTGATAAATATTACATCTATAGCTGGACACTCAATACACCCGTTTGCGGGATCTGCGTACGCAACATCGAAAGCCGCGCTCTCTGCTTTAACACGAGAACTGGCTGTTGAATTTGCATCCCTCGGCATTCGCGTTAACGCAATTGCTCCTGGTGAGATCGAAACCGATATGATAGGTGCTGAATACGAACCCTTAATTAATCGCATACCAATGCATCGTATGGGTAAAGCCGAGGAGGTTGCGGCTTGCGTATATCATATGTGTAGCAAGGATTTCTCTTATGTGACCGGAGCTGAGATGTTCGTCACAGGAGGCCAACATCTTTAACTATTTTGCTCTTTGAACCACACTAAGCGAGCTTGTAATTGAGCCATCTCAAAACCAAGCCAGTCAACAAAACGGCCCTTTATATGTAGCGACTTTAATTGTTCTAATCGATTAAGTTCGCTCTCATACATACAAGATAGCATCTCAATTTGTTTAGCCCGATCGTCACTATCAAGCAAATGAAGAAAACGCATCTTAAGTGCTATCACAAGTTTAGAGACATCATTGACGGGGGCACGNACATTGGAAGTCATCAGAGTGCGAAAGATTTTCCGACCCTCCTCAGTTATAAGAATATTTGGCTCCTGCCCGTGCGATGGCTTTGGAACGCTTTGTGCCAACCCTTCAAGACGAATTAACTCTAACGATGGCGTAAGCATGTCTAACGATGGACCGATTACGGAGCTTACAAAATGACGTACCTCATTGGCTAATTCCGAGTAATCAACAGATCCTTCCATCAGTCGCCCGAGAGCAGCAAGTCTTATCGCCTCGGTCGGGATAAGCGTATTGTCGCGATACATTATTTGGTGTCCACGGGGTTTTCTATTCAGCTGCAGCCTGAGATGATGGCAAACCAAGGCCGAGTTTTTCCCACACCTTCTCTAGTGCACATACCAATTCGTCCATCATCTCCTCAGTGTGCTCAGGCGAAGGTGTAATACGAAGCCTCTCCTTACCCTTTGGGACTGTGGGGTAGTTAATAGGTTGTACATAAATCCCATACTCATTTAGTAGCATGTCGCTGGCATCTTTACATAATACGGGGTCACCAACCAATACCGGAACAATATGACTTTGCGACGGCATAACCGGCAGCCCAGCTTCCCGCAACTTTGCCATCAAGCTGCGAGCATTTTGCTGGTGTTTCGCACGCATGGCTCCACCCTCCTGCCCACGTACTATCTCAATACTTGCAAGTACGCCGGCAGCAATCGCCGGAGGAAGCGCCGTAGTAAATATAAAACCTGATCCAAAAGACCTAACAAAATCAATCAAAGTAGCAGAACCAGCTATATATCCACCAATGACACCAAAGCCTTTAGCGAGGGTTCCCTGAATTACTGTAATCCTACGAGATACACCATCACGCTCAGCAATCCCCCCACCACGTTCTCCGTAAAGACCTACGGCATGCACTTCATCCAGATAAGTCATTGCGCCAAATTCGTCGGCAACATCACAAAACTCGGCAATTGGAGCAATATCGCCATCCATAGAATAGATGGACTCAAATGCCACAATTTTTGGTTTGCCAGGGTCAACCTCTGCAAGCTTACGAGCAAGATCCTCAGGGTCATTATGATTAAAAATTTTTTTTGAAGCTCGGCTATGGCGGATACCCTCTATCATCGAGTTATGATTATGAGAATCTGAAAAAATTACACACTCGGGCATCGAGGCAGCGAGAGTAGACAAAACTGTCATATTCGCGACATAGCCTGATGTAAATAACAGTGCCGCCTCCGTGGAGTGGAGGTCAGCCAATGCGTGTTCCAATAATACATGGTAATGATTTGTACCCGAAATATTGCGAGTACCCCCCGCCCCAGCGCCGCAATGCTCAAGTGCACCGGTCATTGCTGCTATGACCTTAGGATTTTGCCCCATACATAGGTAATCATTTGAACACCAAACCGTAACGTCAGAAACCGTCTCATCATTATGGCGAACAGCGTTTGGGAAACGACCCGCCTCACGTTCGATGTCAGCGAAAACGCGGTAATTACCTTCGCCCTTCAGCGATTGTATCCTCTGCTTAAAAAAGCCCTCGTAATCCATTATTAAACCCACTGCCCCGCAAAATACTACTATTGAAGATCACGTAAGGTCTATTTAACAACGCGTCTATTATATTATATACATTTTATATTATCACGCTTCCAGTCAAGCATCGCATGCATGAGACGATCCGCCGCGCCCCTAAAATAATTGGCCATATTTTAGCATCAGATAAAACTTTGCAATTGGTTTAGATTAGAACCATTGGAATAAGACGATTAAAGATTTGCGTGACACCTCGTACATGAAAACTGATGAAATATCACAGAATATTCTAAGCCTCTATTTATATTCAGATTATTAAGCTTCGAACTTAGGTTGTTCTCTGATAATTGATAATCGGAATAATATTTTTCCGGGTAAGCGCAAAAATAAACTAATGCCTATACTAAATTATTTTTTTACTAAAGTTTTCCCCGCTTTCCCCATTTTACCGATAAGTGCCCAACGATTTTGGGCAATCCTCCGGGGGACTCTCACAAATCATCTTGCTACATTAGTAGGTGTCCGATTCAAACTGGAGCATTTACTCATGGGAGACATAGTTAACTTGCGGGAGTTTCGCAAACGTCAAAACCGAAATCGAAAACGAGCTGAGTCAGCCGAGAAACGCGCCTTGACTGGCCAAAATAAATCCGACCGCTTGCGAATAGCTAATGAAAAAGAAAAGACCGAAGAGCACCTCACATCTCATCAGATTGAACAATCCGAAAGAGATGGCGACGAAACAGCCTAAAATCTTCAGTGGCATATTAATGACGTGTTTGAATTTCCTCATCAAACAGTTCCGGCGCTAATTCATATGCCTTCTGCATAGCCTTGGCCGCTTCTTCGTGTCGCCCAAGATCATCAAGAATCGAACCAAGGTTATAATGTGCCTCAACGAGTTCAGGCTGAACGGCCAGCGCCTCGCGATATGAGCGGACTGCATCATCTGGACGACCGGTTTCTGTAAGCAGATCGGCCAAATTAAAATGAGCTTCAACAAGCATGGGATCGATAGATAGCGCAATCCGGTATTCTCGCTCCGCCTCCAACGGTCGTCCATTTTCGGCCGCCACAGCACCAAGAGCCACTCTGTAGATTGGTTGGTCTCTATCGGAGGTTACAGCCCGACGTAGAAGTGCTATCGCCTCATCTGCCAGCCCTCCGCCTGCAACCGCTAACCCCAAAAGATGAAGTAGTTCACCATTTTCTGGAGCTACCGGCAGTGCTGCCCTTAGAAGACTTTCAGCTACAACAATATTCCCTGCTGCCAACGCCGATTCAGCATCAGAAACTATACCGCTAACACTTTCATGATTATCCGGCAGTGAACTTTGCCTGTAACTCGCGGCCGTATCAGCATCACTAAGATCATACGCTTTTCTCAAAAATTGACCGTTAAAAAAATTACTATTTATTTGTTGGTCAGTTCGAAATCGATACCAGCATGGTGACTGCTCAAGAATCACGCCAGGCGAGGCTTTAAGTTCTACGGGATCATAAGAAAATGCAGCATAAACTTCTTCGCCTATAAAATTAAGATGACTAGTGTAGTAGTCAAAACGGTTAAGATCCTGTAACAAAGGCCAAATATCTAAAAAACGACTTCCTAAACAACTATTCAAGTAATCATAGACGAAATAATTTCCTTCTTTATGCCATTCTATGCCGTCTATTTTTATATTACTAATACGCCAATCCATGTATTCTTTTATAATACTGGCAAATGACTTCCCACTGTACGATGAATACCATAACAGTGGACTCCGCGCGGTCCTATTATTGAAAAATACCTGTACAAGTTCGGCTATGTGCCCCGCCTCGGTTAAATCAGAGGAACTCATGGTAGGCGTAGAAATAATTCGGCGTTCCCCTTCATCAACAAATTTTAAGCCAAGTATTTCGGAGTTTTTATACATAGGCGTGCCGGGTAAGAGCTGTAATTGATACGGCTCTACTTTACTTACTCCAAGTGAAACACCATAATCTATTGAGTCAAGATAAGTATTACTTGTCTCCTGAGGCAATCCATAAATCAATTGTATCACCGTTTCAATGCCTAGACTTTGCATATACTTAACATTTTCAGCAATCAATTTAGTGCTTTGCTTGCGATCAACAGCCTGCATCACATCCATGTTCGAACTTTGCAGGCCGACTTCAATTACGGTAATATTCGCATCTTTTAAAAGATCCATTACTTCTTCATCAAGAAGATCTACTCTCAATTCCACAGTAACTGATAAATCATCATCTTTTCTATACTTTTTAATTATTTTCAATATTTCTTTGGCTCTTTTTTTCGGAATATTGAAGGTAGGATCCATAAGAAAAATTTCTCTTACATTACTTGAAAGTATTTCTTTTATATTTTCTTCTACGCGTTCCATTGAGAATTTATGCAGTAATTGACCATAATCTTTTGGGTAATAGCAAAAACTACATTTGAAAGGGCAACCTCTATACGTCTCAAATAGTATAGTTCTATTTTCGTTATTGAGATCAATACATCCGTTTAGATAAGGAGAAGGTATGATATCAAGATCATCAATAAATGGTCTTTTTTCAGTAAGTATTACATCGCTATTATTACGATATGCAATTCCCTTTACGGCATTAATACTTGAGTTAATTATTGTATTACTTTTTTCTTCCCAATAATGAACCAGATCTCTGAATGTTTCTTCTCCCTCACCACAAACAATTAGATCAATTGAAGAATACTTATTAAGTGATTTTTCAGGAACCGAACTAACGTCTGGTCCTCCCACAATAATTTTTACATTGGAATTTATTTTTTTTACTTCATTGCAAATCATTACAGTGTTTTCCATATTCCAAATATAACATGAAAAACCAATAATATCGGGATTATTACTTATTATTTCTTCTGCAGTACTTTTATGATCAAAAATATCATTTGGTGTTACAATATTTATAGTTGAATTTTTACGCAGAAATGGATCCGTCTCAGCGTAACTTTTTAAATAAAAAAGCGCCAAGGGTATGTAGTCACTGGTTGTGTCGATCAAATCGACCCGCATTTTTTCTCTCCAAGATGACTCAAATAGCCTTTAAATGGATGTGGTCCTCGAACAAGAACTACATTACGGTTTTTAGCGTCTTTATTTCAAGTCAAGCATATCGACTGACCCTACCCATTTGTGTATACACGAGCCAATTATTGCTCCTAAGGTCCAAGGAAATGTGGTCGCTGACCGCGTTTTTCAAAATACTGCTGGTGATAATCTTCGGCCATGTAGAAATGATCAGCGGCCACTATTTTTGTCGCTATTGGCGCCTTTAACTCACCCGCTGACTGTAAGGCAAGTTTAGATTTCTCAGCTGTGGCCCTTTGAGCCTCATCAACACAGAAAATAGCGCTTCGATATTGCGTGCCCACATCAGGACCCTGTCGATCAACTTGGGTTGGGTTGTGACAGCTCCAAAACACATTCAGGAGCCCCTCAAAGCTAATTTCCATTGGATCATAGCGCACCTTTACTGCCTCAGCATGTCCCGTTTGCCCCGTACAAACTTCTTCGTAGGTTGGATCCTTTGAGTTGCCACCAATGTACCCAACCGTAGTTTCCAATACACCGCTCGTGTCACGAAACGCTTGTTCAACGCCCCAAAAACATCCCGCAGCAAAAATCGCTTCAGCCATTTTAAATCCTTTAAATCAATATTACTTTCTCTAAGTCACCATCCCATGCATACAATGCTCAAAGTCAGATCAAACCTAAACTACGCAGGAATACACAAAAAACAGTGATCGGCGCAACAATTCGGAGTGACCACAACCACAGGGCACCTACTACCTGATTTTTAAATCCGATAACATTGCTACTAGGACGATCTCGCCAAGCCCACCCTACAAAAAATGCAGTGATCATTCCACCAATTGGTAGCGCAAGATTGAGAGTAAGAAATTCTATGACGTCAATAATGCTTTTCGTGCCCCATTTAACATCATTTAAAACTCCAAATCCGAGGGACGACGGAATACCGATAGCATATATTAGAAAGCCAACGATGAAGGTAGTCCTTGAACGACCCTGATCGAAAACCCTCATAAAAAATGCAACCGGCACTTCGAGCAACGAAGCCATCGAGGTCAGCGCCGCAAATACCAATAGAAGAAAGAACAGAATGCCTATAATTTTCCCAAAGGGCATTGTTTGAAAAAGTTCAGGCAACACTATGAAACTGAGCCCAGGGCCAGCTGAGGGGCTTAAGCCAAATGCAAATACCGCAGGGAAAATAGCCAGCCCTGCTACAATCGCAAAAACTGTATCACCCGTTGCAATAGCTCCGGCCGAAATTGGCAAACGAGTATTTGGAGCCAGATAACTGCCGTATGTAATAAATACTGCCATACCTATTGAGAGAGTAAAAAATGCTTGGCCGAGTGCGATAATGTAAATTTCAGGTTCGAGCAACTTTGCCCAATCGGGGTAGAATAAAAAAGTAAGCCCGTTTACAGCACCATCCAGACTAATGCTGTATCCAGCAAGAATTAATACCAATATTGCCAAAATAGGTATTAAAATCCGGTTCCACTGTTCCAAGCCTTTTCTCACTCCGCGACCGACCATAATGACCGTCGCCACCATCATCGAACCTTGCCAAATCAGTGGTTCCCATGCTTCTGAGATGAAGGCGCCGAAAAACTTACTATAGTTAGCAATATCAACTTCCCACAAACTACCGCCTACCGCAGAAAACAGGTATTTGAGAGCCCAACCTGCAACAACACTGTAGAATGACAAAATAAAGAACCCGGCGAGCACTCCAAGTAGCCCCCCAACCGACCAGATTTGTTTCGGGGCCAGCTTTCCAAAAGAACCGACAGCATCACTTTGAGCGGTGCGGCCTATCAATAATTCCCCAAGCATGATCGGCAGGCCACAAATAATAATACAGGCCAGATAAACGAGAATAAATGCTCCCCCCCCATTCTCACCAACAATGTAAGGAAACCGCCAAATATTACCTAAACCAACGGCAGAACCCATTGCAGCACACACAAAACCTAACTTTGTGCCCCATTGTTCTCGCGTAGCCTGATGGGAGTGTCGCTGGTCCATAAGAATTCATCCTAGATGTGTTCAACAGAAACAATTTCTATGACCCCCATAATGTTGAAAATGTACCGCACCTGCCGTCAAGGAAACAGGCCGTAAAAAAAGTTGTGCCAAAAGAAAACGCAACTATTTTCTACCGAATATTAATCCTAATGTGTGCACAACATAATTAAGGGACCTAAATACAAAAATGCAGCGACTATACCTAACATTAGCGGGCTTTATAGAGAGTTTTTTATATCTAAGAGGATGTTTATTCCATTTTTGGGCAATTTAGAGCATAGTTCTTGCATAATCAGCTAGATAGGCATGATATTAATTTAGTATTGGACATAGTTTGTCCCAATTTAAAATCATAGAGTGTTCCAAGGGGTTCTGCGATAATGGCTAAGGAAGAGCCAGTTTTTCTCAATGTAGAAAAGTTGAATGTGCCTACCTCGAACGAGGGCCACATAGTTACGGTATTCGATGCTACTACCGGCACTCAAGTGCGGGCTCCCTATGAGGGCTTCCTGTCGGATGCCACCTACCAACAGCGAGGCGCCGATTTGGTTCTCTCGGATGCGGATGGCACCCAACTAATAGTTAAAAATTATTTTGATGTTATCTTAAAACCGGACCTTATCTCACCCGACGGTAGACAGGCAGTAGGTGCGGAATTGGTAAAGTCGTTTATTCTGCCCACGCCTGCCACTCAATATGCCCAAATCGGCAATGCCGTTCCAGCTAGCTCGGCAGAGCCCATTGGCGTGGTTGCTGAATTAAAAGGAAGGGTTTTTGCTGTTCGCACCGATGGCACTAGGGTCGAGCTAAAAAAAGGAGACAATGTATTTCAAGGGGACGTAATAGAGACCGAAAAAGAGAGCGCCGCCAATATGCTGCTGGCGGATAAAACAACTTTTGCAATAGGTGATGAAGCTCGCCTCGCACTCGACGAAATGGTGTACAACCCTGCCACTAAGGAAGGACAGTCCCAATTCTCCATTTTAAAAGGTGTTTTTGTCTTCGCGTCTGGTGAAATTGCAAAAACCGATAATTCGAAAATGATAGTTACCACGCCGGTTGCTACCATTGGCATTCGCGGAACAGAAGTTTCGGGGGACATTTCTGACGAGGGAGCGCAAATTACGGTTCTAGATGGTACTGTGACTGTATCTACGAACGCAGGCACTGCCACTTTAGGTTCTCAAGGTGAAACCACTTCTATCTCTGACATCAATTCGGCTCCAAGTGAAACGTTTACTCTAAACGCGGCTCAACTACAAAAAGCCTATGGCAGTGTTGCAAGTGTTTCGAGCGGCACTAAGCTTGGAACTTCTGTGAATAAAACAAATGAGGGTGCCGACGGAGAGGGTTCAAGTAGTGGGTCCAGTGATAGCTCAGACAATGAAGGTAGCGAAGGTAGTTCTGAAGGCAGTGAGGGATCACAACAGGAAGGCGAGGGAACCGACGAAGGACAGGGCGGCGAAGATCAAGAAGCAGAGGCGGAGGCAGAGGCAGAGGCAGAAGCAGAGGCAGAACAACCTGGCAAAGAGGGCCCGGAAGGAAATACTAACCCCACACAGCCCCCCCCAAGTAATCGCACGCAGGGTGAACTAGGAAATATTAGCTCTGAACCTAGAGGGGGAAATGCGACAGCCGCGCCGCCGCCACCGCCAGAGCCGCCTCCTCAACCACCGGCATCATCTTTACCAGAGTCATCACCCCCCCCTCCAAACCCGCCTAAATCAACAACCCCACCAGATGAGGGAGATAATGGGGATAGTGATAGTGATCGCTTAACGGTCACCCCTACTGGTGGTGGAACCTACGACTACTCCACCAATTCCACCGGAGTTGATTTTACACCATCTGATAACGAGAACTATACCGTCGACACGGGGTCAGGTCAGGACGTTATCACGACAGGTTCAGGCAGTGATGCCGTTGAAGGAGGGTCAGGCAACGACACAATTACCACTGGAGACGGTAATGACACTATTAATGGCGGTGACGGCGTCGACAAAATCGATGCCGGCGGCGGTGATGATATTGTGGAGTATTCCGCTGGAGACAGCTCCGCTGGTAATACTGTCGACGGCGGCGCAGGTACAGATACACTTGTGATAGATGGAAATATAAATGCGGTTGATTTAGGCGAGGAAACTTTCGCCAGCGTATTCAAGGATTTTGAATGGGTTGAACTAGAAGGGTCCAATCAGACATTAACTGTTGATGCCGCCGATGTTACCGGTAGCGTAATCGGCGGTTCGGTTTTGACGGTTGATGCAACAAATAGAAAAACCTCTGGGCTTGCGATTGCATCGGGAGACTCATGGATTTCAACGGGCACAGCAAGCGGGTTCGAAACACTCACAAGTAACTCTGCAACATTGGTTGTTGATACCGCCATCAACATAGATGACATTAAAACAACTCAGTATTCGTTTGATGGTGGCGGTACCGATGCAAGCTGGTTTACAGCTGCTAACTGGGACAATAATGTTGCACCGGAGACAAGCGGGTCAACGATTGATATTCCTAATATCGCCAGCACAACTAATGTATTATTTAACGGTGGCGCAGGAAGTAATTCAAATTCTGTAACTGTTTCAGCTATTAGTGGGAGCGAGGGCCTCTCATTGACTGGTGGGCAACTACTCGTTGATAGTAATTCAACACTCAGCGGAACTATTTCTATCAACGGTGGCCAATTAGGCCCAAATAGCGGAGATACACTAACACTTACCGGTCCTGTAACACTTACTCAGGGAACCCTCGGCCATCAGGGCACAGTAACGCTTAGCAACACATTATCACTAAATGCGAATGCAGATGCGACTATCGTGGGTGCTGAATTCAATTCCTCTGGGCCCATCTCGCTGGTTAATTCAGCGACGTTGGACATTCAATCAGACACTTTTACCAACACCGGAACATTAGATATTACAGGCAGCACACTGACAATTAATGACAGTGCGGGCACTCTCACAAACAACACCACAATTAACTTCAATTCCGACAATGATGACAGCTCTGTTTTCAATGGAGCCCTTGTAAATTCTGCTAGCGAAACCATCACCGTTTCCGATGATACGACTTTTAACCTTCATGGCGCTGATAATGCTAATAACGGAACTATGATTTTTAATACAAATGACAGCACCATCGAGCTAAATGGAGGTGAGTTCACCAATAACGGTAGCATAGAGATAAATGAGGTCACTGTGATGGTACAAAGTGACACCGCGGGAGCGACTTTTACCAACTCATCGGGCCAAACTATCAGCGGTACAGGAACTCTCAATACCACCGATACAGATGTTACGTTAGAAAATAACGGTGTAATTAGTGCTGGACAATCACCAGGTATACTTACATTTGCTGGAAACTTCACAAACGGTGAAAGTGCAATTTCTGATATTGAAATTGGCGGCACTGAACCTGGTTCTGAACACGACAAAGTCGTCGTAAATGGCGATCTGCATTTGGATGGCACTTTGCAGGTTTTAGAATATGGCGGCTTCAAAGTTGGCGTTGGCGACAGTTTTAATATCTTCGAGGCCGACAATATAAGCGGCGGCTTCAGAAAGGTATTGGGTTTTAATCTCAGCGATGACGTCATACTAGACATGGATCAGAGTGATAACTCTGTGCTACTTCGTGGAAAGGCCGTAACTCTTCACGGAACTTCAGGTAATGATAATTTGATCGGCTCCGAGAACGAAGATGTCGTTAAGGGCGGTGGTGGTCCAGACACGATTATCAGCAATGGCGGCCGGGATGTTATGTTCGGAGAAGCCGGCGACGATACGTTTGAACTTCAGGATCTCGGTTTTGCTAGAATAGACGGCGGTACCGGCACTGACACGCTTTATTTTACTGGAGAGGCTGAAGCATTCAATCTAACTAATTTGCGCAGTGACCAAATTCAGGATATTGAGCATATCGATCTCAGTGCACTTAACTCAGCAACACTTACGCTTGGCGACGATAACTTAAATGGGTTCTTCGGAGGGATAAACGACCTCACTGGCAAAGAAAATTCATTGGTGATTAGCGGACAAAAAGGGCATCACGTCGACATAGCTGGCGACTGGAGCAACACTGGGACTACGTCCATTAATGGCAATAGTTATTCAATATATCAGAAAGATACCGGCGTCGAGGTAGCGATCGCACAAGATATAAGCTTCGCTTGAACCCGACGCCGATAGAACAACAGTCAACACACATGGATCTAAGATTTAATGGTCATGGTGCCCTTTAGATCCCGCTCCAAACGTCCAATCGAGCCCAAACCAGAATGCGTGAGCTGATGGATCATCTTTAGTGTCGACCTCGTTAAGATGGTCTGCTTTATCGTAATTGTATTGCAGACGTAGGTTACCGTTAGGCGCAAATCGCCAACCAACGATTGGAGAGTAGCGCTGACGTTGATCTAAATCAGAATTACTGTCTCGTGTATCTTCATCGCCACTGCCGGTTGCACGTTCGTAGCGGAAGCCGGCCCAATACGTATTATTGAACTCCAATGCTACCTGAGTATAGAAACCATGATCAATCAAATTATCAGCCTCGAACCCCCCTGCCTCATCAAACGCTGCTTGGAAGCGTCGGTACATCAGTTCATTCGTCCAACGTAGATCCCACTTTTTCGCTAGAGCGTGTTTTACCGTCAAGTCCATTCCATAAATCTGTGTATTTGCGGACTGTCCAGTTGCATTCGGGCCATAAACACCGGAAAAACCAGCGCGTACTTTGGTCTTACCGAAATCAAATCGATTATCCCACCGAGTTAAGTAAACAAGGTCATCGAGACCGTTAACATTGCCTTTGTTTCGTGTCCGATCACTTAATGTTTCATCATTATTTAGAAAACTTTTCATTGTTTCCCCGGTTGGATTTTGAGCTCCAACATGGAGGTGTGCTTTCCATAGGCCTACTTTTGGCGTCTCCCAGCCAACCCTCATGCCGGTTTGCCGCATACCATCAGGGCCGAACATCCGTGATATCACTACGGGTTGATCAATCCATTCCCAATCATGAAGATGTTTTGGGTTATGTACACCGAATTCCGTAAACATGTGGCCTGCTTCAATGTCAAGACCGTAGGGCAAGCTGTTCGTTCGCATAAATGCTTCTTCCAAATCAACAATGGTCGCACCGGTCAACTGATTGATATGAAATGCAATATGAAGTTCAGCATCGAACGCGCGTTCAACACTTCCCATCATTGCAAAATCTGCGGCTTGCAATCGAAAGCCAGATGCTTTCGGGTCGTGCCCACCCGCAGTCAAGTTCTGCGAAACAGCACTTGGTTCAGAACTATAGCCACCAGCCATATTAACGCTTAGCCCGAGATAATCCAGCGCCACCTTTCGACCTTGAACATTTGTAGAGGCAAGCGATTCGTCATGGCTATCATGGGGGTCTGAGTGGCTGCCGTGGTGATCAGAATGCCCACTATGGTCCGAATGCCCACTATGGTCCGAATGCCCACTATGTCCTGATTTCTTTTTAATGCCTCGCTTTTTTCCAAGCGCACGTTTCAAACGGGCGATTTCCTTGTCTTTGGCAACATCTCTATCAAGCAGGTCTTTTAAGGTTGCCTCGAGCAATTGCATCCGCTTTTCCATAGATGCTTGTGCAAAACCGTTAGATGGATATATCGTCAACAACATCAATGCTGTGCAACAGGCCGCTACGTATCCCAAAACTTTTTTTCTATTAAAATGATATAACATCACATTTTCCTGTTCAATTTTGTATTTTTTTCTTACCGTTGAAAGCCTTAATTCTTCAAACAACCGCTAAGATTCTTGGCATTACTCCGTATTAATTGACTGTAACCAGTTGGGCCGGGCGCAATGTCACTTCCCAGCGGGTCCAGAATCCCAATTTTTGCCGACGTGCCACGCACAACAGACTCAGCCAACCTACCGTCGAATTGGGGCTCACGAAAAACACAGCTAACACCTGCCTGGAGAATTTTTTTACGAACTTCAAACAGTCGTTTCGCACTTGGTGAATGCCCCGAGTGCACCATTAGAGCCCCCGCACCATTCAGACCAAACCGACGTTCAAAGTACTGAAATGCATCATGAAAAACAATAAACGGCTTATTTTTAACCGGTGTCAAAGCGCGTGTAATCTCATCTTCGAGCTTTTTTAAATCTTCGAGTAATTTTTTACCGTTTGCCTCATAAAGTGATTGGTTTTTTTTATCTGCCTCACTTAGTGCTCGAACCATTGCCTGAACCATTAAGCGGGCGTTTGCCGGATCCAACCAAATATGCATGTCCTTAGTGTTGTCTGCATGTTCTCCATGCCCATGATGATCATGATGGTCATGGCCATCGTGGCTTCCCCATACACCGCCACTCCGGGCCTTCAAAATCTGCAACCCAGGTGATTTGATGAGCGATAAAGCGCGCGTCCGTTGACTAGACATAAGTTTTGATAATCTACCCTCGATACCGTGACCAACCCAAAAAACCAGGTCTGCATCGGCAATGGCTTTACGTTGGGAGGGTTTTAATGAAAATCGGTGGGGAGAGACATTGCTTGGTATCAATAAGGTTGGTACACCAATACCTTTCATCAATGAAGATGCTAACGAATGTAATGGCATAATAGATGCTACCACTTTAGGCGCAGCGCTTGCTGGTAAGGCTGCACCTGCTATTATAAAAATAATAAAAACTGCTAAACGACCAAAGAACATATTTCTACCCTGAACGATTTTTTTAATGTTACAATATAACATCCGTTATAATATAACATACCCATAGTCAAGTCGAGTATTCGAATTTTTTTAGAAAGAGGCTACTGTATGACAGGCCATGATATTTTCCCTAACCCTCTGCACAATCATAAGGACTGCATCAATACAGCGCTAGAGAAGGCTGACGAGATTTGCAAATTACAAGGTGTAAAACTTACTGCTCAAAGGCGGCGCGTGCTGGAATTAGTCTGGGGAAGTCACAAACCCATCGGAGCCTACGAAGTCCTTGATTTGTTATGCGAACAAGATGGAAAACGGCCAGCACCAATGACAGTGTACCGAGCACTTGATTTTTTGATTGAACAAGGGCTTGTTCATCGCCTCGCGAGTCTTAACGCGTATATAGGCTCCACCAGTTTAAATAGTGATCACAACTCTTACTTTTTTGTTTGCGACGATTGTGGGCAAGCTGCTGAGGTAACAGATGGTAATGTGCAGAAAGCAATCTCGGAAAAAGCAGACCGAATTGGCTTTATTATTCATCTTAATACAGTCGAGGTGAGTGGACGCTGCTCCCAATGTCAGGATAGGGCATGAATCAAAGTTCGGCCTCCTTGATAAGTGCAGAAAATATAAGTCTGAAATTGGGTCAGCAGGCCGGGTTGGTGAATGTATCGATCGCAATAAGATCTCAAGAAATCGTTACGTTGATCGGTCCGAATGGCGCAGGCAAAACAACGTTAGTCCGAATTTTACTAGGCCTCATTAAACCTGATACTGGCAAAATTGAACGCAAAGAAAACCTGCGTGTCGGGTATGTCCCGCAGAAACTAGCCACTAACAAGACTATGCCGATGACAGTGGCCCGTTTTTTGAAAATGGCAATTGCTCTTAGTGATGAGAAAATAGACTCTGCTTTATTTGAAGTAGGAGCACCTAAAGTCGGCGATACTCTTATAGCGAATTTATCCGGCGGAGAATTACAGCGTGTTCATATAGCAAGGGCACTCCTGCGTAATCCTGACCTGCTAGTCCTCGATGAGCCTACCCAAAACGTTGATTATTCAGGTCAAGCAGATCTCTATGCCCTTATAGGTAAAATTCGAAATAAAAGGAAATGCGGTATATTGATAATATCGCATGACCTTCATTTAGTTATGTCCAAAACAGACCACGTGCTATGCCTGAATAAACATGTCTGCTGCGAAGGCCAGCCGGAGGCGGTAACTAGACATCCAGAATACCAAGCACTGTTTGGCCCAAACGTGGCTAAAGGTTTAGCAGTCTACAGCCATCAACATGACCATCAACACAAATTGTTAGAACAAGCTGAGCTCGAGCAATCGCGACAATCAAATGATTGATGAGTTTCTTATAACCGGCCTAATAGCCGGCGTTGGCATAGCACTCATTGGCGGACCTTTGGGATGTTTTGTAGTCTGGCGACAAATGGCTTATTTCGGAGACTCTCTGGCTCATTCTGCTTTTCTTGGGATTGGTCTCGGCTTTCTGCTTGGTATTAACTTAACACTAGGCAACATAATGACATGTATTTTATTCTCTATAGTTATTGTGTTTTTGCAAGAACGTAGAGACATACATTTAACATCCGACACGTTACTTGGCATACTCTCTCACGCCGCATTATCTCTAGGCCTAGTAGTACTCGCGTTGCTTCAAAATATACAAGTGGACTTATTAGCCTATCTCTTTGGTGATGTGCTGTCAGTGAGTAAGCTTGATTTAATCACGGTTTATGCCGGCGTGATTGTTGTCCTTGCCATACTGGCTACAATCTGGCGACCACTAATTTCGCTTTCCCTTCACGAAGAGTTGGCCCGCGCGGAAGGTGCGCCAGTTTTGGCTACTCGCCTTACCTTTACGCTCCTGCTCGCAATTACAATCGCAATCGGAATGAAGATTATCGGCATATTGCTGATAACATCATTACTCATTATTCCCGCGGCTACAGCACGACGGTTTGCGCGTACACCCGAACAAATGGCAGTGATCGCAGCAATTATTGGTTCTTTATCGGTGGTATCGGGCCTTTTCGGTTCTTTGCCACTTGATACTCCATCAGGTCCCACAATTGTAGTTGCGGCATTCTGCATTTTCCTCATTAGCCACTTGTGGCAGCCAAACCCCAAGTAATAGATAATTTGTATGTGACCCAATAATCTGTTGATCTCTTCGCAAGGCTCCGACCATGAATAATCAAAAATCAATGATCCTTAAGTTCCTGGCATCCACCTCGTACTTTAATCAGGTATAAAAAATAGAGGATTTATACGTAAAGCAGCATCTTAACGCGCGCTAATCCATTTGGATAAATATGAGAACATTGACCAAAATATTCAGAAACTTACCTTTTTGTTGGTCTTAAGTAAGAATATATTCCGAAAAGCCGACAAGAAATTGAGGAGAATAGAAGATGGCGGTTAGAATTGGATTAATACATTCGGTGCTTCCCGCCATCATTGCTGTCGAAGCTATGTTCGAAAAACATTGGCCGGAAGCTCAAAGAGCGAGCATTTACGATCAATCGCTCTACATTGACCTTAACCCAGACAGAACAATGCCGCCTAAAGTGATGCAGCGAGTACAAAACTTGGTCAATTATTGTGTGGCTGCAGATGCCGATGCAATCTTGTGTACCGGATCCCTGTTTGGCAAAGCTATTGAAATTGCTCGTAAGGAGGTAGATATTCCTGTCCTCACATCGTTCGAGGCCCTCGTCGAAACAGCCTTCATGGCTGGAAACCGTTTTGCACTCATCGCTACCGATCCTGGAACAAACGGGTTGTTGGACCAAGACCTGCAAATTTACGCAAAAAAGAACAAAAAACCCATCCCCCGAACAGAAGCTATATTTGTTGAATCAGCAATGACATTAATCTCAGATGGAGATCAAAAGGGACATGATACATTGGTTGTAAATGCGGCAGCTAAAACAAATGATTGTGACGCAATATTGCTTGGTCAATTTTCAATGGGCCCGACCAAGCCTCTTATTGAGGAGCAGGCTAAAATGCCCGTTTTGGATGCACCGGAAAGTGCAGTACTGAAACTGAAGAATATCTTTGAAAACGAAAACTAACGAATGCAAGAAGGTCCAATTATGTCAACGTTGAAAAATACTACCGTACTGTACGACCCGTCTTAGGGTCGCAAGTTGGCAACTGGCGTTTCTTCCGTGCAACACGAAAACACCTGCTCCATTGCTTCTTTCGCTGGCCAGCGGTATTTGCAATCTTCCGTGCTAGCTCTGGATTTGTTGCCCTCACTTCCATGCGAATTGGCCTTCCAGACTTACATTCACCGAGCTTGTGCTTCAGAAAGCATTGAATATTCCAAGTCACTATTTTTGTGCGTTGAGCCACAACTTCTTTAGGCGAAGATGCAACCACAAAAAAAACTAGTCCACAAAACATCAACCGAAGATAAACAACAATTTTCATATCCTAGACGTTGCAATTTATGGGCCGAATTTTCTAGTTACAGTATTACTGGTGAAGGCATTTTCCCCAAAATCCTCTTATTATGGATTTCTGCGAGGCCGCGTTCATAATCGTGGACAAACCCAACTGTATCAAATAGGGGTGCACCACTTCTCAAATCGGCAATTTTTGCCTTAATTGTGTCGATTTTGCCTGTCTTTAAAGCCAGGTCAATTGCTGTAACTTCGAAGGCGTCAAGACTATCAACTACCAATTCATCAAGCCCAATAGCATTCAAAATGCTCTCGGAGACACGTGAAGCAAAATGCATTCCTTTCAATGTAAGAACAGGAACTCCCGCCCATAGTGCATCACTGGTTGTCGTATGACCATTATATATGCGTGTGTCTAGCGCAAGATCAGCTGCACTTAGCCGCTTTAGATGATTTTCCTGATTAACAAAAGGCGCGAAAATAAGTCTATGAGGGTCAATATCATGCTCACGGGCAACTCTTTTGAGATTTTTCTCTGCCCAAGAATTATTTGCACATAACCAAAGTACAGAGTCTTCAACAGCACCCAGCACACGCATCCAAGTTGAGAACATCAATGGATCGATTTTATATGTATTCGTGAAAGAACAGAATACAAAGACCCCCTCAGGCAGACCTGCCTCTCGTTTTGTGATTGCCAAGGGCGGACCTGTGTGGCTGTTGATCTGATAGCAATGTGGCAACAAAATCGGGCTTTCAGAGTAAAATTTCCAATCAGCCCTAGGTAACACGATGGGGTCAGTAACGACGTAGTCAAAAAAATCAGCACCACTAGAACCAGGAAAACCCAGATATGCGACTTGTAAAGGAGCAGGTCTTCGCGCAGCAATATCCAGCCTGTTTTTCCGGGTATGCCCCTTCAAATCAATTAAAATATCGATACCATTGTTTGAAATATGCTGTGCCGCTTTGTCTGCACTCCATCCAGTAATCTCAAAAAAGAAATCGCAGTCAGTTTCAATTTCTTTACGAAGACTGCTATCCGACGGAGAATCACACGAATAAGCAAACACCTCAAAACGTTGCCTGTCATGCAATTTGAAAAGATGATGCATTAAATACGCCGTCGCATGTTCATGAAAATCACTTGAAATGTATGCAAGACGAATAGGGTCTGTAGCCGATCGATCATGGCTGCGTTTAACCCTATCTACCTTAAACGAGTTGCTCCATGCCCTTGCAACAGCGTAATTCATCTCACTATCCATCACACGCGTTACATGAACAAAAGGACTTTCAACCGGAACCTTACCATCAATCAAAGCAAGCTGTGTCAATGCTTCGACTTCTTTCTCCAATGCATCGATATTCTGCCAATCACAAGTCAATTGGGCGCATAGAAAAAGCCCTACGATAGCTGGATTATTTTTTGGATTAAGGGACCGAGATTGGGTAAAAAATTCCATTGCCAAACCGATGGCCCCCTCATCACGAAATGCCTCACCAAGCTGCGCCAATGGAAGAGCATCCTGTTCATCAAGCTCCCCTTGAGCAGCAAGGTCCCTATACCGAAGCTTTGCCCCATTATAATCAGCTTGCGATAGAAGAATTAAAGCCAATGCCCTTTTTAGCCCCACTTCCGTAGATCCAAGAATCTCAGCTTGTGTCAAATATTGCAGCGCTCGCTCTAACGAGCCCGACCGGAAGGCGATAAGTCCGCGAAGATAAAAACCATCTGGCTGACCTGGCGCAGCAAAACAAATTTCCTCACATACAGCATCAGCTCCAACAAAGTCTTTTTGATCTGCCAATAAAATTGCACGGTCCATCCGTTCAGCCAGATTCACTTTAGGTCCTTTATCTGATCATGGTGCTGTCATTTGCGAGAAAATATTAAAAAAGCCATAAATATCGAAGCAATCTATCAACAAGGTTTAGTTCCTATTACTACCGAACGATGTAAAATGCGACGATGTGAGTCCATATCGTAGTTGCCAACTACACGGTGAAGTAAACACCGGTTATCCCAAATCACAAGATCGCCCGGCTTCCAACTATGAGCATAAACATTCTCGCGCTCAGTGGAATGCCGATATAGCTTTTTTAAAAGCTCGATTCCTTGCTTACGTTCCAAACCTTCGATGCAATCAGCATGTATCCCGATATAGAGCGTCTTTCTTTTTGTGTCCGGGTGAGTGCGCACCAACGGATGACTAACCGGCGGACGAAGCTTCTTTTCCTCCTCCGTGGCCGGACGATTTCCAGTATTTCGTCGATTGGCCTCCCAACTATGTACTGCGCGCAAACCAGCAATTTGTTTTTTTAATTCATCACCAAGACTTTCATATGCATTGTACATATTAGCAAATTCAGTATCTCCCCCACCTCCTGGGGGTAATTCCCGAGCATGCAAGAATGTCGCAAGCGATGGAACCTCATGGTATGATTTATCGGTATGCCAAAAAAAACTCCCAAACGTAGTTGGTCGGCTACTTGGGTTTCCTTGTTTATCCAAGTTATTAACTACGTGTACTTGGGGACCAGATTTACCCTTAGCATCATGAAAAACATGGCTCTCTGGTTTTCCAAACTTGGCCGTTAGAGCCATTTGCTGATCAGGCGTCAGGTCTTGATCGCGAATTACTAAGACGTGGTGCTTTAGTAATGCTTCAAAAAGTATATCACGCTCTTTTGTTCCCAATTCTAATGATAGATCGATCCCTAAAACTTCGGCACCCGCCGGTTCAGATAATCGAGTAATATTTATAGAGCCTGTCCTCTCGTGCACATGTTGGTCCATTTATACCTCCCTCAAAATATTTTATGGCATGATGGGCGGCTGAGGATCGAGGGTCAAGACCGAACACTATCCATTCATAAACACCACAAGTATAATTCAAATGACCACGGTTCTATTTATCCCTCCCAACAAATGAGACAAATGATGACCACACAGACAGAAACACTTGCCAAATTTGCATCCGAACTTACTTTTGAGGCGTTACCGCCTGAGATTGTAGAACGCACGATTGATTGCATCGTCGATACAATAGGCGCATGTACATATGGGTCCGAATTGCCGTGGAGCAAAATGGTTATAAATCACGCTCTCGCTGCAAGCAAACCCGGCAAAGCAAGCATTTTTGGACCAGAGGGTCATAAAATAACACCTGCCATGGCAGCACTTGCCAACGGTACCTTGTCTCACTCTTTCGAACTCGACAATTTACGCATGCCATCTGTTGGTATACATCCCGGAGCAAGCCTAGTGCCATGCGCGTTTAGCTTTGGACAAGAAAAAGGCGTCAGCGGCAAAGATCTAATAACTGCATTTACCGCAGGCATCGAAGTGCTAAGCCGTATTGGTCAATCCTCCAACCACTCCTGTGAGGACATTGGTTTCCACAATCCTGGTATAAATGGTTGCTTTGGCGCGGCAATGGCAGCCGGTTGGCTAATGGGGCTTGACCAAAAAAAAATGACTAATGCACTCGGTATTGCTGGGTCGCTTTGTTCTGGCTTATTGGAGTTTGCAGCATCGGGAACAGGTGGAATGGTAAAGCGACTTCACCTTGGACGCGCGTCGGAAAGCGGTGCCCTAGCCGCAACTCTTGCGAGGGACGGGTTCACTGGACCTTCAACAATACTCGAAGGAAAATTTGGTTGGACCAATGTTTTTTGCCGCGGCGCAGATCAATCAAAGCTTACAGCTGATCTTGGCAAGCAATGGGATGCATCACATATTGTTTTCAAGCGATTCGCATGCCACATCACCAGCCATACTCCTATACAGGGTATTCTTGATGTTCAGGCTAAACATGGATTAAAAGCCAGTGATATTGCAGGAATTCTCATTGAAGGTAATAAAAAATGCGTCACTCACCATGATATTGCCGAGCCGTCGGATGTCATGCTCGGGCAGTATTCGAATAATTTTTGCATCGCATTAGCATTATTCAAAGATCCGATGGACCCCCGAAACTTCAGCTTGGAGAACATCGATAACCCTGAAATCAGAGAGATTTGCCGCCATGTCAAAATCAAAGAGCTGCCAGAGAGTGAAAAGTTCGACTACAATTATGGCAGCCGCATTACCATATCTCTTAATGGTGGAAGGGAGTTAAGGCATGACGCCCCGAGCTTTAAGGGCCTTCCAACCGATCCACTTGATCGCGAGGGCTTATGGCAAAAATTCTCAAAACTTTGCTACCGCTTAGGGAATAATGAGGCGGAACGCCTTTTTGACCAACTCTGCAATATCGAAAATATTGATGATATCAGCACAATCGACCTAACCGGTGCAATGTGATGAAAAATATTGAACCCGGAAAACCGACGAAATTACTGCAATTCTTTTCAATAACAGCGTTGGCCGCTCTTATCACTGCAGTAGTTTATTCGATGCGCGAGTATAACATTAGCGCTAAAAATATTTCGTTAGCAACAACGATAGGTACCGTTGGCACCTTGCTTTGGCTTACCAAGCGCTATGGAACGAGATCAATTGCAGTCCTCACATTCATGATGTGGGTGATTATAGCAATAATCTTATTGACCCTAGCTCCGTTATTATGACCGAAAAATTGACTGGGTCAGGCAACGATGCATTGCCATGTGTCCTATCACGGGTGACAATATAGATCCGCGTTGCCATTTGATTATTTAGCCACATCTGCATAGCTGTCCACTAGCACAGCTGCTCTGCCAGTGACGAGGCCTGCTTCAATACGTGCATGCAATATCTCCGCTTCCTCAAGTGGAACGACTTCACTAACTATCGGCCAAATCTCACCGGAGGCAACGAGCTTTAAGGCCTCCTCCACCTCATCACGTGTACAATACTTACTACCAATCACCTCACGCTCATATTTCAATGCATTGGTGTCCAAAGAAAATTTTTGTGGCACTCCCCCTAGAACTACAAGTCTGCCACCACGATTTAAACCAGCAAAACCCTCTTCTAAAGTCGCCGCGGACGCAATAAAATCAATCACAACATCAACGCCCAATCCATCATTTACTTGGCGCAGCACTTCCCCCACATTTTCTTTTGATGCATCAATAGTCAGATCAGCACCCGTGTTAGTGCAAGCATCAAATTTTTCTGCCCGTATATCAACTGCAACTACATTAGCTTGTGCCCATTTGGCTACTTGCACCATTTGCAGTCCAAGCCCACCTCCAGCACCAATCACTGCAACCCATTCCTCCGGTTTTATTCTACCCTTTTTTATTACCTTGACTGGCGTTGCAATCGCGTCTGTGATTACACCAGCTTCGGCTGGCCACCTTTTATAATCCAACCCATCTGGCATCTTTATAAAATTGTATTTGGGAAGCTTGATAAATTCAGCATACCCCCCGTCACAAGCGCGCCCCACATTGCCTTTATTCTGTAAGCATAAAGTTTCGCGCCCAGCTCGACACCAATAGCACTCGCCACAATTCAGATAGTAATATGCTGTGACCGGATCACCAACACTAAGCCCGTTGACGTTCTTACCGAGCTCGACAATCTCTGCTGTAATTTCATGCCCAATGACCCTTGGGTAAGCTACTTTTGATCGGCCAGCCCTGATATGCTGGATTGTCAAACCTGAACCACAAGAAATAACTCGCGCAACAGCTTCACCGTTGTCCGGTATTGGGTCAGGCACTTCCATTAATTGGAAAGGGGCACCAACGGCCGTCAATACCATTGCCCTCATACTTCCCCTCCTTGCATTGCTCTCCTGATAAACAGCTGATTTGTCGGCTCAACTCTTTCGTTTATGCCGCCAGGGTGCATCACCAACTAAATCATGAGGTTTCAACCACCAAATCGCAATCGGCCCAACGCACAGAACTAAGAGCACACTAGCAAATGCAGCCATCCAACCAATGACTGTTTGCCCGCCCGCAAAATCCAGCACTACACCAAAGGTTACCGATCCCACGAAACCTCCGCCGTAACCTAGCATAGAATGCAATGCTAATTGTGCTCCACGCCTAGCAGGATCTGCATTGCCAGACGCCCCAGCTGTTAGCGCCGACGAGTCTGCATATATGAGGATACCATGAATAAGGCACAGGCCCGCCACGAATGTATAAAGAAAAGTATTCACAGAAAGTGCAACCAAAACAAGCGTAGCCATGGATGCAAATGAGATGCCTAACACCCACCTCTGACGCCCTACTTTCATGGCTACTTCATTTCCGGAAATACTGGCCCACGTACCCAACAAACCAACTAAGAATGGAACGTAGACGGGTGAGACAAAAAGTGTGGAAGATCCTGACTCAGCAGCAACATAAGCTAGAAAAACCACTATCCAACTTCGCTGAACAAACATTTCCCAAGTATGCGCAAAATAACACAATGAATACCCTACCGATGAGCAATTCTTTAATATCGGGGTAAAATTGAAATAAGTAATAGACAAATCTTTTGATGAGCATGGTTGTCTAGGAATATATAGAACAGCCAATATAAGAGCGATAAATGTAAACGAAGCTGCCGCAATAAAGGCCGTCTGCCATGAACCAAACCTCTCTAAAGTGGCTGCTATTATAAAGGACAAAGAACCAGCAATTCCAACGCTAGCCGCGTGAAAAGATACAGAACGGGTCTGTAATTTACCAGTCAAGTGGTCGGCTAAAATTTTAAGACCTGGCATGTATGTGCCAGCCCAACCCAAACCAGCCAATATACGAAAAATTAGGCCGTCAATAAAATCTTGGGCCACAAACACAAAACCAAGGTGTGCCAACAAAGTCATAAAAACAGAGCTTACATAAATTTTCTTGGGATCGATCCGATCTGTCAAAGGCACAAGGATTGGCACTGAGATCATATAAGCACCATAGAAAATTCCGGTTAGCCAACCTGCTTCACTGTTGCTGAGCGACCATTCGCTTATGAAAGATGGTAGCAATGCTGGCAACGTGTAAGCACCCATCTGTGAAAATAGCTGGGCTATACAGATTACTAACATCACTTTTTTTGGGGAAACATCTGTCATACCGCTGTGAAGGTATTGTAAAAAGAGTCAAACTTCAAAACAGAATCGTTTTCGTTCCTTTCAAACATATCTTCCTAAAATTATTCATTGTTAATTCGTTAGATGAATTATCATTGTTATGCTCCCCTCTCTTTCCCTATCGTTACTGTAGAGACAGATGAACTTTTTTTTTGTAAAGTGCCTATTAGCAACTGTATGAGCCTTCAAAAAAGGCTCCTTAAAATGGGGGGATGTCAAATGCAAACAGTTCCTATTTCAGACACAGAACGCACTGAAGTTCCACGCCCTGGCGGCATGGGTTATAGACGAAATTACGTTGGAAAGTCTGGTACTATAGCCATGGGTCCTCAGGGCTTTCTTGTTGAAAGAATGTACCCAAATCCGGTGATTGATCCACATTTTCACGATGTTGATCAATTTCAAGTTGTCGTCGCAGGTGATGGCAGCATGGGGAAGCAAAAAGTTGCGCCCATTACTTTTCAGTATGCGGACGCATACACGCCCTATGGTCCAATAATTGGCAATGATAATGGAATTTCTTTTTTCACACTACGTCCAATTGCAAGCGGTGGTCATTGGGTAATGCCAGGGAATCGTGAAAACATGAAAGGTCGAGCAGGACGAAATATCGCCGGACTTTTTGATTATAAAAAGAAACTCACTAATCATGGGACAATTGAACGCGACGACCTGATGGAACCTCAAAAGGACGGTGTAAATGCCATCGGATTTCGATTAGGCCCAAACACAGATTTACAAGGTCCGCCGTCTGATGCTGGAGGGCAATTTATACTTACTTGCTTTGGTGAATTGAAGTTAGATGGTAAGGCTATGGAACCAAATTCACTTATACACTTGGAGCCTGAGGAGAACGCCCCAGTGCTCAGGTCTGGTAATAATGGTGCCAGTGTGTTGATCATGCAGTTCGGACGACCGTCTGACCGCCCAGGTTCAGACCCAATAAAAATGGCTAAAAGAGATCCAAACGGTTACGTTGACAAGCAGGTGAAGGCGGGTCAACAGGCGAATTAATGTAGACGCTACAGTACCAACCTCGGCGCTAATTTTACAATTAACTAAGGTTCTACTGCTCTTTGGTTACATCTTTATCATTCAGCCGCACGCTCCCCTTTCCGCGCCAAAAACTCTGGGAATGCTTCAGTTGCAGAAGCATTTGGCATTATATCACGAGCATATTTCTGTTCATTTTCCCATTGCTGCTCAAGGTCTGCATTCATATCCTGTAAAAGAAGGCGCTTACAACCCGTCACAGCTTCGTGGCTATTGCCAGCAATCATGGTAGCAATTTCCATGGTTTTATTACGAAGGTCAGCGGACGGGACAAGATGATTCAATAATCCGCAGTCAAGTGCTTCCTGAGCCTCAACTATTTTTGCAGTAAATAGAAATTCTTTTGCCTTGGGCCAACCTACTTGGTTCGGCAAAGTCCATGTAGCATTTATACGTTTGTAAGCTGCTGCTAGAAAGCGAAATTTTGTCTTTTCACTGCCAATACGCATATCAAGGGATGAGGCCAAAACTGCGCCACCACCATATGCAATACCATTAATCATGCCAATTGTGGGCGTATCGGCAGCAGCCATTCGATAACCTCCGTAACGAGTTTGACGTTTCTTTTCGGCAATCTCATTTGGATCACAGCCCTCATCGGCTACTTGCTCGTGAATATCTCCCCCGGCAGTGAATGCACGGTCACCGGAACCGGTTATAACGATACAGCCAATCGCAGGATCGCTATCGAAATTGAATACTGCCTCTTGCAGCTCCGTATTCAAATCTCGATTCATAGCATTAAGTTTTTCAGGCCGATTTAAGGTAACAATGCCAACACCGTTCTCCACCTCAGTCAGAATAGTTTTATAGTCACTCATTTCGAAATTCCTCAAAAAAGTTTTTTAAGATTATTTGGCCCACAGATTCCTTCGATCTCCAGATCAATAGCCCCAGCCGTTTCAATAAAGAGTTTTAAAGTAGTCTTCATTTCAAGTTACAGTATATTCGATTATGTCAAAATTTCTCCTCAAACATGACTGAATTAGGGTCGACAACAACGATACTGATCTTAAAAACTGAAAATCAGATAAAATATGAGGTTATAGTACCATGACATTTAATAATCAGGAATGGCTCAACCAGGTCACTGAGGAGCCGATTGACCCAGGGAGACGGATCTGCGACCCGCACCACCACTTATTTATTCGCCGGCCAAACACAGAGGTCAACTATTTCCAATCAAAGTTTGCATCTGAGATTGCAACCAGTGGTCACAACGTTGTGTCTACGGTTTACATTGAATGTAGAGCTATGTACCGAAATGATGGCCCCAACGAATTGAAGCCAGTTGGCGAAGTGGAGTTTGCTAATGGGCAAGCAGCGATGGCGGCAAGTGGCCTCTACGGAAACACGAAAATCTGTGCCGGTATAATCGGCTATGCCGATCTGCGCTTGGGTGCTTCTGTTGGCAGTGTACTTGATGCCGAATTGGCCGCAGCTGGAAATAGGTTTAAAGGCATAAGATTCGCTGGCACATGGAATGAAGACCCAAAAATACGTAATGGCAGTAACAATCCAATAAATGATCAGTTTCAAGATACAGGCTTCAGGGAAGGCTTTGGCGAGCTTCGAACTCGTAACCTTGTGTTTGAGGCATGGTGTTACCACACTCATATCGACCAAGTTACCTCCCTTGCTCGAGCATTTCCCGACACCGTTATTATACTCAATCACTTTGGCGGACCGATAGGAGTTGGTCCTTTTGCAAAAAAGCGTCAAGAGGTCTTCACAAAGTGGCAGTTTGATATGGAGGAACTGTCAACTTGCGAAAATGTGTATGCTAAACTTGGGGGGTTGCAAATGGACGTTAATGGTTTTGGATGGCACAAGCGAGCAATGCCACCCTCAAGCATAGAACTTATGAAGGCAACGAAGCCCTGGCACTATCATACTATCGACTCATTTGGGACCAAACGTTGTATGTTTGAATCCAATTTCCCCGTTGATAAATTTAGTTGCAGTTACGGCGTCCTGTGGAACAGTTTTAAGCGGATGACGGAAAAGTTTTCACCCTCAGAGAAAGCAGCACTCTTTCACGACAATGCCACAAAAGTATATGGCATCTAGTTATTTACCTGCAATAATCTCGGTGAGCTAAAGTACTGTGATAAAAATAGCCACCTCGGCCCTAACATCCGTAGGCTACTATTCGGGCCTTCCTGCCATCATTCGGACTGCACGATAAGAAATTACTGTTTCGTCTTTTTGATTGATAATGTCGTTGTTGGTAATAACGATCCCACGCCCACCCCTAGAAGTTTCGCGAGAGCTCTCTACTGACACTACACAATGTATGGTATCGCCGGCAAAGACGGGGGCTTTGATTTTTTTAGTCACCTCCAATAACGCAAGGCCTGTTGTTTGCATGGTTGACTGACAAAGTATCCCTTCAATTAAGGTGTAGCTCAGTGCTGCTGGAACGACCCGACCCTTGATAGCGCCATGCTCCTCTGAAAATGAAAGGTCGGTGAATACCGTCTCTAACATTCCAGTAACACTTATAAAATTTACAATATCAGTTTCTGTAATAGTGCGATTCAACGTTTTAAAAGTATCCCCGCTCTTTAGGTCATCCCAATAAAAACCAATCCCTACTACTTTATGATTACACTTATTATCCATATCTCTCACACACGTTGTTTGCATATAATGTATCCATAGGTATAGTTATAGTCAGTATTAACAGTAATTTTTTCAGCATCAATACTTGTAGAAAAGTATTTTTTTATGATTTTTGATAATTTTTTCAAATAAAAAATAAAATTGAAAAATTTCATTTTGTAATATTTATGTAAAATTAATTTTTTATTTTAATTTATTTAATATTTACATGGACAGCTCAGAAAAAGCCATATAAATAAACGTTATATCTTTGCCGTTTTGCCCCTACCCTCAGCAGAGATTTCACTATATTGTCATTTTAATATATGCAGTTGTTCGATGAGAGTTATGATGAGCCAAAATGATACCAAGAAATTGATCCAATCTTTACTCGCCAGCAAAAACTTGAATGATGATACACGTGAGGATTTAGAGGATTTCGAAAAAGACATCGAAAACAATAATTTACACAAAGATGATGAGGCTTATGTGAAAGCCTTAGCAAACCGGCTCAATATTTCGGCTGGCGCAAAAAGGGCATCGAAGACCAAAAGAGATAGTAGTGCTACACGCACCAAAGCCGGGTCAATTGATTGGCAAGAGCGCGCAGTCATTGCTGAGGCTCGAGTTGAGGAACTAGAAAATGACGTCATGAATTTGAAAGAAGAAATAAAAAGCAATGATAAGGTCGCTCAAACATCGCCCCAAGAATCTTTGGATAAAAAAGAACTTCAAGATCTCATTGATCAGTTATACGACTCAGAAAATGATCAGCTGCAAAAGATAAGCAATGAAGATGCATCAGCGATTTTAAAGAAAATGAAAATTGATTTCTCATGAATTGTACTATCAGCGGCTGTTATTTATTTCAATTTGCTGAACCTCTCGACCCTCTTCCATATCAAAAATTATTATGCGCGTTTGATTATCTGGCATAGACAATCTCATCAAGATGCGATTACCATCAATACTGGTCTCACGAATTTCCGCTCCGAAAGGAAGGGTTAAAGGCTCAGGACTTCGAACCATGAGAACTCCTTTGTCCCCTTCAGCAAAATTTGCGGTAATTCCGTAGGCTAAAAAACCCAAACCGACTATTATTAAAAGACCCATAGTGACAACTAAAATTTTAAGAGCTTGTAGTTTCATAATTGGAGGCTACCGTTCGTTTTACAAAAATGAGTGACGAAGAAAAAAAATTGACCGTTACCGCTCACGATGAAGGCAAAAGACTTGATGTGAGTCTTGTAAAGGGTTGCCCAGAACTATCTCGGTCACAGCTAAAAAAATTAATCTTAGCGGGAAATGTACTCCATGCAGGAAAAACGATAACTGACCCCGCCTATCGCGTCAAACAGGAACAAGCTTTTACTTTAATAGTTCCTCACTCGGAGCCTATAGACCTCGAACCCGAAAATATAAATCTCGACATATATTACGAAGACGATGATCTGATCGTAATTAATAAGCCTGCTGGCCTTGTAGTTCATCCTGGGGCGGGCACTCCAAATGGCACATTAGTAAATGGTTTGCTCAACCACTGCGGAAAATCACTTTCGGGTATCGGCGGCATTAAACGACCAGGTATCGTGCACAGGTTAGACAAAGACACTAGTGGTTTAATAGTGGCTGCGAAAAATGATCGAAGCCACAGATGCCTTAGTTCACAGTTCGAAAAACGCAGCGTTGAGCGTGCGTACCATGCATTAGCTTGGGGCTCACCGAACCGACCGTCAGGTCAGATTGAAGGAAAAATCGGTCGTCACCCTAATGAACGCAAGAAGATGGCCGTGGTGTCTGAGAACGTGGGTAAATTTGCACTCACGCGATTTCGCACCCTTAAACGGTATGGTTTACGAGTATTTAAGGCAGAGTGTCGGCTGGCAACAGGACGTACCCATCAAATACGCGTCCACTTGGCACATATAGGACACCCCCTGGTAGGTGATCCTGTTTATAGCCGCACGACAGAAGCGCGTCTCAGCGGTATTCCAGATAGCGATATAGAATCAATAACAACCTGCAGACGGCAAGCTCTCCACGCAGTCACGCTTGGTTTTGTACATCCAAGAAGCGGATTAAAAATGAGATTTAGCTCTGAATTTCCCGAAGATCTTAGAAATTTAGAGTCGATATTTGAACGGGCCAAAACCTTCAGCTAAAAATACTAAAAAATATAATTCAGTGGTATTATTGAAAAAAATAACAAAAATCACATATATTGAAGGTTATAACACGTCATTTGCGTATGTCTTAGGAGTGAGCAAAGGTGGCAGGAACAACACTACCAAGCTTGAGTATCAGCCCCGAAGGTAATCTGCAGCGGTACCTGCAACAAATTCGGCAGTTTCCTATGCTGGAGAAGCAAGAAGAATACATGCTCGCAAAAAGATGGCGTGAACATGAGGATACCGAAGCTGCTCACAAGTTAGTCACCAGTCATCTAAGGCTTGTTGCTAAGATTGCGATGGGCTACCGGGGGTCTGGTTTGCCTGTGAGCGATCTGATCTCTGAGGGTAACGTAGGTCTGATGCAAGCAGTGAAAAGGTTTGAGCCAGATAGAGGGTTTCGTCTCGCTACATATGCAATGTGGTGGATTAAGGCGTCTATCCAAGAATATGTTTTACACTCATGGTCTCTTGTTAAAATGGGAACTACTGCAGCGCAGAAAAAGTTATTCTTCAATCTCCGTAAAATGAAAAGTAAATTAGAGGCCTTTGAGGATGGAGATTTATCACCAGAGCACGTTGAACATATTTCAACGGAGTTAAATGTTCCTGAGCATGACGTGGTGTCGATGAACAGGCGTCTAGCTGCACAAGACCATTCTCTTAATGCACCACTAAAAGCATCGGGCGATGGAGAATGGCAAGACTGGCTAGAGGATGAAACTGAAAGTCAAGAAATTCAGGTTGCTGAAGCGCAAGAACTGCAAAAACGGCGCGAGATGCTGTCGAATGCCATGGCCATCCTAAACGAGCGAGAAAAACGTATAATTAAAATGCGCCGTTTGGAAGATGATTCTATGACCTTGGAAGAATTGAGCCATGAATTTGGGATTAGCCGAGAACGAGTTCGACAAATAGAGGCGCGCGCTTTTGAAAAGCTTCAGAAAGCTATTCAGTCCCAAGCTACAGAGACAAACTTTAGCACAAAAAAGTAGCTACATTTTTCCACCGTTAGACTCGGCATCTTCTTCACCAGCTGTCTCCCCTAAAAGTTCGGATACATTGACATTGTCAGGG